>JBPYFQ010000150.1:0-6049 GCA_051985625.1 Solirubrobacteraceae bacterium
GCGGCGGCCCCGGCCAGGGCGGCCGTGGCGGCGGCCCGGGCGGTCCCGGTCGTGGCGGCCGAGGCGGCGGTGGCGGCGGTGGCCGCGGCCCGCGCCAGGGCGGCGGCGGCTCCGGCGGTCCCTCCGGCGGCGGTGCCGGCGGGGGTCAGGGAGGCGCCCGCTGATGCTGTCCCCCAAGCGCGTCAAGCACCGCAAGCAGCATCGCGGCCGACGGGCCGGGCTCAGCCGCGGTCAGGTCAAGGTCCAGTTCGGCGAGTACGGCCTCAAGGCCCTGGACTCCGCCTGGATCACCAACCGCCAGATCGAGGCCGCTCGTATCGCGATGACCCGCAAGATCCGCCGTGGCGGAAAGGTGTGGATCAACGTGTATCCGGACAAGCCGTTCACCAAGAAGCCGGCCGAGACCCGGATGGGATCCGGCAAGGGCTCGCCCGAGGGCTGGGTCGCGGTGGTCAAGCCGGGACGGGTCATGTTCGAGCTCGCCGGGGTCCCCGAGGACCTGGCGCGTGAGGCGATGCGCCTGGCCGGCCACAAGCTGCCCGTCCGCACCAAGTTCGTGATGCGAGAGGACGCCTGATGCGCCCCGCGGATCTGCGCGACCTCACCGACACCGAGCTGGCCGAGCACATCGCCACCGCCCGGCGCGAGCTGTTCGGCCTGCGCTTCCAGCACGCCACCGGCGAGCTGGACAACACGGCCGGGCTGCGACGCGCCAAGCGCGAGGTGGCGCGGGCGCTGACGGTGGCGCGCCAGAGAGAGATTGCGACGATGGAACAGGACAATGGCTGAGGAAGAGACACCCCAGGACGTAGAAGAGACGCCCGCGCCCGAGGAGCTCGAAGCCGCGGCCGCCGAGGAGACCAGCGCACCCGCTCCCACCGAGCCGGAGGAGGTGCTCGCTCCCAAGGAGCGGCGCCAGCGCGCCCGTGCCGCCAAGGCGGCGCGGTCCAAGGTCCGCCCGGCGCGCACGCCGGAGGAGCGCCAGGCCGAGCGTGAGAGCGAGCGCGCCCACAAGGCCCAGCTGCGCCGTGCCGGCCGCGCCAAGGCGAAGACGAAGGCGGCCGCCACCCCCACTGGCGAGGCCACGCCCCCGCGCGAGCACGTGGCGGGCACCCAGAAGGTCCGCCAGGGGATCGTCGTCTCCGACAAGGCCGACAAGACCATCGTCGTGCGGATCGACGCTGCCCGCCGCCATCGGCGCTACCAGAAGATCGTGCGGACGTCGCAGACCCTGCACGCCCATGACGAACGCAACGACGCCCACGCCGGCGACACCGTCACCGTGCGCGAGTGCCGGCCGTTGTCCCGGACCAAGCGCTGGCGGCTCGTGGACGTGATCGAGAGGGCGAAGTAGGGGATGATCCAGAACGAGACACGCCTGCGCGTCGCCGACAACTCCGGCGCCCGGGAGATCCTGGTCATCCGCGTGCGCGGCGGCTCACGCCGGCGCTACGCCGGCGTCGGCGACACGATCACCGCCACCGTCAAGTCCGCCAACCCACAGGGCGCGGTCAAGAAGGGCGAGGTCGTGACCGCCGTCGTGGTGCGCACCAAGAAGTCCTACGGGCGCGAGGACGGCACCTACATCGGGTTCGACGAGAACGCGGCGGTGATCATCGACGCCCAGAACAACCCGCGGGGGACGCGCATCTTCGGCCCGGTGGCGCGTGAGCTGCGCGAGCGCAACTTCATGAAGATCGTCTCCCTGGCCCCGGAGGTTTTGTAGTCATGCCGGCACGGATCAGGCGCGACGACGAGGTGCTCGTCATCGGCGGCAAGGACCGCGGCAAGCGCGGCAAGGTGCTGCGAGTGGAGCCCAAGAAGGACCGGCTCTACGTCGAGGGGCTCAATATCGTCAAGCGTCACCAGCGCCCCACCCAGACCGCGGCCGGCCAGCAGGCCGGCGGGGTGATCGAGCGCGAGGGCCCGATTCACATCTCCAACGTGATGCTGATCGACCCCAAGGACGGCAAGCCCACCCGCGTGGGCATCGAATTCGAGGACGGAAAGCGCCTGCGCGTGGCCAAGCGCAGCGGCGCCCGACTGGACTAGGACCACGATGGCAACTGCACCACCCACCACCGCCCGACTGAAGACCAGGTACCTGGAGGAGATCCGCCCGGCGCTGATCGAGCGCTTCGGCTACTCCAGCGTCATGCAGGCGCCCCGGATCACCAAGGTCACCGTCAACATGGGCTGCGGCGACGCCAAGCAGGACTCCAAGGTCCTTGATGCCGCCACGGAGCAGCTGGGGACGATCACCGGCCAGCGGCCCAGCGTGCGCCGGGCCCGCAAGTCGATCGCCCAGTTCAAGGTCCGCGAGGGTATGCCGGTCGGCGTCGCGGTCACCCTGCGGGGCGAGCGCGCCTTCGAGTTCCTGGACCGCCTCATGTCGGTCGCGATCCCGCGGATCCGGGATTTCCGCGGGCTGAACCCGCGGTCGTTCGACGGGCGGGGCAACTACTCGATGGGCGTCCGCGAGCAGATCATCTTCCCCGAGATCGACTACGACGAGATCGACCAGGTGCGCGGGCTGGACATCACGATCACGACGACCGCCTCCTCCGACGGCGAGGCCTTCGCGCTGCTCGAAGCGCTGGGGATGCCGTTCTCCCGGGAGGGACGCGCCCCCGCCGAGCGCGCGGTCGACCGTGCGGCCCAGGGGGCCGCGACCCAGACAAGGACTTAGAGGAGCGACGTGGCAAAGGTTTCACAGCGCGTCCGCCAGCAGCGGACATCGAAGTTCAAGACGCGGGAGTACACCCGCTGCCGGCGCTGCGGCCGGGCGCGGTCCGTGTATCGCAAGTTCGGCCTGTGCCGGATCTGCCTCCGCGAGCTCGCCCACAACGGCTACATCCCCGGCATGACGAAGTCGAGCTGGTGACGGCATGTCGATGACCGACCCAGTGGCTGACTTTCTGACCCGCCTGCGCAACGGCGCTGCGGCCCAGCATCACGAGGTCTCCATCCCGTCGTCGAAGCTCAAGCGCGAGCTGGCCCGGATCCTCAAGGAGCAGGGCTACATCGAGGGCTATCAGGTGGAGGCGCCCACGCCCGGCCACCCCGGCGAGAGCATCACGGTGACGCTCAAGTACACCGACGACCGCAAGCCGGTCATCTCCGGGATCCAGCGCGTCTCGCGCCCCGGGCAGCGCACGTACGTCGACCATGCCCACATCCCGCGGATCCAGGGCGGCATGGGCACCGCCATCATCTCGACGTCCAAGGGCGTCATGACCGGCCACCAGGCGCGCCAGCAGGGCGTCGGGGGCGAGGTCGTGGCGCGGGTCTGGTAACCATTGAACGGCTATGTCCAGGATCGGTAGACAACCCATCCCCGTCCCGGCCGGAGTGACGATCGCGATCGAGCCCGAGCGCGTCGTCGTCAACGGTCCCAAGGGCGAGCTGTCGGAGCGCATCCACCGCGACATGACCGTCGAGCAGGTCGACGGCGAGCTGCGGGTGACCCGGCCGACGGACCGCGGCGAGCACCGCGCCCTGCACGGGCTGACCCGCACGCTGGTGGCCAACATGGTCCACGGCGTCACCGACGGCTTCGAGAAGCGCCTGGAGATCCAGGGCGTCGGCTACCGGGCCCAGCTGCGCGGCCGCGACCTGGAGCTGGCGCTCGGCTACTCGCATCCGGTCACGGTGCCCGCGCCGGACGGAATCGACTTCGAGGTGCCCCAGCCGACCAGGATTGTTGTCCGCGGCGCCTCCAAGCAGCAGGTGGGCGAGATCGCGGCCTTCATCCGCAAGCAGCGCAAGCCCGAGCCCTACAAGGGCAAGGGGATTCGCTACGAGGGCGAGTACGTCGCCCGGAAGGTGGGCAAGCGCGCATGACAGTGATGACCAAGCCGGCCGCGCGCCTCAAGCGTCGCCGCCGCGTCCGCGCCAAGGTCTCGGGCACCGCCGAGCGTCCCCGGATCTCGGTGTTCCGCTCCAACCGTGGCATCTTCGCCCAGCTCGTCGATGACGAGGCCGGCCGCACGCTGGCGTCGGTCAACTGGACCGAGGCCGACCTGCGCTCGCTGCGCGGCGCCGAGCAGGCCCACAGGGCCGGCGAGCTGCTCGCCCAGCGGGCGACCGCCGCCGGCATCCAGACCGCCGTGTTCGATCGCGGCGGCTACCAGTACCACGGCCGCGTCAAGGCGCTGGCCGACGGCGCACGCGAGGGCGGTCTGACCCTCTAGCGCCGCTGTTTGCAGCCGCTACCCTCAACCGGAACCCTTATGGCCGATCGCACAGTTTCAGCAGCCGGGCTTGACCTACAGGAGCGCGTGGTGGAGATCAACCGCGTCGCCAAGGTGGTCAAGGGCGGCCGACGCTTCTCATTCACCGCGCTGGTCGTGGTGGGCGACGAGCGCGAGGTCGTCGGGATCGGCTACGGCAAGGCCAACGAGGTCCCCGTCGCGATCCAGAAGGGCGTCGAGCGCGCCAAGAAGAACCTGTACCGGGTTCCCAAGCACGGATCGACGATCACCCACCAGACGACCGGGGTCTTCGGCGCCGGCCGCGTGTTCCTCAAGCCGGCCGCCCCCGGTACCGGGGTCATCGCCGGCGGCGGCGTGCGCGCCGTGCTGGAGCTGGCCGGGATTCACGACATCCTCTCCAAGAGCCTCGGCTCCCAGAACCCCATCAACCTGGTCAAGGCGACCATGGCCGGGCTGGAGTCGCTGCGCACCCCGGACGAGGTGGCCAAGCTTCGCGGGCTGTCGATCAACGAGGTGCTGGGACTGACCGGCGAGTCGCGCGACGGCGCCGCCGACGCCGCGCCGGCGAACGGCAACGGTGCCGCCACTGACGCCGAGAGCACCGCGGCGGCCGCCGGGGAGGCCTCGGCGTGAGCACCGTCCGCCTCACCCAGCGCCGGTCGCGCAACGGGTGTGACCGCAAGCAGCTGGACACGCTGCGCTCGCTTGGCCTGCGCCGCATCGGACACACGGTGGAGGTCACCGACACGCCGCAGATCCGCGGCATGATCGCCAAGGTCGCCCATCTCGTCGACGTCGAGGAACCGGTATGAGCGCCACCTCTGAGAGCTCCGAGAACGAAGAGCGGATCGGCCTGCACAACCTGCAGCCGGCGCCGGGCTCCCGCAAGGCGCGCAAGCGCGTCGGCCGCGGTGAGGGCTCGGGCACCGGCAAGACGGCCGGCCGCGGCCAGAAGGGCTGGGGCGCGCGCTCCGGCGCCAAGAAGCGGGCTCGGTTCGAGGGCGGCCAGATGCCGATCCATATGCGGATGCGCAAGCTGCGTGGCCCGCACATGAAGAAGTCGATGCCGTTCGAGCCGTTCCGGACCCACACCCAGCCGGTCAACCTGGCCGATCTGGAGGCCCGTTTCGAGGCCGGCGACGCCGTCACGCTCGAAGCGCTGCGGGCCAAGGGCCTGGCCACGCGCAAGGACGTGCCGGTCAAGATCCTGGCCAAGGGCGAGGTGTCCAAGGCCCTGACGGTCCACGCCCACGGCTTCAGCAAGTCCGCCCGGGAGGCGATCGAAGCCTCCGGCGGGACCTGCCAGCTGATCGAGAGCTAGAGGGCGGCACCGTGATCAGCACGATCCTCGGGGCGTTCAGGGTCGGCGAGATCCGCAAGAAGATCCTGTTCACCGCCGGGATCCTGGCCCTGTACCGGCTGGGCGTCTACATCCCGGCCCCGGGCATCAACTCCGGCGCCGTCCATTCGATCCAGCAGAACCTGGGCGGCAACAGCATCCTGGGGCTGCTCAACCTGTTCTCCGGCGGCGGCCTGGGCCGGATCGCCATCTTCGCGCTGGGCATCATGCCCTACATCACGGCCTCGATCATCCTGCAGCTTCTGCAGGTCGTGGTGCCCTCCCTGGAGAAGCTCCAAAAGGAGGGCGAGCAGGGCCAGGCGCGGATCACCCAGTACACGCGCTACCTGACGGTGGGCCTGGCCTTCGCCCAGTCGATCGGCTACGTATTCCTGTTCCGCTCGTTCGAGAAGCAGGTCAACGTCACACTGATCGCCAACTTCACGCTGTTCAAGGTCTTCCTGATCGTGCTGTCGCTGACGGCCGGCACGGTCCT
>JBPYFQ010000151.1:0-6470 GCA_051985625.1 Solirubrobacteraceae bacterium
GGGGGTGACGCCGGTCGGCTAAGCGCCCATCGCCGCTCCGGCTCGCCCTCCGGGCTCACCTCCGCGGCGACGGGCGCTGCTCAAGGCTGAAACACTCCCCTTGTTGCGCTGACTGCCTGAGGCCGCCGGGGTCAACTTGACACTCGTCGTGACCGGCGCCGCCCTGGGCACGACCTCCCACTCCCAAGGCCGATTCACCGCGAAGTGGGGCGGGATTCGTTATCACATTTTGATAAACGCGCCCGCCCCGGACCCGTCCGCCAGCGCCCGCCCGTCCCCTCGTCATTGCCGAAGTTGTTCCGCCCCGGGGCAGCCCTCTCGTTCGCCACAAACCCGCCGCGGGGGAATCACCCCGCCGGGCGGTCGGCCGCCGCCCGCTCGGCGTCGAAGATCTCGGTCAGCCGGCTGCGGACCTCCCACAGCCGGGGCATCTGCCGCTGCGCGATGAGCTTGACCAGCAGCTGGACCGGGGTGCCCTGGATCCCGATCGACTCCTCGCCGATGGCCCGGGCGACGACGCTGTAGTGGCGGAAGCGCCACAGGCGCAATCGCTCGTCGACGTCGGTGAGCAGCTCGGCGAGCTGGTGCAGCGGCTCGAAATCCGCGCGGCGCCGGTACACGTCCTCCAGCGGGGCGCCGGCTCGGTCCAGGGCCCGCTCGAACGCCGCGCCCAGCAGCGGGGTGGCCCGGGCCAGGTGGCGAAAGCCTGGGGAATCAAAGCCGCTGCCGTGGCCGAGCGCGGTGCGGACCGAGTGGTAGTCCCAGGGGTCGAGCAGGTCGAGCATGTCGAGCGCATCGGTCACCTGGCGCACGCACAGCACCACCCGGCGCAGGGGCCGCGCCGCCGCCACCAGCTCGTCGGCGTCGATCAGGCGGGTGGCCTCCTCGACCTCGGACACCGCGAGCTTGAGCCACAGCTCCGAGGACTGGTGGACGGTCTGGAACAGCAGCTCGTCGCGGTGGACGCGCTCCTCGGCCGGCTTCTGGAGCGACAGCAGCTCGTCGGTGCGCAGGTAGCGCTCGTAGTCGCTGGGCGCGTCGCCGGGCAGGATCGGCAGATTCGGGTCATCGGTCATGGCACACCTCCGCCAGTCAGTATCTCGGCCACGGTCGCCGCGTTGATGTTGCCCCCTGACACGATGCACACCACCCGGCCGGTTCCGGCCCGGCCGGCCAGCGCCGCCGCCGTCGCCAGCGCGCCCGCGCCCTCGGCGATGACGCGGACGTGCTCGGCCAGGGTGCGAACGGCCGCCTCGGTGTCGGCGATCGGCACGGCGTGGGCCTCGTCGACCACCTCGCGCAGCCGGGGCCACATCTGATCCAGCACCCGGCGGCTGCCGGCGCCGTCGACGAACGAGGGCGCGTAGTCGACGTCGACCGGCTCCCCGGCCGCCAGCGCGGCGTACAGGGCCGCCCCGGTCTCCGGCTCGGCGGTGACGACGCGTACGTCCGGCCGGCGCGCCTTGACGGCCGAGGCGATGCCGACGGCCAGGCCGCCGCCTCCCACCGGGATGACGACGGTGTCCAGGTCCGGCAGGTCCTCCAGGATCTCCAGGCCGATCGTGGCGTTGCCGGCCATGACCCCCTCGTCGGCGACCGGGTGCACGAACAGCCCCTCCTCCCCGTCGATCCGGCTGGTGACGATCGCCTGCCACCAGTCGTCGTAGGGGACCTTGAGGATCCGGCCGCCCAGGCGCTCGATGGCGTCGAGCTTGGTCTGCGGCGCGTGCTCGGGTACGGCGATCGTGGCGGGCAGACCGAGCTCCCGAGCCACCCAGGCGACGCCCTGCGCCATGTTGCCCGCGCTGGCCGTCAGCAGCCCGCGCTCCAGCTGCTCGGCCGGCGCCGAGCGGATGGCGTTGGCAGCGCCTCGGATTTTGAACGAGTTGATCGGCTGCAGCGTCTCGAGCTTCAGGTGGATCTCGGCCGGAGCGTCGTCGATCGGCAGCCGGACGAGCGGGGTGCGCAGCGCGATGTCGGCGATCCGGTCCCGGGCGGCCTCGATGTCGGCCAGGCCGATCACAGCTCCACCTCGGTACCGAGCCCGCGGCGGCGCGCCCGCCCCACCGCCAGCTGCGCGGCGGCCAGGTCCATGACGCCGATGCCGAGCGAACGAAACAGCGTGAGCTCATCGTCGCCGGTCCGCCCCGGCGCGGCGCCGGCCAGCACCTCGCCCAGCTCGGCGCGGATGTGGTCCTCGCCGGGGATGGCCCCCTGCTCGACGGCCAGCAGAAACTCGCCGGCCTCGTGGCAGACCGACTCGCGGCTGTCGCAGAACAGCGCGGCCGCCGCCACCGTCTCGACCGGGACCTCATGCGCCGACGGGCTGGACGCGCCGATCGCGTTGACGTGGGCGCCGGTCGCCAGCCAGGCGTGCTCGAACACGGGTTTCGTGGCGCTGGTGACCGTCACCACGACGTCGGCGCCGTCCACGGCCTCCCGGGCGCTGGGCATGTCGACGACCCGGACCCCGGCCAGGCCGGGCCCGGCGCCGGCGGCGGCGACCGCCCGAGCGTGCTCCGGAGTGGGCGCGTAGACGCGCACCTCCTCCCAGCCGCGGACCGGGGCGAGGGCGGCGAGATGGGACCGGGCCTGGACCCCGGCGCCGATGATGGCCAGCACGCGCGCGTCGTCGCGGGCCAGCGCCCGGGTGCCCGCCGCGGTGACGGCCGCGGTGCGGATCTCGGTGATCGCCGAGGCGTCCAGGATGGCGGTCGGCATCCCCGTCTCCCCGTCGAACAGCGTGACCGTCCCCTGGTGGGCGTCGAGTCCGCGGGCCGGGTTGTCCCGCATCAGGCAGATGGCCTTCAGCGCGAACACGCCGGCCCCGTCACCGGAGTACGCCGGCATCAGGCCCATGAACCCGGCGGCACCCGGGGGCTGCGTCATCGAGCGCAGCGGGTTGTAGGCCTCGCCCCGCGCCCGGGCCACCAGCACGCCGGCCATCGCGCGCTCGCACGCGGCGGGGTCGAGCACGGCCTGGAGGTCGGTGTGGCTGAGGACGAGGACGCGCATCAGCCAAAGATGCCATCCAGGCGCCGGTGCTCGTCGTCCGACAGCGGGGCGCCCAGTGCCTCGCGCACCGGCTCCAGGTGCTCCGGGCGCCCGGGGCCGACCACGACCTGGGCGATGCGCGGATCGGCGAACAGCCAGGCCAGCGCGGTGGCGGCCATCGACGTGCCGCGGTCCGCCGCCACCCGCTCGAGTGCCTCCAGGGCGTCGAACGTCGCGTCGGTGGCGATCCGGGCGTACGGCTCCGGGCGCTGGGTCATCCGCGACCCGGCCGGATACGGGGCGCCGCGCCGGTACTTGCCGGTGAGCCAGCCGCCGCCCAGCGGGCTGTAGACCAGGTAGGCGATGCCGCGGTCGGCGCACAGCGGCAGGACGTCGGCCTCGTCGCCGCGCTCCAGCAGCGAGTAGCCGTTCTGGATCGCCGCCGGTTGGCCGGCCGACAGCGCCGCCTCCAACTGGGGCCCGGTGAAGTTGCTGACCCCGTAGGCGCCGATCCGGTTCTGCGCCCGCAGGTCCTCGAACGCGGCGAACGTCTCGCTCAGCGGGACATCCGGATCGTGATCGTGGGCCAGGTACAGGTCGACCCGGTCGACGCCCAGGCGGTCGAGGCTGGACTCGAACTGGCGGCGGATCCGCTCCGCGCTCAGGCCCTGGTCGCCGTCCGTGGTCATCGGGTTGAACGTCTTGGTGGTCAGCGTCGGCGTCGCGCCCCGGGTCTGGATCCAGCGGCCGATCGCCCGCTCGCTGCGCCCGCCGCCGTATGCGTCGGCGGTGTCGAAATGGGTCAGCCCGGCCGCCCAGGCGGCATCCATCAGCGCCGCCGCTTCGTCGTCGGACAGCCCCTGGCCGAAGAACGCCGGCGCGGAGCCGACGCCGCCGAAGTTGCCGCAGCCGAGCGCGACGCGGGGCAGCCGCACCGGCGGCGTTTCAGCCGACGACGATCTCCTCCGTCTCGATCGGCTCCAGCTGGGCGATCTCGGCCCGCCGGTGCTCCCAGTGGGGCGGAATGCACATGTGGGTGCCCAACTCGTCGGCGGCCTCGTCGATGAGGAAGCCCTGGGGGGTTCCGTAGGCGAACTCCACCAGCAGGCCGCTCGGGCTGCGGCAGTACATGGAGAAGAAGTAGCCGCGATCCTTGGCCTCCGAGACGTCGGTGAAACCGAGGCCGACGATCCAGTCCTTGACGGTCTGCTGGTTGTCGGCGGTCCCGACATCGAAGGCCTGGTGGTGGATCGTGCCCTCGCCGAAGTTCCACGTCCCCTGGGGCAGGTCGGGCTCCTCCACCATCTCCATGATTCGCCCGTGGCCCTCGGCGTCGCCGATCCGGTACTGGTGGTGGGGGCCGCTGGAGGCCAGGTGCTCGGCGTTCATCCCCTGGCGGAGGAAGAAGTCCATCGGGTCCGGCTCCCGCACCGATGTCGTCGTCCCGTAGGCGCCGCGGATGGCGTGCTCGGCCTCCACCCCCACACCACCGTCATATGGCTCGCGGGTGTCCGTCTCGGGGTCGGCGACGAGCGCGTACTCGATGCCGCACGGATGGCGGAAGTTCAGGCGCTCGGTGCCGAACAGCTCGGCCCGCGCATGCTCGATGCCGTGCTCGCCGAGCCGGTCGGCCCAGAAGCCGACCGAGTCGACCGGGATCGACAGGTTGAGGATCTTGGCCTGGTTGGTGCCGCGCTTACCCATCCAGCCGGCCTGGCGGTACGGGAACGCGGTCAGCAGCGTGCTCGGATCCCCGGCGCCGTTGCCGTAGTACAGGTGGTAGATGGGAATCTCGCCATCGAACAGGACCGTCTTCTTGACGCTGCGCAGCCCGAGCAGCCGGACGTGGAAGTCGTAGTCCTCCTGGGCGCCGCCGACACAGAACGTCAGGTGGTGGGTACCGCGGATGAACCCCGGATTCGGCATCTCTCCTGCTCCTCTCTCCGTCTCGGTCCGTCCCATCCTACTTGCGCGCGCAACCGCTCAGAAGGCCCCGCAGCCCGGCCACCGCCTCGTCGTTGACGTGGTGCTCGCGGTCCTCATAGAGCTCCAGCGTGACCTGCGCGCCGGCCTCCGCGAACGCGTCCGCCGTGGCCTGCACTCGCTCCGGTTTGATCCATCCGTCGTGGCGGCTTGAGCCGAAGAACATGGGCAGGCCGTCGACCCGAGCGGGCGTCGTCGCCCCGCCGTCCGGGCCGAGCAGGGTCCCGGTCAGGACAGCCGCGCCGGCCCATGGGCGCGGCCGGCGGGCGACGAGCTCGGCGACCATGCACGCCCCCTGGGAGAAGCCGCCCAGCACCAGTCGCCCGTCGTCGATCCCGGCCGCGTGGACCCGGGCCACCGCGGCGTCCAGAGCGTCGAGCGTCCAGGCCACCCAGGGGGCGTTCTCCGACAGCGGGTCGAAGTAGCGGCCCGGATACCAGACGTTGCCGGCCGCCACCGGGAGCAGATACGCGACGTCGTCGAGGCCCAACCGGGCGACGACGTCGAGCATGACCTGCTCGTCCTGGTCGCGCCCGTGAACGAGGACGGCGGCCATCCGGGCCCGGTCCAGGGGCACGCCGGCCGGCACCAGGGGCGCCGCCAGGTGCGGGTTGTTGCCGGTGACGGGATCGCCCGCCATCAATTCCCCCGTCCCCTCGTTCCCCCGTTTTCCGTCAACTGATTGAGCCCTTTCTAGAATGTTCGATGATTATCGAACGAACGAGCACTGAGAGCCCGCCCCCGAATGAGTCCTGAGACCGAATCCTCCCCGCCCCGGCACCTGACGGCAACACTGCTGCTGTCCTGTCTGGCCCAGTTCATGGTCATCCTCGACGTGTCGGTCGTCAACGTCGCGCTGCCGGCCATCCGCGGCGGCCTGCACTTCTCCGAGGTCGACCTCCAGTGGGTGGTCAACGCCTACACGGTCACGTTCGCCGGGTTCCTGCTGCTCGGCGGCCGCGCCGCCGACATGCTCGGCCGCCGCCGGGTGTTCGTGGCCGGGCTCGTCCTGTTCGCCCTCGCCTCGCTGGCCGGCGGCGTGGCCAACAGCCAGGCCGTGCTGATCGGCGCCCGCGCGGTCCAGGGCCTGGGCGGCGCCATCATCGCCCCCGCCTCCCTGTCGATCCTGACCACCACGTTTGAGGAGGGCCACGCCCGCAACCGGGCGGTCGGGATCTGGGGCGCGATGGGCGGCGTCGGCGGAGCCGTCGGCGTGCTGCTCGGCGGCGTCATCACCGACCTGCTCACCTGGCGCTGGATCCTGTTCATCAACGTTCCTATCGGCCTGATCGCCGCGCTCGCCGCCCAGCGCCTGATCATGGAGAGCCGCAACGAGCAGGGCACCCGCGACTTCGACCTGCTCGGGGCCCTGTCGGCGACGGTCGGCCTGTCGCTGCTGGTGCTCGGCATCGTCCGCACCGACCAGACCGGCTGGGGCAGCAGCCAGACGCTGCTGCTCATCGCCGCCGGGCTCGTGCTCCTGGCCGTGTTCG
>JBPYFQ010000152.1:0-2051 GCA_051985625.1 Solirubrobacteraceae bacterium
ACGCGCGCGCCCGCGGCGATGACGGCGATAAACACGAACGCGCTGGCTGCGCTGTGCGCCGCAGCCTCCACCAGCAGGCCGCCGGCGGCGGCCATCACGTAGAGCTCGATGGTCACCCGATCGCTGACAGGCCGGATCATCCAGATCACCCAGGAGACGGCCGCCGCAGCCAGCAGCACGGTCACCACCAGGCTGCGCCCACTCGTGCCCGGGTGGGGGGAGCCGCTCAGCACCGAGAGGACGATCAGGACGAGGCCGCCGAGCCGGATCGCCGTGGCGGCCCGGGGGGGAAGGTTTGTCAGGAGCATCAACATTGGAAACTACGCCAAACGGGACCCGCCGAAGGGGCGGATCCCGCTTGAAACCGATGGTGGATTCCGGTCAGGCCAGTTCGCCGGCCGGGATTCCCTGGAGGCGCTGGCGCCGGGTCGCCTGGACGAGTGCCCGGCCGCACACCTCGAACACCGCCATGGCCAGGAGAGCGGCCGTCCACGCCTCGCTGGTGGTGATGGAGTGCTGGGCACTGAACTGGCCGATGGTGGCGGCGCCGCCGTGGCTGATCCAGATGGCGAAGGCGAACCGCGAGCCCATCCCCAGCACCCAGAAGAAGCCGGAGGCCCAGCCGCTGCGCGCCATGACCTCGCCATCCTGGCCGCGCCGCATCAGCACGGTCTGGCCGCTGGCCACGCCGATGGCCAGTCCCAGCAGCGCCAGCGTTCCGACCAGGACGAGGTCGTTGCCGGCGGTCGGGATGCCGTTGAGGTAGGTGACCACGGCGATGGAGACGATGATCAGTGGGCGGATCAGCGCCCTGGTCGTGAGCGGGCGCCAGTTGATCTGGAGCAGGACGAGGAGGACGAGGACTGAGTCGATGAGGTAATCGGTAGTAGTCATGGGAGCATGGTCGCCCGGGCGACCCGCCGGCACATCGGCGTCGGGGTTGATCGCCGGGTGGAAATCGCCGGGCTCTCCACCCACGGGTTGAGAAGCCAGACCGCGGGACGGCGTCCGCGCGCAGACCGAGCCGAGACCACTGCCGTGCAATCATCGAACCATGGCTAACGCACGCATTTCAGGAACGCTGGCCGCGGCGGTGACGCCCCTGCGCGACGACGGCGCGCGGCTCGACGAGGACGCCCTCGGCCCGCTGCTGGCCTTCTACGGCGCGGCCGGGATCGACGGGGTGCTGATCATGGGGACCACCGGCGAAGGGGTGCTCCTCCACCAGGACGAGCGCATGCGCATGGCCGAACTGGTCACGACCGGCGCCAATGGGCTGTCGGTGATCGTCCACTGCGGCGCGCAGAGCACGGCCGAGACGGTGGCGCTGACGGCCCACGCGGCGGAGGCCGGCGCCGACGGGGTGGCGGTCATCGCCCCGCCGTATTTCGCGTTCGACGCCGACGAGCTGGTGGAGCACTTCGCGGCTGCCGCCGCGGCGTGCGCTCCGCTGCCGTTCTACGTGTACGAGTACGCCGATCGCAGCGGCTACAGCGTCCCGGTGGCGGTCGTCGATCGGCTGCGGGAGCGGGCCTCCAACCTGGTCGGGATGAAGGTGTCCGACGCCCCGTTCGAACAGGTGGCGCCCTATCTGCGGACCGGGTTGGATGTGTTCATCGGCCTCGAGCCGCTCATTCCGGCCGGGCTCGAGCACGGGGCCGTGGGCGCGGTGTCCGGGCTGGCCGGCGCGTTCCCGGAGCTGGTGGCCGAACTGGTGCGTCAGCCCACCCCGGAGCGCACCGAGCGCGTCGAGGCGCTGCGCCGACTGCTGTCCGCCGAGCGGTTCCAGGCGTCAGCCAAGGCGGCGCTCATCGCTCGCGGGGTTCCGATCCGGCCGGACGTTCGGGCACCGCTGCGTCCCCTGCCAGCCGAGCGGGCCTCCAGCCTCAAGGCCGGCCTGGAGCAACTCCTCGGCGCTGACGCACTGGCCTCCGCGGTCCAGACGTAGCGGACTACTCGTCGACCCGGAACATCCCCTCGATCTCGACCAGCCACCCGCCGAGGTCGCCCCCGGTGGTGATGCGGGCCGGCCGGGGCTCGGGGACGAGCTC
>JBPYFQ010000153.1:0-53522 GCA_051985625.1 Solirubrobacteraceae bacterium
CGGTCCGGGTCCTGCACCCGGACGGCCGCCACGCCGTCGCCGTCGGGCTCGACGCTCCCTACGAGGTCGAGATCGCGGGGCACGTCGGCTACTACTGCGCCGGCATGAACAAGCTGGCCACCGTCCGGGTCCAGGGCAACTGCGGCGTCGGCGTGGCCGAGAACATGATGTCCGGGACCGTCGTCGTGGAGGGCAGCGCCAGCCAGGCGGCCGGCGCGACCGCCCGGGGCGGCCTGCTCGTCATCCACGGCGACGCCTCAGCCCGGTGCGGGATCTCGCTCAAGGGCGCGGATATCGTGGTCCGCGGCTCGGTGGGGCACATGAGCGCGTTCATGGCCCAGAGGGGCTGCCTGGTCGTGTGCGGGGACGCGGGGGAGGCGCTCGGCGACTCGCTGTACGAGGCACGGCTGTACGTTCGCGGTTCCGTGGCCGGACTGGGCGCCGACTGCGTCGAGAAGGAGATGCGCGACGAGCACATCGACCAGTTGCGAGCGCTGCTGGAGCGGTCGGAGATCGACGCCGACCCCACCGACTTCCGCCGGTACGGATCGGCGCGACAGCTCTACAACTTCAACGTGGACAACGTGGGGGTGTACTAGATGGCGTCCGCCACCAACGGAGCGCATCCGACCATGCGCGGCTGGCATCCGGGCCTGCGCGAGTCGGCCACGTTCGACCGCAACACGATCGCCGAGATCCAGCGGGCCGCCCGCGAGGGCATGTACGACATCCGCGGCTTCGGCGCCAAGCGCCAGGTTCCGCACTTCGACGACCTCCTGTTCCTGGGCGCCAGCACGTCCCGGTACCCGCTGGAGGGCTACCGGGAGCGGTGCGCCACCGACGTGACGATCGGCACCCGGTTCGCCTCTGAGCCGATCCATCTGGACATCCCCATCACGATCGCCGGCATGAGCTTCGGCGCGCTGAGCGGCCCGGCCAAGGAGGCGCTCGGCCGGGGCGCCACCGAGGTGGGGACGTCGACGACGACCGGTGACGGCGGCATGACCCCGGAGGAGCGCGAGCACTCGACCAAGCTCGTCTATCAGCTGCTGCCCTCCCGCTACGGGATGAACCCGGACGACCTGCGCCGGGCGGACGCCATCGAGGTGGTCGTCGGCCAGGGTGCCAAGCCGGGGGGCGGCGGGATGCTCCTGGGGCACAAGATCTCCGATCGCGTGGCCGAGATGCGCGACCTGCCCAAGGGCATCGACCAGCGCAGCGCCTGCCGTCATCCGGACTGGACCGGCCCGGATGACCTGGAGATCAAGATCGAGGAGCTGCGCGAGATCACCGACTGGCGCATCCCCATCTACGTCAAGGTGGGCGCCACGCGTACCTACTTCGACGTCGCCCTGGCGGTCAAGGCCGGGGCCGACGCGATCGTGCTCGACGGGATGCAGGGCGGCACCGCGGCCACCCAGGACGTGTTCATCGAGCACGTGGGCATCCCCATCCTGGCCGCCATCCCGCAGGCGGTGGAGTCGCTGGTGGAGCTCGATATGCACCGCAAGGTGCAGCTGATCGTGTCCGGCGGCATCCGCAGCGGGGCCGACGTCGCCAAGGCCCTGGCGCTCGGCGCCGACGCGGTCTCGATCGGCGTCGCCGCCCTCATCGCCCTCGGCGACAACGCCCCCGAGCACGAGGACGGCTATGCCGAGATCGGCTCGGCCGCCGGCTACTACGACGACTGGCAGGCCGGCCGCGACCCGGCGGGCATCTCCACTCAGGAGCCCGATCTGGCGGCGCGGCTCGACCCGGTCCTGGGCGGCCGCCGCCTGGCCAACTACCTGCGCACGCTGACGCTGGAGACCCAGACGCTGGCCCGGGCCTGCGGCAAGTCGCACGTCCACAACCTGGAGCCGGAGGACCTGGTGGCGCTCACCATCGAGGCGGCGGCCATGGCCCGGGTGCCGCTGGCCGGGACGAGCTGGATCCCCGGGCTCTCGCCCGTCACCTGATCGACTAGGTCTCGATCTCCCGGCCGTCCGCCCCCCACAAAGTGTGGAAGGTGCCCTCGCGGTCGACGCGGTGGTAGGTGTGGGCGCCGAACAAGTCGCGCAGGCCCTGGATGAGGCTGGCCGGGCCACGGGCGCGGCGGTAGCCGTCGTAGTAGGCCAGCGATGAGGAGAACGCCGGGGTGGGGATGCCGAGCTCGGCGGCCCGGGCCACGACGCGCCGCCACGGATCCTGGGCCCGCTCCAGCGCCTGGGCGAAGAAGTCGGCGAGCATCAGGTTGGGGAGGCCGGGCTCACGCTCGTAGGCCTCGCGGATGCGGTCGAGGAACCGCGCGCGGATGATGCAGCCTCCGCGCCAGATCGTCGCCATCGACCCCAGGTCGATGTTCCAGCCCTCGCTGTCGGCGGCGGCCGCCATCTGGGCGAACCCCTGGGCGTAGCTGACGATCTTCGACGCGTACAGCGCGTGCTGCAGGTCATCGGCGAGCGACGCGTCGGTCGCTTGGCCGGTCGGCCCAGCCAGGACGTCGGCCGCGTGGACCCGCTGCTGCTTGAGCGCGCTGAGCGTCCGCGCAAACACCGCTTCGGTGATCCCAGTCAGCGGCACGCCGAGCTCGAGCGCGTCCTGCGCCGTCCATCGTCCGGTGCCCTTCTGCTCGGCGGCATCGAGGATGACGTCGACGAGCGGCCGTCCGGTGGCGTCGTCGGTCTTGGCCAGCACGCGGGCGGTGATCTCGATGAGGAACGACTCCAGCTCGCCGTCGTTCCAGTCCCGGAACTGGTCCGCGATCTGCGGGACCTCCAGCCCGGCCCCGTGGCGCAGCAGATCGTAGGTCTCGGCGATCAGCTGCATGTCGGCGTACTCGATCCCGTTGTGGACCATCTTCACGTAGTGGCCGGCTCCATCGGCACCGACGTATGTGCAGCACGGGGTGCCGTCGACCTGCGCGGCGATCGCCTCGAAGATCGGCTTGACCGACTGGTCGTAGGGCTCGCGGTTGCCGCCGGGCATGATGCTCGGCCCGTTGAGCGCTCCCTCCTCGCCGCCGGAGACGCCGACGCCGAGAAAATGGATGCCGTGCTCGGCCAACCTGGCGTGCCGTCGCTGCGTATCGCGGTAGTTGGCGTTGCCGCCGTCGATGATGATGTCGCCCGCGTCGGCGTACTGGGCGATCTCGTCGACGACCGCGTCGGTGGCCGGACCCGCCTGGACCATGCTCATCAGGACCCGCGGGCGGGCCAGACACCTGACCCAGTCCTCGGTGGACTCGTGCCCGCTGATGGGTCCCTCGGACCCGTGCTCGTCGATGAACCGCTGCATCCGGCTGGCGGTGCGGTTGTGGACCGCCACCGGGATGTCGTGGTGGGCGACGTTCCGCGCCAGGTTGGCGCCCATCGTCGCCAGGCCGGTGAGGCCGAAATGGGTGTCGGCGGAGGAAGAGGTCATGGGCGTGAAGTTAGCCGGGATTCACCGGTCCCGCGGTCGTCTCGCCGCCGGATAGCCGACGGCGAGTCTCAGCGCGTGATCGGCGGATCCCGGCGTCGCCTGCCCAGGGCTCCGGCGGCCGCCGCGCCGGCCAGCAGCATCACCACGCCGTAGACGCCGGGCACCGCGGCGGCGCGGGGACCGAACGCCTGCGACGCCAGCGCGGCGGCCACCGCGAAGTCGCGCATGGCGATCGTCAGGGCGCCCGGAACGGCTGCGGCGTCGCGCCGGGTGCGCCGCCACCCCTCGCCTAGCGCCGCCGACACGGCTCCGAACAGCAGGCAGGCCAGCAGCGCCGAGCCGAGCCCGTGGGCGCCGTTCGCACCGCTCAGCGCGGCGTAGACGAGCGCCGCCACGGCCAGCGCGGCCACGCCCTCGCGCTCGGGGTCGGCTCGGCGCAGCCGGGGCGCCACCGTCCGGACGGCGACGCCGGCGGCCAGCGGGAGGATGACCACCAGCGCAAACCGGGCCAGCAGCCGGCCGGTATCGCCGTGGTGGCTCGTGGCGGCCAGCGTGCCGATCAGGGCCGGTCCGAGCAGCGCCGAGAGCACGAGCGAGCCGGTGACGACGCCGACGGCGATCGTGGCGTCGGCCCCGGCCAACGCCACCAGGCCGACCGAGGCGACCTCGGAGCTGGCCAGTCCGACGGCCAAGAGCCCGTCCTGGGTGGGCGCTGCGAACGGCCGCCCCACCAGCCAGGCGACGGCGCCGAGGACGACGAGGGGGGCGACCGACAGGAAGACGACGATGGGCGCGTGCCGGCGCAGGGCCGCCAGCTCGGACGCTGGGATGCCCAGGGCGGTGGCGAGCACCAGCAACGCGAGCAGGAGATCGGACCGGTCGGCGACCCACGAGGACGGGGCGACGATGGCCAGCGCGGCGGCGGCCAGCGCCAGGGGCATGAGCGCCCGAGGGGCGGCGGCGAGCGCCCGGGACCCGCCCGCCAGCACGCGGGATCCGCCCGCGAGCGCGCGTCCTAGGGTGGATGTCATGAACTACCGCACACTTGGAAGAACCGGAACGAAGGTCACCCCACTCTGCCTGGGCGCGATGATGTTCGGCGACTGGGGCAACCCGGACCACGACGACAGCATCCGCATCATCCACCGCGCGCTGGACGCCGGGATCAACTTCGTCGATACCGCTGATGTGTACTCCAGGGGGGAGTCGGAGGAGATCGTGGGCAAGGCGCTGGCCGGCGGCCGGCGCGAGCACGTCGTGCTGGCCACCAAGGTGCACGGGCGCATGGGGGACGATCCCAACCAGTTCGGCAACACGCGGCGCTGGATCATCCAGGAGATCGAGAACTCTCTGCGCCGGCTGCAGACCGACTGGATCGACCTATACCAGATCCACCGTCCGGAGGCCGACACCGACATCGACGAGACGCTGGGCGCGCTGACCGACCTCGTCCGCTCCGGCAAGGTGCGCTACATCGGCTCCTCCACGTTCCCGGCCTCGCAGATCGTCGAGGCGCAGTGGGTGGCCGAGCGCCGGGGCCGCGAGCGGTTCGTGTGCGAGCAGCCGCCGTACTCGATGCTGGTGCGCGAGATCGAGAAGGACGTGCTGCCGACCACGCAACGCCACGGCATGGGCGTGATCCCGTGGAGCCCGCTGGCGGGCGGCTGGCTGTCCGGGCGCTACCGGCTGGGCGCCGAGACGCCGGGCTCGACCCGGGCCGAGCGACTGCCCCAGCGCTTTGACCTGTCGCTGCCGGCCAACCAGCGCAAGTTGGAGGCCGCCGACGCGCTCGCTCGGCTGGCCGAGGAGGCCGGGCTGACGCTGATCCAGATGGCGATCGCGTTCGTCATCCGCCACCCTGGGGTGACCGCCGCGATCATCGGCCCGCGCACCATGGAGCACCTGGAGTCCCAGTTGGCGGCGCTCGACGTCGATCTGTCCGACGACGTGCTGGATCGGATCGACGAGATCGTCGCGCCGGGCGTCAACGTCAACCCGTCCGACGGCGGGTGGCCGAACCCGGGGCTGGAACCGGCGGCTCGCCGGCGCTGACCCCGCCCCGCGCGCGGCGCCTCCCGCGCGCGGCGTCCCCCGCGCGGCCCCCCGCGCGCCGAGATGCAAAATAAGCGGCTATATCCGGCTTAACTTGCGTCTCGGCCGCGATGGAGGTGCTCCGCGGTGGCCGGGTCGGCGGGGAAGAAGGCCTCGAGGGCCAGCTCCGACACGGTGACGTCCACGGCGGTGCCGAACGTGGTGATGGTGCTGAAGAAGCTCAGCTCCGGGCCGTCATCGCCCGGGGGCGGCGCCAGCCGCAACCCCACCGCCACGGCGGGGACAGACGCGGACGCTTGCGATGGCGCTTCCGGGCCCGGGTAGCCGAGCATCTCGTCGCGCAGTTCGGCGAGTTCGGGGTCGCCGGTGAGCCGCGCCGCCCGGTCCAGCCGCTCAATCAGGTCCGCGCGGTATTCGCCCAGGTTGAGGATCCTCGGCGCCACGCCCTCCGGATGGAGCGCCAGCCGCATCGTGTTCACCGGCGGCACGAGCAGGTCCGGCGCCACGCCCTCCAGGAACGGGCCGAGGGCCTCGTTGGAGGCCACCAGGTTCCAGTAGCGGTCCACCGCGATCGCCGGGTACGGCTCGTGGGCGGCCAACACCCGGCTCACCGCGTCGCGGACCTCGCGGAGCGCGGGGTCCTCGAACGACCGCGACGAGTACTGCGGGGCGAACCCGGCCGCCAGCAGAAGCTCGTTGCGCTCCCGCAGAGGCACCTCCAGCCGGTCGGCCAGGTGGAGCACCATCTCGGCGCTCGGCCGGGAGCGGCCGGTCTCGACGAAGCTGAGATGCCTCGTCGACACCCCGGCCTCCAGGGCGAGCTCCATCTGACTCAGCCGCCGGCGCTGGCGCCAGTCGCGCAACAGCGGGCCCACCCGGTGTGATTCGACCGCGGTCACCATCACGAGCCTACCTTCGCGGCGGCCGGCTGAGGGGCGGCCATGGTCGCCCGCGGAGTGGCGGCGGCCGGCTGCGGGGCGGCGGAGGTCGATTGCGCAGCGCGGGCCGGCGCGGGGAGCAGGCGCGTCAGCGCCGCCACTCCGACCAGCGCGACCGCCAGGGTCGCCACGCTCAGCTGGAACGCGTGCCCGATGCCGTGCGAGAGGGCGCCGTAGAAGATGACGCCGATGATGGCGACGCCGAGCGCGCCGCCCACGTTCTGCATCGTCGACAGCACGCCGGAGACGGCCCCGGCCCGCTCGGGCTCCAGCGACGCCATGATCAGCGACGCCAGCGGGGTGATTCCCAGGCCCATGCCGGCGCCGACCAACACCAGGCCGGGCACCAGCGCCAGCACCGAGCCGCCCACGCCGACCTCGCCGACGGCGACGGCCAGCGCCACGTGACCGGCCGCGAGGACGAGCGCGCCGGTGGCCAGCACCCGCCGGCCGTGGCGCAGCGTCATCGCCGGCGCCTGCATCGACGTGGCCAGGTAGGCGACGGCCAGGATGGTGAACACCAGGCCGGCGTGCAGCGCGCTCAGGCCGCGCCCCTGCTGCAGGTACAGCGACAGGACCAGGAAGAACGACGCCTGGCCGCACCAGAACAGCAGCTGGGCGGCCAGCCCGGCGGCCAGTCCGGGAGTGGCGAGCATCCCCTGCGGCAGCAGGCCGGTTGCGCCCCGGGCGGCCAGTCGCCGCTGCTGGGCGGCGAACGCCCCGAACAGGAACGGCGCCGCGGCCAGCGACAGCCAGGTCCAGAGCGGCCAGCCGTGGGCGCGGCCCTCGACGAGCGGCAGCACGACGGCGGTCAGACCGAGCGTGACCAGCAGCGTGCCGAGCGCGTCGATGCCGCCGACCCGCTGCGAGCTGGACTCCGGGATGACGCGCCGCGCGGCGGTCACGGCCGCGGCGC
This sequence comes from Solirubrobacteraceae bacterium, assembly GCA_051985625.1. GTDB lineage: Bacteria > Actinomycetota > Thermoleophilia > Solirubrobacterales > Solirubrobacteraceae > Palsa-465. The sequence continues at coordinate 7,309 of JBPYFQ010000153.1, forward strand.
CGATGGGGACGTTGATGAGGAAGCAGCTGCGCCAGCTCAGGCCGGCCGGGTCGACCTGCACCAGGATGCCGCCGATCAACTGACCGGACACCGCGGCCAGGCCCATCACCATCCCATAGGCGGCGAGCGCCCGGGCACGGTCGGCGCCCTGGTACAGGACGCCGATGATGGCGATCACGTTGGGCATGAGCAGGGCGCCGGCCGCACCCTGGGCCAGCCGGGCGATGACGAGCATCTCCGGCGAGGCGGCCACGCCGCACGCGGCCGAGCTGAGCGTGAACAGGGTCAGTCCGACGGTGAACACCCGACGGCGGCCCCACCGGTCGCCCATGCGGGCGCCGGTGATGAGCAGGACGGCGGTCGTCAGGCCGTAGCCGGCCACGACCCATTCGACGCTGGAGCCGGACGCGTGGAGACGGCTCTGCATGGCCGGCAGGGCGACGTTGACGATGAAGAAGTCCAGGACGACCATGAACGTGCCGGCCAGGATCACGGGCAGCGGGGCCCAGCGTCCGAGCTTTGGCAGCGGCGCCCGGCGTCCGAGCCGCCGCCGCGTCCAGCGTCCGGGCCGGGCGGGGGAGGGAGAAGTGTGCGTAGTCATGCCGAGCACACTCCCACCCCGCGTGCGGCCCGTCGATTACCTCCCGGGTAACGCCGCGACTGCCCGAAACGCCCGTTGCCCCACTTCCGGCTTGACCTCCGGATCCCGATACCCCGATTGCTCAAACCCGCGCTGGTATCGTTCTTGTCGACGCCGTGATCGCGGCATCGGCAAGGGGCTCGAGAGAAGGGGGCTGTCGTGCATAGACGGGGTGTGTTGTCTGCGATCGTGACCATCGGCGCGTGCGTGATGCCTGCCGCCGCGCAGGCGTCGCGTGGGCCGAGGCTCACTGGGGAGACGCTCAACGCGGCCTCCTCCCTCGATGCCCCTCCCTATCCGTTCTTCCTGCCCTGCGGGAACGGCCCGACGAACCAGACCGGCCCCAACTTCACCTTCACCGGAACGGCGAGTGGACCCTACCCGGGAACGTTCAGCGAGTCTGGAGCGGTCGACTACGTCCCCGTCTTCGACCTGCCGAATCCCAACGACGCCCAAGGCCGGGTGACCGGCTACCACGCAGTGTTCAGGATCACGTCGCTGAACGTCACCGTGACCGGATCAGAGCACCTGGCTCGGACCGGTCCCTTCACCTGCACTGGTGGCGCCGGCGGCAGCTCGGTGAGCATCGGCCCCATTAAGAGCGCCTACAAGGCAACGATCGTGACCCCAACGCGGACGTATCACGAGCACGGCACATCGTGGGTGACGACCTACCAGGACTTCGGCCTTGGGCTGTACTGGGACGGCAGCCTGTCCGACAAGTTCACCTCGGCGCGACGACGGTAAAGCTGATGGGCCGCGCTTGATCGACACGTACTAGTCGGGTGGCCGCTTCGCGGGCACGGGTTACCCGGGAGGTAGTGCCCGCCGCTTCGCGGGCACGGGTTACCCGGAAGGTCGTGCCCCGGGGGTGCGCCCTACCGCTCGCCTAGTGCCGCGCCCGGACGATCCTGAACGTGATGTGGACCGTGTGCGAACGATGGCCGCCTCGGTCGGTCGCGAAGACCAGCGCCGCGTACCGGCCGGGATGCAGATGCCGGAGCCGCAGCTTGAAGGCGTTCCGACCCCGGTGAGCGCGGAAGCGGAGCCGCAACACAGTCACGCCCACGCTGCAGGTCTTGCCGCGATGTGCCCTCAATGAGCAGCGGCGACCGCGCAGGTGACCGTGGCGACGCGTGGTGATCGCCACTTTGAGCGTGGCGGCCTCGCTCAGTGTCGCTCGCAGCTTGGCGCCCTGCTTGGCGGTAAACCGGCGTGGCGAGATGGAGGCGGTCAACCCGGGCGCCTGGGCGAGGGTGAAGGCGCTCACCTGGTCGCCGCTGGCGACAAACAGCCGACCACCACCGGCGCTCGGGCTCGCGAAGTGGTTGACGAACGTGCCGCCCGTGGCCCGGTTCTCAGGGATCGAAAACTGGCTCTTCGTCCTACCCGACGTCAGATCGAGCCCGAACAGCCTGCCGTTATACGGGTTCGTGACCCATACCAGCCCTCCCGCGATCATCGGCGGTCCCATTGCCCCCGCCGGCGCCGAGAACCCGGACTCGACCGTCAGCGACGGTGGCGAGCCAGAGCCGAGCCGGAGCCCCTTCAGGCCCGTTTGACACGCGGCGTAGATGGTGGAGTTGGCGGGGTCGAACACCGAGCCGCCGTAGCTCCCGCGGGGGCAGAAGCTCGGCACCCCGGCGGCCGGTGAGCTGACGTGGCCGAGGTTGGCGCCGTTCAGCAGGTATCCATTGCCGTCCTTGCCTGACTGAAACAGGTAGCCCCCGGGGAGCAGCGTCGGCATGCCTGAGCTGAGATCGAGGTCGGATGCGTCCAGCGACATCCAGTTCGGCGGCGCCCACCAGTCAAGCGGTGACGCGGCGGCGTTCAGCCTCACCACCGAGCTGCCGAATTGAGGGTCTGTGGGCGAGGTGCTGGTGCCGTCCCCGGTGGCGACGAAGGCCTCACCGGCCGCGTTGATCGGAGGGGCGTTGCCCCCGCTCCAGATCCCACCCCACCGAGCGCCGGCGTCGACCTGAAACGAGCTCAGCAGGCTCGTGCCGTTGGTCGGAGCCGAAACCACAAAGCCCCAGAACGGTCCGCAACCAGAGAAGGCGCCATAGCCGATCAGGATCCGTCCCTGGTCCAGCGCGAGCCCGGGGCGCTGGAGCTCGAGCGCGGCCGAACCCCCCTTCGGAAACGGGGGGTCGACCATCACCGGGAAGCCAGGGACAAGCTGCCCGGAGCCCAGGCCCAGCGCGAACAGCTCATGGTGCACGGCACCCGAGACCAGCACCGCACCGACGGCGTAGATGCGCCCGGAACCGGGGTCGATCACCGGCGTGCTCGTGATCCCGATCGACGGGTTGATGTTGCCGCACAGCGCGTGCGTGTGTGACCCGAAGCTGGGTTGCGGCGTCGCGAGGTGAGCTGACCATACGACCGCGCCCGTAGCGGCGCTCAGCTTGTAGACGGAGTCGTTCTCGGTCGCGACGTAGACGTACGGGCCGTAAACGAGCGGCTGCGCGTAGACCTCGCCGTCGAGCGCCGGCGTCCGCCAGGCCGGCGATGGTGTGGTCGGGCCCGTGCTGTCCGGGTCGATGCCGCTCCGAGCCGCGTCATGGCGGTACGTCGTCCACGCCGGAATGGCCGCGGCGGCGCGGACTGAGAGCACGGCCTCAACCGCGAGCCCAGCCCAGAGCACAACGAACAGCAGCCCCAGCCTGCGTCCTATTCCTCCACTACGTCCCACCCCTAGCCTGCGCCCAGCGCCAACGAAGCGCTGCGCAAGGCATCCCTTGCCGGTCACAGTCCCGCCTCCCCCGGTACGTCGACTAGTAAAAGGCGATATGGCGCCATCGCCAACGCTGTTGGCGTCTCTATGTCGTTTTTGCGCTGCAGGCGTGGTGTTTTGCTGCGCAATGCGTCGCGGCACTTAATGGTGCATTGGCGGTCCGTACCGCGGCCTGTGCGGAGGATGGCGTCGCGCGGACAGCCGGGGGATGGAGTCACGTCCAGGCAACTCTTCGCCGCCTCCTACGCGACTCCGACGTTCCCGCGCAATCGTGTCGATCACGGACCGATCAAGGAGGTGACCAATGGTTCGAAAAGTGCTCATGACGCTGGCGGGAACCGCGGCCCTGGCGGGCGGCGGTGCCGCGATCGCAAGCGCCGCCACCGCGTCGAGCAGCGCCTCCCACAGCACCCCATCCTCGGCCCCCGGGACGCCCCGCACCGCTCATGGTGCGGCGGCCGGCACCGGTCACGGTGCCGCGCCCCGGCCGGGGACCCCGGGCAGATCCCACAACTGCCCGTACATGTGATCGCCCGCGACGGCGATCACCCATAGACCCCCGCTGTGGCTGGGCCGGCCTCCCTCTGTGGGCCGGCCCGGCCCGGTCGGGTCAGCGCCGCGCGTCGAGCGCGTCGAGCATGAGCTCCAGCATCCGCCGCCAGTGCTCCGGCTCGACGTTGCGCGCCGCCCGGGTGGCGGCGAACAGGAGCCGGAGATCAAGGGTGGTGGCGTCGGCGCGGAGACGGCCCTCGGCGCGGGCGGCCGCCAGCAGCCGCTCCTGAGCCTCGGTCGTCCGGGCGACCGCGGCCACCACGTCCGGGTGGTCGGAGACCCGCATCCGGGCCTCGAGCATCGTGTAGTCCGAGCGCTGGGCCTCGACCATCGAGCGCAGCATCTCGGTGAGCGCCTTCCAGCGGTCGCCGCCGCGGCGGTCGGCCTCCTCGGCCGCGGCGGTGATCTGGTTCATGCGGCGGGTGACGAGCGCCGCCAACAGCTCGTGCTTGGAGCCGAACGCGCGGTAGATGCTGGCCACGCCGGCGCCGGCGGCGACCGCCACCTCGCTCATCGGAGCGTCGAGCCCGCGTTGGGCGAACACCTCGGTCGCGGCCTCCAGCAGGCGCTCCCGCTTGGCCTGGGGAGTGAGCCGCGACCATTCGCTGCGCTCGCTGCCGGACCGGGGGGCGGAGGGGCGGGACGAACCAGCCGGAATGGTCATTCCGCTACAGTACTCCGAGTGGCAGATCAGGGCACAGATTCGGAAATGAGAAAAACCGGATCTGAGCCTTCTCGGAGGCGGTCCCGCCCGCAGCGCCCGGTCCGGGGCAGCCGGTCGGATCCGCGGGGCGAGAACTACAAGTGGATCGCGCTGTCGAACTGCACCCTGGGGGTGCTGCTGGCCACGCTCGACGCGTCGATCACGCTGATCGCGATGCCGGACATCTTCAAGGGGATCCGGCTCGACCCGCTGGTCCCATCCAACAGCTTCTACCTGCTGTGGATGATCCTCGGCTTCCTGGTCGTCTCCAGCGTGCTGATCGTGTCCCTCGGCCGGCTCGGCGACATGTACGGCCGGGTGCGCATCTACAACCTGGGCTTCGTCATTTACACGGCAGCGTCGCTGCTTCTGACGATCGACTGGCTGACCGGCACCAGCGGCGCGCTGTTCCTGATCGTCTTCCGCATCGTCCAGGGCATCGGCGCGGCCTGCCTGCTGGCCAACTCGGCGGCCATCATCACCGACGCCTTCCCGGCCAACCAGCGCGGGATGGCGCTGGGGATCAACAACATCGTCGGGGTCAGCGGGATGTTCGTCGGCCTGGTGCTGGGCGGACTGCTGGCGCCGATCAGCTGGCGGATGGTGTTCCTCATCTCGGTCCCGGTCGGCCTGTTCGGCACGGTCTGGGCCTACCTCAAGCTCCAGGAGATCTCGACGCCGAGCCGGGCCCGGGTCGACTGGGCGGGCAACATCTCCTTCGCCCTGGGGCTGATCCTGATCATGGTGGCGGTCACCTACGGGATCCGTCCCTATGGCCACTCGGCCACCGGGTGGGGCAGCCCCCGGGTGCTGATCCTGGTCGGCTGCGGGCTGGCGTCGCTGGTCGTGTTCGCGTTTGTCGAGCGGCGGGTCGCGGACCCCATGTTCCGCCTGCCGCTGTTCAAGATCCGCGCGTTCACGTTCGGCACCCTGTCGACGTTCCTGTCGGCGGTGGCCCGCGGCGGCCTGATGTTCATGCTCATCATCTGGCTGCAGGGCATCTGGCTGCCCCAACACGGCTACAGCTTCACCGACACACCGCTGTGGGCCGGGATCTACATGCTGCCGCTGACGATGGGGATGCTGTTCGCCGGGCCGACCTCCGGCTATCTGTCGGATCGGTTCGGCGCCCGGCCGTTCGCCACCGGGGGCATGCTCGGGGCCGCGCTCAGCTTCGTGCTGCTGACGCTGCTGCCCACCAACTTCCCGTACCCGCTGTTCGCCGCCATCCTGTTCTTCAACGGCATCTCGATGGGCATGTTCGCCTCGCCCAACCGCGCCGGCGTGATGAACAGCCTGCCGCCGACCGACCGCGGGGCCGGCGGCGGGATGAACCAGACGTTCCAGAACTCGGCCCAGGTGCTGTCGATCGGGGTGTTCTTCACGCTCATGATCCTCGGCCTGGCGTCCACGCTGCCGCACGCCATGACCACCGGTCTGGAGGCCCACGGCGTGCCGGCCCACACCGCCCAGACGGCCGCGCACCTTCCGCCGGTGTCGATCCTGTTCGCGGCCTTCCTCGGCTACAACCCGATCCAGCATCTGCTCGGCTCCAGCGTGCTGGCCCACCTCAGCCACGCCCAGCAGACACTGCTCACCGGGCGCTCGTTCTTCCCCCAGCTGATCTCGGCGCCGTTTCGCAACGGCCTGCACGAGGCGTTCGCGTTCGCCATCATCGCCTGCCTGGTCGCCGCCGTCGCGTCGTTCTCACGCGGGGGGCGCGTGGCCGACGCCGACGTCGCTCAGGCCGAGCCGTCCGCCGGCTCGCCGGCCGGCACCGACGAGCGCGACGAGCGCCCGGCCGAGCCGGTCACGGGCTGACGCCGCCGACCGGCCTGGAGGAGTGCCCGGCGCCGATGCGCCCGCCGGCGACTGCGCCGCTGCGCGTGCGCGGCGGCCAGCATCGCCCACATGCCCACGACGGCGAGCCCGAGCGCGACGAGCGCGACCGGCTCGCCCGCCCCGGTCGTGCTGTGCGCCGCCACGCCGGATGACGGGACGGTCACACGGCTGAGCGCCGGCTGGGCCGAGGGCGGATCGCCCAGCTGGACGCCGACGAACACCGCCGCGGCCAGGCAGACCAGGCCGACCGGCAGGACGAGGGCACGACGGCCGAGCCCGCCGGTGGCGATCACCGCCAGCGCGACGGCGGTCAGGGCCGCCGCCACCCCCGGGTACAGGGCCCAGGCGTTCTGCGAGAGCGAGACGCGGCCCAGGTTGCCGTTGGCGGTCACCGCCAGCAGGGCCAGCTGCTGCAGGCTCATGCTGGTCCAGGTGAGAAACAGGGCGACCAGCAGGGCGATGCCGGCGGCGACGGTCAGCCCCCGGGCGAGGAGGGGGAGGCTGGGGCGGTTCGCGAGGCGGGGGAGGCCGAGGCGGTTCGCGAGGCGGGGGAGGCCGCGGCGGTTCGCGAGGCGGGGGAGGCCGGGGCGATTCATCTCCGTCCACGTATACCCGGAATGCGGTCGGCTGGCGCCGGTCCGGGCCAGGCGGCTGGCTTCCAGGCTGGCCAGCCAGCCAGTATGATCCGCGGCCGGTTGTCGGCCAGGCGAGGAGAAGCCCCGTGACATCGACGCGCAGCGACCTCGATCAGCTACTGCTCACCGAGCGCGAGCACTGGCCCGACGGCCCGCCGCACGAGCTGTTCGCGCGGATGCGGGCCGAATGCCCGGTCCACTGGACCGCGCGGGTCACCGAATATCCCGACGAGGCCGGCTACTGGTCGATCACCCGGGCCGACGACATCCACACCGTCAGCCGCGACTGGCGGACGTTCTCTTCGGCGCAGGGCATCACCGCGGTCAGCGACCTGATGCTGGAGCTCATGCAGGCGATGTTCATCGGCATGGACCCGCCCAAGCACGACCGGCTCAAGATGCTGTTCCAGGCCGGCTTCACCCCGCGGCGGATCGCCGCGCACGAGCCGGCCATCCGCGAGATCGTCGTCGGCGTGCTCGATCGCCTCGACGGCGCGGAGACGTGCGATCTGGTCACCGACGTGGCCCAGCCGATCGTCAGCCGGGTCATCGGCAGCTTCATGGGGATCCCGCCCAAGGACGACGCGGTGTGGGCGCGGCTGATGAACGCGTCGCTCGGCGCCGGCGATCCGGACCTCAACCCGGACGGCTTGCGGAGCATCCTGGCCAACGAGATCCCGGAGATCTTCCGGCGCTGCTCGGAGATGATCGCGGAGCGCCGCGAGCATCCCACCGACGATCTGACCAGCGTCCTGGTGCACGCCGAGATCGACGGCCACAGGCTGGAGGAGCACGAGATCGTCATGGGCTTCTTCCTGCTCGTCGCGGCGGGCAACGACAGCACCAAGGCGACCTACTGCAGCGGCATGCGGGCGCTCATGGAGCACCCGGACCAGCGTGACCTGCTGCTGGCCGACCCGTCGCTGATCCCGCCGGCCGTCGAGGAATCGCTGCGCATGTTCCCGGCCTTCGCCCACTTCCGCCGCACCGCCACGGCCGATACCGAGATCGCCGGCCAGCCGATCAAGCAGGGCGACAAGGTGGTCATGTGGTACGTGTCCTCCAACCGCGACGCGACGCGGTACGAGGACGCCAACCGCTTCGACGTCCGCCGCAACCCGGAGCATCAGGCGTTCGGCGCCGGTGGCCGCCACTTCTGCCTGGGCGCGGCCCTGGCCCGGCTGGAGCTGCGGATCATGTTCGAGGAGACGCTCAAGCGCTTCCCGCACATGGAGATGGCGGGCCGGCCCGCCTTCGTGGAGTCCGGCTTCGTCAATCAGCTCAAGACGCTGCCGGTGCGCCTGCGCCCGGCGTAACCCCTTATTTCCACTCGGCCCACGGGGTGTGGGACTCGGCCAGCTCCTCGTCGGCGCGGATGACGTGCATGACGGCGTTGATCTGCGCCAGGTGGGTGAACGCCTGGGGGAAGTTGCCGAGGTGGCGGCCGGTGACCGGGTCGATCTCCTCGGCGTAGAGGCCGAGCGGGCTGGCGTAGCCGAGCAGGCGCTCGCACAGCGAGCGGGCCCGGTCGACCTCGCCGATCTCGCACAGCGCGGAGACGAGCCAGAACGAGCAGATGAGGAACGTGCCCTCGCGGCCCTCCAGGCCGTCGTCGGTCTCCTCGGTGCGGTAGCGGAGCACCAGCCCGCCCTCGGTCAGCTCGTCGGCGATGGCGAACACCGTGGCCCGGATGCGCTCGTCGTCGGGCGGGAGGAACCGCATCAGCGGCAGCAGCAGCAGCGACGCGTCGAGCGCGTCGGTCTCGTAGTGCTGGACGAACACGCCGCGCTCGTCGACGCCGTGCTCCAGGATGTCGGCCTTGATCTCGTCGGCGGTCTCGCGCCAGCGCCGGGCCCGGGTGAAGTCCTCGCGCAGCTGGGCCAGGCGGGCGCCGCGGTCGCAGGCCACCCAGCAGAACACCTTCGACGAGGTGAAGTGCTTGGGCTCGCCGCGGATCTCCCAGATGCCGCGGTCCGCCTCTCGCCAGTTCTCGATCGCGGCCTCCACCTGGCGGGACAGGATCTTCCACACGCGGTCGTCCAGGGAGTCCCGTGACCGGGTGTGCAGGTACACGGAGTCCAGCAGCGCGCCCCACACGTCGTGCTGGCGCTGCTTGTAGGCGGCGTTGCCCACGCGCACCGGCTGGGCCCGCTCGTACCCCTCGAGGTGTTCCAGTTCGTACTCCTCCAGTTCGCGCTCCCCGTCGAGCCCATACATCACCTGGAGCTTGTCCTCACCCGACGCCACATCGGCGATGAAGTAGAAGAAGTCGTTGGCCTCCCACTCAAAACCGAGCGACAGCAGCGCCCACAGCATGAACGTGGAGTCCCGGATCCAGCTGTAGCGGTAGTCCCAGTTGCGCTCGCCCTGCGGCGTCTCGGGCAGCGAGGTAGTGGCGGCGGCCAACAGGGCGCCGGTGGGGGCGTAGGTCAACCCCTTCAACGACAGGGCCGAGCGCTGCAGGAACGTGCGCCACGGATGGTCGGGGAAGTTGCCCCGGTCGAGCCAGTGCTGCCAGTGATGGGCCGTCCACGTCAGCCGCGCGTACGCCTCCTCGACGTCCTGGGGCGGGGCGTGCTCGCTCCAGGACAGGGCGCAGAAGACGGTCTCGCCTTCCTTCATCAGGTGCCGGGCGACGGCCCGGGAGCCCTCGAAGCCGAGCCGCAGGTCGGTGGTCAGCTTCAGCTCGACGCTGCCGTCGGAGCTGCGCGCTGTCCCCTCAAAGTAGCCGTCCCCGCTGTACTCCCACTGGGCGGGGTCGCGCCCGTAGTCGAACTTCGGCTCGCAGTCGAGCAGGAGCTGGACCTCGCCGTTGACGCAGCGGACGGTGCGCAGGAGCACGTGGTCGGCGTCGTAGTCGGTCGGCGCCCGGCGATGCGTGTGCGAGCGCTCGTGCTCGTGGTGCCACTGGCCGATCAGCAGCACGTCGCGGACGATGATCCATCCCGAGCCCGTGCCCCAGCTGGTCTCCAGCACCATGGTGCCGGGCAGGTACCGGCGGGCCGCCGGTACGGTCATCCCGTCCGGGCCGAGGCGGAACGAGCCGGCGTCGCGGTCGAGCATCGCGCCGAACACGCTGCCCGAGTCGACGCGCGGCAGGCACATCCACTCGATCGCCCCGGACGGCGCCACCAGCGCCAGCGTCTCGCAGTCGGACAGGAACGCGTACTCGGCGATCGGCGGGAACGTGCTCGTGCCCAGCCGCGGGTCGTTCTCACGCTCACGCGTGGGCACGGCACGTGCCGGAACGGGCTTGAGACGGCCGGCCGTCTCGCGGGTGTGCGTTTCCTCTCGCAGGCGAGCAGTATCGACGTTGTGGGCCAAAAACCAAAGCCCCGGTTGGAGGCTTTCAGGCGCCGAGGTTACCCCGCATCACGGCGGGCGAAGCCCTCATTCCGATTGCAATCCGGTAAATCAGCCCCCGGCCGCCGTCAGCCGCCGAGGCCGCCGAGGACCGAGAACGGGCTCCACACCCGCCGGTCGTAGACCGCTCGGCGGTTCTCCTCGACCGCGATCGGGGTGCCGTCGGGCAGCTCGCCGCGCAGCCGCTCGGCCAGCGCCTGGGCGCTGTCCTCGTCGGTGGCGCCGATCAGCACGAAGTTGTGGCGGTGGATGTTGGGGATGCCCTCGGCGGCCAGCCGGTGCGAGAGCTCCCGGGCCTCATGGCGCGAGCCGGTGTCCACCCGGACCTCCATCTCCGGATAGCCCTGCTCGGCGGAGTCCTCCCGCTCGTCCTCGACCCGCTCCTCGCGCTCCGCTTCGGTGGCGGCGGCCGTCGTCGGCTCGGGCGCGTCCGGATCCTGCCATTCCTCGGCCACCGGGTGCCAGTGGGACAGCTGCGTCTCGATCGTCCAGTTGTCGCCGGCGGCGACCTGCCGGATCATCTCCTCGGCCCGCTCGGCCTGCTCGCGGGAGCCCGTGTAGCAGAACAGCTCGGGTCCGTTGATGGACACCACCACCCGCTCGTGGAAGGCATGCTCGAGGTCGTGCTCGATCTCCCCGGCCTCGAGCCGCTCGCCGAGCCGGTGCGCCAGACCGTCATCGTCGAGCACGACCCGCAGGCGCCAATCGTCGTTCATGCGAACACAGTATCGCCCCGCGCGGGGTTCGTATCGTAAGCGACAACGATGAGCACGGGACACCGAGGGATCGCGGCCGCGAACGGAGCCGGAGGCTCCGGGGGGATGCGCGCCCTGCGCCGTCAGGACAACAAGCCGCCGCCCCTGATGGACCCCAGCCGCCAGCGCGACGGCCGCCGGATCCTGGCCCTGTTCAAGCCGTATCGGGCGCGGCTGACCGCGGTGCTGCTGATGATCATGGTCTCCGCCGGCGTGGGCTTCCTGAACCCGTTCCTGCTGCGCGACGTCCTTGACGAGGGCATCCTCGGCCGCAACTCCACGCTGCTGACCGAACTGGTGCTGGCCATGATCGGCGTGGCCCTGTTCACCAACGCCGCCAGCGTCTGGCAGACCTACATGTCCAACGTCGTCGGCCAGCGCGTCATGCACGACCTTCGCGCCGCCGTCTACCAGCGCCTGCAGAAGATGTCGCTGGCGTTCTTCACGCGCACGCGCACGGGCGAGATCCAGTCGCGCATCGCCAACGACATCGGCAGCTTGGACAACGTCGTCACCTCCACGGCCACCACGATCGCCTCCAACGCCACCACGGTCATCGCCGCGCTGGTGGCCATGGTCATCCTGGACTGGCGCCTGGCGATCTTCTCGCTGCTGTTCGTGCCCCCGTCGGTGTGGATGACCCGGCGCGTGGGCAAGATCCGGCGCTCGATCACCACCGAGCAGCAGAAGCGCCTGGCCGACATGACCGCGCTCGTCTCCGAGTCGCTTTCGGTGTCCGGGATCATGCTGGGCAAGACGATGGGCCGGGGCGGGGATCTCGCCGAACGCTTCACGAAGGAGTCCCGGGGGATCGCCGACCTGGAAGTCCGCAGCCGCATGGCCGGGCGCTGGATGATGGCCACCATCCAGTTCGTCTTCGCCGCCCAGCCGGCCGTCATCTACTGGCTGGCCGGCCAGGCGTTCATCGGCGGCTCGGCCACCATCTCGGTGGGCACGGTGGTGGCGTTCACCACGCTGCTGACCCGGCTGCTGTTCCCCATCAACTCGCTATTGGGCGTCCAGGCCGACGTCGAGTCCTCGCTGGCCTTGTTCGATCGCATCTTCGAGTACCTCGACCTGCCGATCGACATCGTCGAGGCTCCGGACCCGGTGCAGCTGCGCCCCGCCGAGGTGCTCGGCGAGGTCCAGCTCCAGGATGTCTCGTTCCGCTACGGGGCGCCCGACGGTGGCGAGGGCTCGGAGTGGACGCTGCGCCACATCGACCTGACGGTGCCGGCCGGCACCCGGACGGCGATCGTGGGGGAGACCGGATCGGGCAAGACGACCCTCGGCTACCTGGTGGCGCGCCTGTACGACCCCCAGGAGGGTCAGGTCACGATCGACGGCGTCGACGTCCGCCAGGTGTCGCTGGCCTCGCTGGCCCAGACCGTCGGCGTCGTCTCCCAGGAGACGTACCTGTTCCACGCCAGCGTTCGGGAGAACCTGCGCTTCGCCCAGCCGGAGGCCACTGACGAGGAGATCGAGGAGGCGGCCCGCACGGCGCGGATCCACCACCTGATCGCGTCGCTACCGGAGGGCTATGACACGGTGGTCGGGGAGCGTGGTTACCGGTTCTCCGGGGGCGAGAAGCAGCGGATGGCGATCGCCCGCACCGTGCTGCGCAACCCGCCGGTGCTGGTGCTCGACGAGGCCACCAGCTCGCTGGACACCCAGACCGAGTACGCCGTCCAGGCCGAGCTCGAGCGCCTGGCCGAGGGCCGGACCACCATCACGATCGCCCACCGCCTGTCGACAGTGCGCGACGCCGACCAGATCGTCGTGCTCGACAAGGGCGAGATCGTCGAGCGCGGCACCCACGAGGAGCTGATGGCGCGGGCGGGCGCGTACTCGGCGCTCGTCGCCCGCGACGTCACCGAGGAAGCGGTCGAGGGGTGACCGCGACCCCGGCGCGCCGCAACGCGGCGTCCACGCCGGGCAGCGTGCAGATCTCCTCCGGGCCGAAGCATCCGGCCTCGGGTCGCGCGGCCAGGGCATCGGCGAACACCAGCGTCGTGCGCGCGGCGGTGGCGAAGTCACCGCGGCACTCGACGGTCCGCGCGCTCAGCCGCCGGCCCCGGCGCAGCGCGGCGATCCAGTGGGCGACCGGCTCCCCGCCGGCGCCCCCGTCGACACCGCCAAACAGCGACCTCGGCAGCGCTCGCATCGCCCCGGCGGCGTTCTCGGCCAGCACCAGCTCGTGCGCCGCCGGCTCGGCGACGCACACGTAGAGGCGAACCAGCCGGCCCTCGGCCACGCCGCCCAGCCAGCCGGCGTCGCCCTCGCCGAAGCCCACGCACAGTCGCTCGCCGAACGGCGCGGGCAGCGGGACACGCACGGTCCGGTGGTGGGCCACCGCGGTCAGGCCGCGATGAACGAATTCGGCGCCGGCCGGACCCCGCCGGATCGCGGTCGACAGGGTGAGCACGATCTCGAGCTCGTTGGCATCGGGATGGCGGGCCAGCAGGTCGGCGGCGACCACGCTGGTCACGCCCGGGGCGAGGCCGGCGTTCATCAGCACCGTGCCCCGCGCGCCGGCGGCCACCGCGCGCAGGGCACGCTCGGCCGCCGCGGGCAGCGCCGAGATGTTGATCAGCCGGCCGCCGTGCTCGAGCACGTGGCGCTCGGCCGCCAGGCCGGGGTGGGGAACCGCGTTGACCACCAGCTCGTCGGGGTCGAGCGCGGCGGCCACCGATTCCGGCCGGTCGAGGTCGATCTCCACCTGGTCGAAACCACCCCCGCCCACCCGGCGGACGCCGCCCCGCACGGCCCAGCCCGCCTCGGCCAGCGCGCGCACGGTGAGCGCCCCCAGGACGCCTCGAGCCCCGATGACGAGCGCGCGGTTGCCGTGTCGTGCATCCATGACGAGGCGGGCGATCGTACGGCCGTGCGGCCGGGCTGACGAGGACCAACTGGCGGCGCTGTTTCAGGACCAACCGGCGGCGATCGCCAGTTGCTCCACCGCGCGGGGGATGGCCGGCGCGGTGATCAGCCCGTAGCCGAGCAGGAGCGCCGGGCCGCGCGGCGCGGTTACCCAGCAGTCCTGATGCAGGGTGTGGATGGCCACTCCGCGGCCGGCGGCCGCGTCGGCGATGGCGGCCTCGTCGGCATCGTCGGGCAGCCACGCCACCAGGTGAATGCCGGCGGCCGCTCCGCCGACCGACGCCTGGGGCAGGTGGCGGTTGAGCGCATCGATGAGGAGGCTGCGGCGCGTCTGATATTCCCGGCGGGTGCGCCGCAGGTGCCGGTCGATGGCGCCCCGCTCCAGCAGGGCGGCGAACGCCGCCTGGGTCAGCGTGCTCGGCATGGCGCGGGCCACGCCGTGCTGGTCGGCCATCTCGCCGACGAGATGGCTGGGCACCAGGACCCATCCCAGGCGCAGGCCGGGGGCGAGCGTCTTGCTGGCCGTGCCCACGTAGGCGACGCAGTCCGGGGCGAGCCCCTGGAGTGCGGCGATCGGCTCGCGGTCGTAGCGGTACTCCGCGTCGTAGTCGTCCTCCACGATCAGCGTGCCGTTCCGGCGGGCCCAGGCGATCAGCTCGGACCGGCGCTCGGGCGCGAGCACGGTCCCGGTCGGATATTGGTGGGCGGGGGACAGGACGACCGCGTCGACGGCGCTGTCCTGGAGCTCGGACACCCCGAAGCCGTGCTCGTCGACCGCCAGGTGCACCGCTTCCAGCCCGGCCTGCATGACCGTCTGGGGGATGGCCCGCCAGGATGGGTCCTCCACGGCGATGCGCCGGGCCCCGCGCTGCCTCAGCGTCTGCCACAGGATCCCCATGCCGTGGGCGGCCCCGGCCGAGACGAACAGCCGCTCGGGGTCGGCGACCACCGCCCGGGCGCGTCCCAGGTAGTCGGCCAGCGCGACCCGGAGCGCCCGCGCGCCGCGACGCGAGCCGTATGAGAACGCGGCGTCCGGGAGATCGCGCAGCACGCCGGCCATCGCCGCCTGCAGTTCCCGGCGGGGGAATGACGCTAAGTCAGGCACGCCGCTGCGCAGGTCGTACCGGATCCGCGGCGCCGGCCCGGACGGGGCCCGCCGCGCCGGCGGCTGCTGCGCCAGTCCGTCGGCGATCCGCGTCCCGTCGCCGGAGCGGGCCACCAGGTAGCCCTCGGCGATCAGCTGCGAGTAGGCCTCGACGACGACCCCGCGCGACACCTCCAGCTCGCCTGCCAGCACCCGGCTGGGAGGCAGCTTCACCCCGGCCCGCAGACGGCCGGAGCGAATCGCCGATCGCAGTTCTCGCTCCAGCTGGGCGCGCAGCGGCTCGGCGCGATCCAGCTCGAGATGAATATCGACTGTCACAAAAGTGCCGTCTCAGGCGTCATTGGTCTACGAAGGGCAAACCGAATTGGCCCTTCTTGGCCGGCAATTGTCCACCTACCGTGCCGGAAAGTGTCGTCAAGCGGATGAAGATGATGTACGCACCGACTGTTGAAATTGATCCGAATCTGGTCGACCGCCTGATCGAGCTGTACTGCGACTGGCGAGTCGCCCACGCTCAGGTGGCCGGGGCCTACCAGCGGTTCTGCGCCGCGTCGGTCATCGACCGGACGCTGGCCTTCGCCGCCTACGGCGCGGCGCTCGATCGCGAGCAGTGCGCCTGTGAGGCCTACGCCGCCCACATCCGTCGCGTCCAGGCGGTGTGCGTCCCCGCCGGGAGCTGACAACGCGGGAGCGGCGGCGAGCACCCCGTGACGAGTCCGCCTCAGGAACGCGTCACCGCAGCAGCCCGCGGGAGATCACCAGGCGCTGGATGTCCGAGGTCCCCTCCTCGATCTCCTCCAGCTTGGCGTCGCGCATCCACTTCTCGACCGGGTACTCGCGGCTGTAGCCCCAGCCGCCGAGCGTCTGCACCGCCGCCCACGTGCACCACATGGCGGTCTCCGAGGCGTGCAGCTTGGCCATCGCCGCCTCGGTGGTGGCCCGTTCGCCCCGGTCGAGCATCTGCGCCGCGCGCCAGGCCAGCAGGCGCGAGGCGTCGACGCGCAGCGCCATGTCGGCCAGCCGGAACGCGACCGCCTGGTGCTCGGCGATCGGTTTGCCGAACTGGACCCGCTCCTTGGCGTACTGCGTCGCGTACTCCAGGGCCGCGCGGGCCAGCCCGGTGGCCGACGCCGCCAGCGTGACCCGGCTGCGGTCGAACGTGTGCATGAGGCCGAGGAACCCCTGCCCCTCGTCGCCCAGCCGGCGGTCCTCGCCCACGAACACATCGTCGAGAAACAGCTCGGTGTTGGGGATGGCTCGCTGGCCCATCTTGCGGATCGCCGGCCCGCAGCGCAGCCCCTCGTCGTCTTTGTCGACGAGGAACGCGGTGATCCCGCGGTAGCCGCTGCCCGGCTCCACCGTGGCGAACACGACGTAGGACCGGGCGATCCCGCCGTTGGAGATCCACGCCTTCTGGCCGGACAGGACGTACCCGCCGTCGACTCGCCGGGCCCGCGTGCGGATCGAGGCCGCGTCGGAGCCGGACTGGGGCTCGGTGGTGGCCAGCGCGGTGAATGGCGGGTCCTCCTCGCCCAGGGGAGACAGCCACCGCCGCTTCTGCTCCTCGTCGCCCAGGGCCAGCACGGGCTCGGCGAAGAAGCCGTTGGAGGTGATCAGGTTTCCGATCCCGCTGCACCCGTGCGACAGCTCCTCCTGGACGATGCACGAGGTCAGGCAGTCGGTCATGCCCGCGCCGCCGTACTCCTCGGGCAGCATGTAGGCGGTCAGGCCGAGCCCGGCGGCCTGGCGCCAGATCTGCCGCGGCACCTCGGTGTCGGCCTCGTCGACGGCGAGCGAGATCGGCCGGATCTCCCGGGCGGCGAAGTCCCGGCACAGCTCCTGGATGGCGCGCTGCTCGTCGGTGAGCACGGTGTGCACGGCGCTCATGCCGGCCACCTCTCGGCCAGTGCGCCCGAGGCCTCCTGGGTCTGGGCCAGCATTCCGTAGGCGATCCGCTCCAGCGCCAGGCCGGCGGTCCGCGATGTCTCCGGCAGCGCGTCGATCACCTGCCCGGTGACGCTGACCGCCAGCGACGGGAGGCCGCTCAGGTACTCGGCCAGCTCGAGTGCGCGGGAAAGCGATTCGCCGTCGGCGACGACCTCGGTGACCAGGCCGAGCCGCAGCGCCTCGTCGGCATCGACCTGTCGGCGGAGCAGGATGACCTCCTTGGCCCGGGCCGGACCGAGCAGCCGCACCAGCCGCTGGGTGCCGCCCCAGCTGGGCAGGATCCCCAGCGCCACCTCGGGCAGCCGGAACCGGACGCCGGTCTCGGCGATCCGGAAGTCGGTGGCCAGCGCCAGCTCCAGGCCGCCGCCCACGCACCACCCGGAGATGGCGCTCAGCGTGGGCATCGGCAGGTCGGCCACCCGCTCGGCGAAGTCGCCGGTGGCCCGGTAGGAGGCCATGATCTCGGCCGGGGTGTAGTCGCGCCACTCGTTGAGGTCGGCACCGGCCGAGAACACCTCAGGGCCGCCGGTGAAGATGACGCACGTCGCCTCGCGCACCTCCGGCGTGGCCACGGCGTCGCACAACTCCCGCTCCATCTGCTCGGAGATGGCGTTGAGCTTGGCGCCGCGGGTGAGGCCGACGACGGTCGCGTGTTCACGGCGCTCCACCGTCACCACGTCAGGCATGAGCCGCCTCCGGCAGTCCGGCGCCGTAGCGGAGCATCCCGTCCAGGCCGCGCTTGCGCGCCTCGCCGGCGATGATCATCCGCTGGATCTCCGACGTGCCCTCCCAGATGCGGTCCACCCGGATGTCGCGGTACAGGCGCTCGACCGGGTTCTCCCGCATGTAGCCGCGCCCGCCGAAGATCTGCACGGCCCGGTCGATGACCCGCCCGGCGGCCTCGGACGCGGTCAGCTTGACCATCGCCGCCTTGGCGTGCACCTGCTTGCGCGGCATCCCGTTGTCGACCTCCCAGGCGACCTGGTGGGTGAGCGTGCGGCACAGCGCGACGTCGCACACGCTGTCGGCGATCATCGCGCCGATCAGCTGGTGTGAGGCGATGACCCCGCCGGACTGCACCCGCGTGTTGGCGTGGTCGTTGGCCAGGCGCAGGGCGCGCTCGGCCGCGCCGGTGGCCCGGGCGGCGATCATCAGCCGCTCCTCCACGAACCAGTCACGCGTGTAGTCGTATCCCGCCCCGACCTCGCCGAGCACCTGGTCGGCGCCCACCCGGACGCCGTCGAACACGAACTCCGGGTGCTCGAACACGAACGTGTGCATGTAGGCCGGGGTCCGCTTGACGCTCACGCCCGGCGCGTCCTTGTCGACGAGAAACAGCGTCGGCGCCCGCTCGTCGCCGGCCAGCGCCTGGACGATGATGAAGTCGGCCACGTCCCCGACGGTCACGAACCACTTCTCGCCGCTGATCCGGAATCCGTCGCCGTCGCGGGCGGCGACCGTCTCGATCAGCGAGGGGTCAGAGCCGGCCTTCTCCTCGGTCACGGCGAAGCAGTCGCGCCGGTCGCCGTTGATGGCCGGGATCAGGTAGCGCTCGCGCTGCGCCGGCGTGCAGTGGCGCAGCGCGTTGGCCGGGCGCCAGACGGCGTCCCACAGGGCGTTGGTCAGCTGGCCGAGGCGCTCCTGAACGATCACCTGGTCCAGGATCGACAGGCCCTGGCCGCCCCACTCGGTCGGCATGTTGATGGCGTTGAGATCGTGGTCCAGGGTGAGCCGGCGGATCTCGGCCAGCGACTCGGCGGGCAGCCCGCGGCCGGCCTCGCACGGCTCCTCGAATCCGATCATGGCCTCGGTCAGGCTCTGGGCCCGGTCGCGCAGCGCGAGCTGCTCAGGCGTGTAGGTGAACTGCATCCTCTCGGCTCCTCGGTAGCGGTGTGGCACGGACAAAACGCGCGTCCAGGGCGACGGCCCCGGCGGGTGTGGCAAGCAACGGGTTGACCTCCAGCTCGGCAAGCTCCGGATGCGCGGCCGCCACGCGGGACAGCGCGGCCAGGGCGGCGGCGGCCGCGGCGAGGTCGACCGGGGGGCGGCCGCGGGCGCCGAGCAGCAGCGGGGCGATCCGCAGGGAGCGGAGCATGGCCTCGGCCTGCGCCTCGTCGACCGGCGCCAGCGCGACCGCCGTGTCGCGCAGCGCCTCGGCGTGGATCCCGCCGGCGCCGGCCAGCGCCACCGGGCCGAAGCGCGCGTCCCACCGGGCGCCGATGAGCAGCTCCACGCCGTCGCCGAGCGGCGCCATCGCCTCGACGCTGTACGCCGGGCGGGCGCCCATGTCGTCGACGGCCCGTTCCAGCGCGGCGGCGTCGGGAATTCCCAGCACCACCCCGCCGCCCTCGGACTTGTGCAGCGCGCCGAGCGCCTTGAGCACGACCGGGTAGCCGATCTCCGCGGCCGCCGCCAGCGCCTCGCCGGCGCCGGCGACCGTGCGTTGGGCGACGAACGGGACGCCACCGGCCGCCAGCACCGCGCGGGCGGCGTCGTAGCCGTCGCCGTCGGCCGCCGCATCCGCGAGCGGAACGTCCGGCACCACGCCGGCCGCGCTGTCGCCCGCGTCGACCAGCCGCGCCACCGCGGCCGCCGCCTGCTCGACGGCCTCATAGACCGGGACGCCCGCCCCGCGCAGCGCTGCGCCGGCCGCTCCGTGCGGATACATGGTGTGCACCACGATCGGTCGGTCGGTCTCGGCCGCCACCTCACCGAGCCGGGCCGCCACCCGGATCTCCTCGGTCTCCACCTCGGGGCCGTACTCGGCATAGCCACCGAAGTAGCCGGTGATGAGCAGCGCGTCGGCCTGATCCTCGGACAGGAGCGTGCGCGCGACGCGGGTGAACGTGTCGACGTCCTGCTCGGCGCCGCCGGCCAGGTCGACGGGGTTGCTGACGCCGGCCGCCGCGGGCAGTTGGTCACGGAGCGAGGCGGCGACGGCCGGTGCCAGCTCCGGCACTTCGAGCGCCTGGTCGAGGGCCACCGCGGCGGCGATGCTCCCGTGCCCGCCCCCGTCGGCCAGCACGGCCACCCGCCGGCCCGGGGCCGGGCGCGAGCGCAGGAGGGCCTGCGCGGTGTCGATGAGCTCCCGCGGGGTGCGCACGCGGTGGATCCCGGCGGCGCGGCAGGCGGCGTCGATGGCGGCGCCGTGGGAGGCGAGCGCCCCGGTGTGCGAGCTGACCGCCCGGCCGGTGGCCGCCCCGTCCTCGATGGCCAGGGCGACGACGGGCTTCCCGGCCTGTTTCGCTGCGGCGGCGGCCCGGGCGAACGCGCGGCCGTCCCGGAAGTCCTCGACGTACAGCGCGATGAGCCGGGTGGCGTCATGCTCGGTGAACGCCCGGACCAGGTCGGTGGCGTCCAGGTCGGCCTGGTTGCCCAGCGAGGCGAACCGGCTGAAGCCCAGGCCCTGCGGCTCGGCCAGCAGCCCGAGCTCCAGCGCCAGGTTGCCGCTCTGGGAGATGAGGCCGATGGAGCCGGCGGGCAGCGGGGCCGAGGCCAGATCGAGCTGCTCGCCGGAGTCGAGCACGCCCAGGCAGTTGGGCCCGAGCAGAACCGCGCCGGCCGCGGCCACCCGGGCGGCGAGCGCCGCGTCGTCGGCCGCGTCGCCCCCGGCGGTGATGGCCACGATGGCGCGGGCGCCGGCATCGAGCGCCTCGTCGACGGCGCGGGGGAGGGCGGCCACGGGGACGGCGACCACCACCAGGTCCGGCCGCTCCGGGAGCTCGGCGAGCGAGGCATACGCCCGGCGTCCGAACAGTTGTGACGCCCGGTGGTTGACCAGGTAGGCGGGACGGCGCGACTCGCCGCGCAGCGCACCGCGGGCCAGCCAGTTGCCCCACTTCCGCTGGTCCTCGGAGGCGCCGACCACGGCCACCGATTCCGGGCTGAACAGGGCCTGGAGGTCGCGCGTCATGACTCGGGCACCGCGTCCGCCGCCCGGCGCAGCGCCTCCAGGTCGGCGCCCAGCTCGGCCGCGGCCGCCTCCAGCGACGTTGCGATGTAGTGCTCAGCGGTCCGGCCGGGATCGTCCAGAACCATGTGCACGGCCAGGCCCTCGGTCACCGCGGCCAGGCGCACGGCCAGGGAGTCGGCGTCGCCAGAGGCAAATTCGCCGCGCTCCTGCCCGTGGCGCACGACGTCGGCGATCGTGGATCGCCACCGGTCGGCGAACCCGCGCTGCGTCTCCAGCAGCTCCGGGTGGCGGCGGGCGTAGACCCACAGGTCCATCCACAGCACCCAGTCGCTGCGGCTGGAGCGGACCAGCAGCCAGGCCAGCCGCTCCACGCCGCTCTCCAGCCGGTCAAGCTCGGGCCAGACCGTGGCGTAGAACGTCGCGTCCGCGTCGGCGATGGCCGCCTTGAACAGCTCGTCCTTGGTCCCGAAGTAGTAGATGACGCCGGCGGGGCTGGTCCCGGCCCGCTTGGCCACGTCGGACACGCGCACGCTCCACAGCCCCTGCTCGCGCAGGAGGTCGACCGTGGTGGCCAGGATCTCGGGCCGGCGCACCCGGGACAGGGGGCGGCGCGGCGGCCGGCGCTTGGGCTCTGCTCTCATCCCTCAGAACTTGAATGACCGTTTTGAATGACGATTTATAAATGGGGCGTCGGCGGCTGTCAAGCCCCCGGGACCCGACGGCTGTCGACGCGCGCGGCGGCCGTTAGCCCGCGGGGGGCGGCTCGGCCAGCCCCCAGGCGTCGGTACCCCCGTCGACGGCGATCGTGGTGCCGGTGATGTACGTGCCGGCCGGGCTGGCCAGGAACGAGATCAGTCCGGCCACGTCGTCCGGCGTGCCGATGCGCCCCAGCGGGATCGAGCGCCGCCAGCGCTCGATCTCCTCCTCGCCGTACTGCTCCAGGCCCTCGCTGGCGATCGTCCCCACCGCCAGGCAGACGCTGCGGATCCGGTGCCGGCTCCACTCCAGCGCCAGCCCGGACGCCAGGTTGCCGACCGCGGCGCGGGCGGCGTAGGCGTGCGCGAAGCCGGGCAGGCCGCGCAGCGGGCTGAAGCCGATGAACACGATCAGCCCGTCGCGCCGGGGGATCATCGACCGCGTCGCCACCTCGCGCGTGACCGTCCAGGTGGCGTCGACGGCGAGGCGATGGACGGCGCGCCAGCCGTTGTCGCTGATCTCCTCGGCCGGTGCGGTGAACTGGCCGCCCGCGTTGTTGACGAGCACGTCGATGTGGCCGAAGCGCCCGAGCGCCGTGTCGAGCACGCGCGTGACGTCGGCCGGCTGGCGGATGTCGGCGGCCACCGCCAGGCATGCGCCCCCCGCGTCGGCCACCGCCGCCGCGGTCTCCTCCAGCGGCTCCGGACGGCGGCCGCACACGACGACGGCCGCGCCGGTCGCCGCCAGCTCCAGCGCGGTGGCGCGTCCGATGCCGGTCCCGCCGCCGGTGACCAGCGCCACCCGGCCGGCGTTGGCGTCAGCGCGCAGAACGGAGGACACGTCGCTCTCCACCCATGGCAGCGCGAATATACGAACTCAGGGCCGAGCGAGCGCGCCGTCGGGCTCTCGGCCCTCGAGCACGGCGGCGACGGCCTCGGCGGCCATCCGGTACGGGGCGGTGGCCGACTGGGGCGAGTACCAGGCCGAGTGGGGGGTGATGATCGTGCGCGGCCAGCCGAAGGCCGGCTCGTCGGGGGGCGGCGGCTCGGTCGGCAGGACGTCCAGCGCGCACCCGCCGAGGTGCCCGGCGCGCAGCGCCTCGCCGAGCGCGGCGTGGTCGACCAGTCCGGCCCGTGCGCAGTTGACGAGGTAGGCGCCGGCCGGCACGAGCGCCAGCTCGCGCGCGCCGATGAGGTGCTTGGTCTCCGCGGTCAGGAGTGCGTGGAGGGTGATCACGTCGGAGCTGGCGAGCAGCTCGTCGAGGGCGACGAGTTCGGCGCCGCCCGCGGCGTGCGGGTCGTGGGCCAGCACTCGCATGTCGAGCGCCCGCGCTCGGCGCGCCACCGCGCGGCCGATCCGGCCCAGCCCCGCGATGCCGAGCGTCGCGCCGGCCACCCGCCGCGGGGGGGACGGCGTCTCGTCCCAGATGCCCTGGCGGGCGGAGCGATCGAGGAGAACGACCCCGCGCAGGAGCGCGACGGCCATCGCGATGGCGTGCTCGGCGACCTCCTCGTCACAGTACCCGGGGCAGTGGGTCGCCCAGGCGCCCGCGGCCGGGATCGCCGCCGTGTCAAGGTGGTCGAAGCCGGTGGACGTCGCGGCCACGATCCGGACGCCGGGCAGACGGGCCAGTTCCTCGGCGCCCACCGGGATCTCCGGCGGGACGAGCACCGCCACCACATCGTCCCCGGACGGCAGCGCGTCGGCGCGCTCGACGGTCAGCTCCGGGTGCCCGCTCAGCGCGCCGGCCACCGTGTCGACCCGGCCGGCCGGGTCGAGCAGGATGACCCGGCTCATCGCCGGACCGCCCCGGCGATCCGCTCGCCGACGGTCTCCATCAACTTCTCCTCGCCGGTCGTCACCCGGATGTGGCGCGGGAGGCCGAACTCGGATCCCGGGCGCACGAGCACGCCCTCGCGCTCGGCCAGCGTCTCGGCCACCCGGACGTCGTCGTCGCCGAGGTCGAGCAGGACGAAGTTGGCGTCCGACGGCAGCGCCGTGATCCCCGCCGCGGCCACCAGCCGCTCCCGGCCGCGGCGGACCTGCTCGCGGCGGGCGGTCAGCTCGTCGGTGCGGCGCAGGCTGGCCCGGCCGGCCGCCAGCGCGGCGCGGTTGACGTTGAACGGCTCCTGGACGGCGTCGATGTGCGGAGCGAGCGACGCGTCGACGAGCAGGTAGCCGAGGCGCAGCCCGGCCAGGCCGAAGATCTTGGAGAACGTGCGCAGCACGACCACGGGGCGACTCTGCCGGATGTCGGCCCGCCGGTCGATGCGTTGGTCGGGGTCGATGTAGTCGCGGTAGGCCTCGTCGACGACCGCCACGCAGTCCGCGGGCAGCCCGTCGAGGAACGCCGTCCACTCGGCCGCGCCCAGGCGCAGTCCGGTGGGATTGTTGGGGTCGCAGACCCAGACCAGCTTGGCGGCGTGCGCGGTGGCCGCCGTGGCCAGGGCTGGCAGGTCGAGAGCCAGGCCGGCGTCGTTGTCGACGCGGACGATGTCGGCCCCCGCCGCCGCGCAGGCCTGGGCGTAGAGCCCGTACGTGGGCCGGGGGATGACGACTCTGTCGCCGGGCTCCACCAGCGCAGCGACCAGCGTCAACGTGAGCGCCTGGATCCCGTGGCCCAGGACGACCTGTTCAGGGGCGGCGCCTGCCCAGGCCGCGATCGCGTGGCGCAGTTCCTCGTAGGCCTCCTCCGGATACGCCCACACGTCGCCGAGCGTGGCGGCCGTCTCCTCGGCCACCCCCGGCAACGGGCCGAACAGGTTCTCATTCCAGTTGAGGCGGACCATGTCGGCGCGGCCGTAGCGGGCCTTCACCTCGGCGGAGCTGATCCCGGGCACGTACGGCCCCACGCCGATGACCGAGGGGCGCAGCAGGCGCTCGTAGGCGGCGCGGCTCATGGCGTCGGCGGCGCGGCGGCGATCATGGCGTCGGCTCGGCGGCGGCGATCATGGCGTCGGCTCGGCGGCGGCGATCTGGGCCCGGAGGACGACGGCGGCCGGGCCCGGCTGGGCCAGCGCCCACTCCAGATGCTCGCCCAGGTCGCCCGGTGTGGCCGCGCGCACCGGCACCCCAAACCCCTCGGTCACAGTCACCAGATCGACGCCGGGCAGGTCGACCGAGGTGGTCTCGCCGAAGGCGTCGCGCTGGTACTCGCGCAGGATCCCGTAGCCGCCGTCGTCGACGACGAGCAGCTTGGCGTCGAGGCCGTGCTGGGCCGCGGTGCCGAGCTCGCCGAGCGCGTACTGGAGGCCCCCGTCGCCGACGACCGCGAGCGTGGTCCGACCCGGGTGGGCGATGCTGGCGCCGAGCGCGGCCGGCCAGGCGTACCCGAGCGTTCCGCTGCCGAGCGGATACAGGAATACCTGGCCGCCCTGGAGGTGGAGGTGGGGCGCCGCCCAGTATCCGAGGATGGTCATGTCCCAGCTGGTGACCGCGTCGGCGGGCAGCGCCTGTTCGATCGTGCGCAACAGCTCCCGTTCCGTCTCCCGTCCCTGGGCGTCGAGCCCGTCGTCGATGCGGCGGCGGACGGCGGCGGCGCGCTGGGCGCCGGCCGAGGCGGTCCGGGGCGCGGGCAGCTCGGCCAGCAGCGCGGCCAGCGTCAGCCGGGCGTCGCCGACGAGCGCCAGCGCCGGGTAGGTGGCGCCGACCCGCTGAGCCGAGGCGTCGAGATGGATGACCCGGCCGCCGAAGCGCAGCTCGTACTGCGCCGTCGTCTCGGCCCCGAGCTCGGTGCCGATGCAGAGCACGACGTCGGCGTCGCCGAGCAGGTGCTGAAAGGCCGCCTCGTCGCAGCCGCAGCCCGCGGCGAGCGGGTGATCGTCTCCAAGCGCGCCCTTGCCCATATACGTCGTGGCCACCGGCGCGTCGAGGCGCTCGGCCAGCGCGCGCAGCTCGGCCTCGGCGCCGGACCGGATGACCCCGCCTCCGGCCCACAGGACGGGCTGCTCGGCGCCGGCGAGCAGGGCGGCGGCCGCGGTGACCGCCTCCGTGGGCGCGGGGCGGGCGAGGGGGTGGGCGGGGACCGCATCCAGGGCGCCGACCGGCGCGCCGTCGGCAGGCGCGGTCAGGAGATCGACCGGGATCTCGAGGTAGACGGGTCCGCTCGGCGGTGACAGGGCGGTGCGCCACGCCTCGGCGAGCAGGCCGGGGATCGACTCGGCGCTCTCGGCCCGCACGGCGGACTTGACGAGCGGGCGAAACGACGCCAGCTGGTCGGTCAGCTCGTGCAGGTAGCCGCGCCCGCGCCCGACCATGTCCGACGGGATCTGGCTGGCAACGACGACGACCGGGACGTGCGCGCTGGCCGCCTCCATGACGGCGGTCAGCGAGTTCAGCGCCCCGGGCCCGGTCGACAGGAGCAGCGGCGCCGGGCGCCCGGAGCTGCGCGCGTAGCCGTCGGCGGCGAACCCGGCGCAGAGCTCGGTGCGGGCCCCGTAGGCGTGCAGCGGGCCGCCGCGCAGCGCCTCCCAGATCGCCAGGGAGTGGATGCCGGGCACGCCGAACGCCACGTCGGCGCCGAGCGCAGCGAGGCTCTCCGCGACGAGGTGGCCGCCGAGCCGCTGCGCCGTCATTGCGGCCAGGCCCCGGCCGGCTCGCGCTCCGGGTGCGCGGGCGCCGGCTCGGTCGGTTCGTCCGGGGCGGGGACGACGCGCAGCCGCGCCTTGACCACCGGGACCAGGGTGAGCAGCATGATCGCCGAGAGCATGAGCAGCGGCACCGCGTCGGTTGTCGCCTGGGCGATGTTGGCGGCCGCCGGGGCGCCGATCGTCTCGCCGAACGCCCAGGCCAGGTTGAGCAGCATCGTGGCCATGACGAGCGGCACGCCGACCCGTTCGGAGGCCTCGGTGATGATCGACATGGCCGGCACGGTATAGGCGGTCAGCGGGCCGCCGAGGGCGATCGTGGCCAGGATGGCGAGGCCGGCCGCCGAGTGGGGCAGCGGGAGGAGCGCCATCAGCACGGCGGTCAGCGTCAGCCCGGCCATCAGGGGCACGCCGGAACCCCGGCGGTCGACGACGCGGCCGATCGGCGTCGATACCCGGGCGCTGACCAGCGAGGCGGCCAGGAACGTGGCGCCGATGACGACGCCCGAGGCGCCGAACCGGGCCAGGCGGAGGGGGATGAGGGTGGAGGTGGCGCCGATCGTCGCGGCCTCGAGCAGGATCAGCCAGGAGCCGAGCAGGATCCGGGGCGTCCGGACCAGCGTGCGCAGGGGCGTGCCGGAGGTGGCACCCTGCCAGCCGGGTGGCGGCTCCGGGTTGCGCAGCGTCCAGGCGGCCAAGCCGAACGCGGCGGCGCCGATCAGGGTGAAGACGGGGGCCGTGCCGAGCGTGACCGCCAGGGTGCCGATGATCGGCCCCAGCAGCGTGCCGATGATGGCGGCGGCGATGACCGAGCCGAGGACGGCGCCGCGCCGTTCCCGGGGAGTGACCGCGATCACCCACGTCAGCCCGCCGCCCCAGATGAAGCCGCAGCCGATGCCCTGGATGAAGCGCAGCGCGTCGAGCACCACGATGCTGGTGCCGAAGCCGAAGCTGATGATGGCCACGGCGAACAGCAGCAGGCCGATCAGCGTGGCGCGCCGCACGCCGTGGCGCGCGGCGATCCAGGCGCCGAGCAGCGATCCGGGTACGATCCCCGCGGGGTAGGAGGCGGTGAGCACGCCGACGCCCGGCTTGGAGGCATGCAGGACGTGGGCGTAGTGCGGGAGCACCGGGGTGACCGCCGAGTACATCGCCGACTCGAACAGCAGCAGCACGCTGATGAGCACCACGATCGGCTGCTCGGCACGATTCGCGGTGGTCGCCCACGCGGCCCGCCGCGACCGCCACGCGTTCACCGGCCCGGTCATGGCTGGTCCACCAGAAGGACGGCGAGGCGGCGCAGCCGCGAGGTCAGGTCCTCGTCGGTCCCGGTGGCCAGCTGCGTGATGACCAGTCCGTCGGCGGCACCGAGCAGCAGCTCGGCATCGGCGCGCGGCCGCTGCGAACCGGCCGCCTCCAGCAGGCGGCCGACCGTCAACAGGTAGGCCTCGGTCCACCGGCGCGAGACCTCCTGCAACGCGGGCCGCCGCGCGGCCTCCAGCAGCAGGGCGAACGAGGCCACCAGCGAGGCGCGGCTGGACCGCTGCGGATCGTCGACCTGGTCGACGATGGCCTCCACGGCGGCGTCGAGCGGGTCGGCGTGGGAGCGCTCCGCATCGGCGGCATGCTCCAGCAGCCGCGTCGTGTCGCGGTCGGCGGCCAGCTCCAGCGCGGCCGTCAGCAGGTGCTCCTTGGAGTCGAACCAGTACGTCGTCGACGCCAATGGCAGCCCGGCCACCTCGGCCACCCGCCGGTGGGTCACCGCATCCGGGCCGACATCGGCCACGATCTTGAGCACGGCCTCCAGCAGCGCCTCGCGCCGGGCAGCGCCGCGGGGACGAGGCTGGGGACGAGCGGAGATGGTGGTGGCAGCCATTGGTACAAATGTACCACTAGTTGGTACGGATGTACCGTTTTTCGTCGGCCTGATCGTGTGCGTCGTGCGCGTCGGCCGACGCGTTTACGGCGGGCAACGAAGGAGGGTCGGACTGGGGGTGACTTGGGGGAAAACCGGCGGCAGGAAAACTGCCGCTTCTCCCCGGAGTCGTCGAACGTCACGGGCGTTGGCGGGCGAACCGAGCCACGGGCCGCGGGGAGACGCCGGGCAACCAAGGGCACGCCGCGGAAGGGACGGGCGGGAGGTGGCCGCCGATCGCCGTGCTCGGGCCGGACCACACCACGCCTGCGGCGGCCACAAGCCGCCCACCGCACGGCGAGCGGCAGCCGGCCTCCCGGCCGGCCCTTTACGCCAGGTCGGCGAGCAGCTGAGAGAGCCTCGCGGGCGTGTCCCCGTCCGGCAGCGGCGAGTAGAGAATCATGCGCTGCTCCGGGTCCCCCTGCGGGTTGAACACCGCATGCTCGAACACGAGCGTGCCGGCCACCGGGTGGTGGACGACCTTGCGCCCCTCGGCCAAGCGGGCCACCTCATGCTTGCGCCACACGCGGCAGAACTCCGGGCTGGATTTCTTCAGCGTGGAGATCAGCTCCTCAAAGCTCGGATCGCCGATGTGGCGGGCGCTGTCGGCGCGGAACTTGGCGCACATGATGCGCGCGCCGCGCTCCCAGTCGTCGAACATCTCGCGGCGAGCCGGGTCCATGAAGTGGATCCACAGGTGGTTGCGGGCCGAGCGGGGCACGGCGGCGTAGTCGCCGAACACGGCGACGGCGGCGGCGTTCCAGGCCAGGTAGTCCCAGCGGCGGCCGAGGACGAAGGCCGGGTTGGCGCCGAGGTTGTCGATCAGGCGCCGGACGACCGGGGAGACCCGCTCCTCGGACTTGCAGGGCGGGGGCTCCTCGCCGCGGCCGAGCAGGACGAGGTGGGTGCGCTCGGCCGGCGTAAGGCGGAGCGCCCGGGCCAGCGCCTCCAGCACGTCGAGCGAGGCGCGGACATCGCGTCCCTGCTCCAGCCACGTGTACCAGGTGGTGCCCACGTCGGCCAGCTGGGCCACCTCCTCGCGCCGGAGTCCGGGGGTGCGGCGGCGCCCGCCGCCGGGCAGACCCACGTCCTCGGGCTTGATCAGGGCACGGCGCTTGCGCAGGAAGTCCGCCAACTCGGCCCGGCGGCGCTCGGCGGTGGCGCCGACCAGCTCAGCGGGGGTCAGGGTCGGAGTTTCGGAGGCGATGGGGGGAACCGTTACTACCAGGATAACTCCTTCTCTTGTACCTGGATAACGATGATCGCAGAATACACCCATGCTCGCAACCAGAAACGTTCTGCAGCGGCGGCTCAGCTCCACCAACGCGCTCCTGGCCGTCGTCTGCCTCGCCCAGTTCATGGTCGTCCTCGACATCTCGATCGTGAACGTGGCGCTCCCCTCGATCCGCTCCGGCCTGGGGTTCTCCACCACCGGCCTGCAGTGGGTGGTCAACGCCTACACCCTGACCTTCGCCGGCCTGCTCATGCTCGGCGGCCGCGCCGCTGACCTGCTCGGCCGCCGGCGGGTGTTCCTGGTCGGCACGGCGATGTTCGCCCTCAGCTCGCTGGCCTGCGCACTGGCCACCTCCCGCGGCCTCATGATCGGCGCGCGTGGCGTGCAGGGCATCGCCGGCGCCATCAGCTCGCCGGCCACCCTCTCCATCATCACCAGCACCCTCCCCGAGGGCCGCGAGCGCAATCGCGGGCTGGCCCTGTGGGGCGCGATGGGCGCCCTCGGCGCCTCGTCCGGCGCCCTCCTGGGCGGAATCCTGGTCCAGTGGATCGGCTGGCAGGCGATTTTCGCCGTCAACGTGCCCCTGGGCGCCGTCGTGGTCGGCCTGGGCCTGCTGGCGATTCCGCCGATCGCTCCGGCCGCCGACCAGCCCCGGCACTTCGACGCGCTGGGCGCGGCACTCGTCACGGCCGGGCTGATCGCCATCACGTTCGGGATCGTCCGCACCGACACCCTCGGCTGGGGCTCGCCCGGGGTGGTCGGCCCGCTGGCGCTCGGCGTCGCGCTGGTGGCGGCGTTCGCCTATGTGGAGGCGCGCGTGGCCCGCGTGCCGCTCGTCCCCTTGTCGATCTTCCGGATCCGCCGCCTGCGCGCCGCCAACGCGATCGTCCTGCTGATGTACGCGGCGAACTTCCCCACCTGGTTCTTCCTGACGCTGTACCTGCAGCAGGTCCTCCACCTGGACGCGATCGAGACCGGGCTCGGCTTCCTGCCGATGACGCTCTCGATCTTCACCGGCTCCACGCTGGCGCCGCGGGCGGTGGCCCGCTTCGGCCCCCAGCGGGTGATCGTGACCGCCATGCTGGTCATGGCGGCCGGAGTGGCGCTCCTGACCGGGGTGGCGCCCGGCGGCAGCTACGTCGGCAGCGTGCTGGCCGGCGCGGTGCTGACGGCGCTCGGCATGGGCTTCTCGCTGGTGCCGTCGACGATCGTCGCCATGCAGGGAGTGGCGGGCGCCGACAGCGGCGTGGCCTCCGGCCTGCTGAACACGTCGCGGCTGATGGGGGGCGCGCTCGGACTGGCCGTGCTGAGCACGATCGCCAGTGGTCAGACCCGCGGCGCGACCGCCGGCGGATCCATCGCGGCGCTCACCAACGGCTTCGACCTGGCGTTCACGGTGGCGATCGGGATCGCCCTGGCCGGGGCCGCCATCGCCGCGGTGGCGCTGCGGTCCGACGCGGCCGCCCCGGTCCGGCTGGCTGAGCTCGTGGACGAGGACGAGCCCGCCGAGGAGACCGTGCTCGCCGCCTGAGGCTCCGGACGGGAGCGGCGGGATCGAGGACCGAGACGGACCGCATCGGGCCGTACCGTTCATCTCGGTCACACAACCTCTGAGAGGAGCGGGTCAAATGGACTACAAGCTGGAGCTGGTGGCGTTGCCGGTGACCGACGTGGACCGGGCCAAGGCGTTCTACACCGAGCAGGTCGGCTTCCACGCCGACCACGATCTATCGCCGAGCGACGACATCCGCTTCGTGCAGCTGACCCCGCCCGGGTCGGCATGCTCGATCGCCATCGGTAAGGGAGTGGTCGACTCCGAGCCGGGGAGCGTCGCCGGGATGCAGCTCACCGTCCCAAGCGCCGCCGACGCCCATGCCGACCTGGCGGGGCGCGGGGTCGATGTCTCCGACGTCCAGGAGTTCCCCTGGGGGAAGTTCGTCTTCTTCAGCGATCCGGACGGCAACCGCTGGGCGGTGCAGGAGGTCCCGCCGCGCGGGTGACCGGGGCCACCGGCGGCGGTGGCGCGCCCCGGTTGGAGCACGCCACCGTCAGCCGACCGATCAGCCGCGGTGCCCGCGGTGGCGATGGCCGTGGCCGTGGCCGTCGGAGCCCCCAGGGGCCCAGACGACGCCCTTGATGCCGGTGAAGCCGGTCACGAACGGCGAGAGCGCGCCGGTCGTCAGATTGAGGGTGTCCAGTTCCGTGGTCTGCGAGTTGCTGCCCACCGTGTCCAGCGCGGCGAACGCCTGGCCGGCCTGGAACGGTCCGGTCAGCGTGTAGATGGTGTTCGTCCCGTTGTCGACGAGGTACAGGGTCCCGCCGGAGTGCTCGGCCCAACGCACGTCATCGGTGCCCGCGGCCGTGCCGCCGTGGGTCATCGCCAGCCGTTGCAGCGAGCCTCCCGACCGGCCGGGCCGGGCGAAGATCAGCTGCTGGTCGCCCTGGCTGTCCAGCATGAAGTCGCCGCCGAAGCGCGGGCTGGAGTGCGGGACGACGGCATTGGAGTCCGGGTCGGTGAGCGCCAGCGTCACGCTCTTGCCGGTCAGCGCATCCGTGGCGCTCGCGTTGTCGGCGAACGTCGGGAACAGCCGCGCCACGTGACGGTGGCGGTTGAGGCGGACCAGGAAGGCGGCGGTCGCACTGGGCGCCCCCGGATTGGACGCGCTGACGATGATCTGCCCGTTGTAGACACTGACGGCGTCGGTCCCGCCGCCGGTGTGGATTCCGCCGGACGAGGAGGAATCCGGACCCGGCGAGTAGGTGTAGTGCGTCACCTTCCCGGGCGCCCGGATCGTGTACAGGCTCGAGTTGCCGTCCTCGTTGACGGTGGCGATGACCTGCTTGGTCCGCGGATTGGCGCCCAGGCCGTCGATCTTGCCGGTCAGATGCCAGCGCTTCTGGGTGTGGCCGGTCCGGCTGTACTCGACCAGTGTCGAATACGTCTTCCCACCCGTACCGGGCTCGCCCTTCGTGCCGACGCCGTTCTGCCACCCGACGAACACGTGCCCGTCGAGGTAGGTGATGTCGTCGGGTCCGGAGGCGCCGGTGGGGGCGGTCGCGAACGTCTTCAGCGTGTACCCGCTGGGAGCGGTGGGGGCGGCGGAGGCCACAGCCGGGAGGGCCGCGAAGGCGCCGACGGCCGCGGCCACCGCAATGCTCTTGCGTTTGTTCATGCCCCTACCCAACCCACGGGCCGGAGGCGGGATGTGAACATGGCGTGTTCACACCCGCCCTCAACCGGACGTTAACCTCGCCGCGTCAGCCGGCCACCGGCTCAGCCTCGGGGGCCTGGTCGTAAGTGGCGAGCGGCCGAAATCATCCATGACAAACGTCACTTGAGTTGGAGCGCCGCCCCGGGCCGCCTGCTATTGAACACGGGATCTTTGACAACTGTGTGAAAGGGTCCCGTTGACGACGGTACGGAGCTCCCGGCGAGTGAGCGCCGGCATCCTGTTGTATCGGCAGCGGGAGGCGACCCTGGAAGTCCTCCTGGTCCACCCGGGAGGTCCGGTGTGGGCCCGCCGCGACCTCGGCGCCTGGTCGGTTCCCAAGGGCGAGTACGTGGAGGGCGAAGAGGACCCGCTCCAGGCAGCCCGCCGCGAGTTCGCCGAGGAGCTGGGTTCGCCGGTCCCGGCGGGCGAGCCGGTCGATCTCGGCGAGGTTCGCCAGAAGTCAGGGAAGCGCGTGCGGGTTTGGGCGCTGCCCGGGGACCTGGACACCGCCCAGATCCACAGCAACACGTTCACCATGGAGTGGCCGCCCCGCTCAGGCCGGATGCGCGAGTTCCCCGAGGTCGACCGGGCGGAGTGGTTCTCCCTGGCGGAGGCCCGGGAGCGGATCAACCCCGCCCAGGCCGCCCTGCTCGACCGGCTGGAGGAGGACGCATGAGCTCGATCAGCCCGACCGCCCACTACACGGCCGAGGTGTGGCGGCGCAACGGCCTGTCGCACCCGTGGCTGGCCACGCGCGAGGGCCGGCTCATGTTCGACGCGCTGCACCCGCTCATGACGGTGAGCGGCACGCTGGGCGGACCCTCGCTGGAGACCTACCTGCTGGCCCGCCACCTGGCCATCGACGCGCTGCTGGAACGCGCCATCGAGCGCCACGGGATCTCCCAAGTGGTCGAGGTGGCGGCCGGGATGTCGCCGCGCGGCTGGCGGTTTGCCAACCGCTACGGCGACCGGCTGACCTACGTCGAGGCCGACCTGCCGGCCATGGCCGACCGCAAGCGGCGAGCGCTTGAGCGGATCGGATCGCTGTCGGAGGCCCACCGTGTCCGGGACGTCGACGTGCTGCGCGAGGAGGACTTGACCGCGCTCGCCGGCGAGCTTGATCGGAGGCGCGGGCTGGCGATCATCAGCGAGGGGCTGCTCGGGTACCTGCCCACCGAGATCGTCGTCGTGCTGTGGGAGCGGCTGGCCGGGGTGCTGGCGGGCTTTACGGGCGGGCGCTACATCTCCGACCTGCACCTCGGCAGCGTCACCAGCCCGCTCGTGCGCGCGTTCCGTCTCGGGCTCGGGGCGTTCGTGCGCGGGCGCGTGTATCTGCACTTCGACACGGCGGGCGACGCCGAGGAGCGGCTGCGCAGCTGCGGGTTTGCCACCGCCGCAGTGCGGCCCGCCGCCCGTCTGGCCGCGCTGCCGCCGGACAGCCGTGGGTCGATGGCGCATATACTTGAGGCATCAACCAGCTGAAACCAGCGACCCCCCTCTCCACATGATCTCAGCCACGTTGTACTCAGATCCCGCCTGCCCGTGGGCGTACTCCGAGAGCCCGGCGCTCCGGGTCATTGAGTGGCGCTACGGCGACCAGCTTGACTGGAAGCTGGTGCTCGTCGGCCTGACCGAGAGCGCCGACCAGTACGCCGCCCGGGGCTACACGCCGTTGCGCGGTGCCCTCGGGCAGCTCATGTTCCGCCGCCGCTACGGCATGCCGTTCGCCCCGGCGCCCAAGCCCCGGCTGAGCGCGACCGCTCGCGCCTGCCGGGCCGTGATCGCCGCCCGCCTGGCCAATCCCGGGACCGAGTGGGCCGTCTTTCGTGCGATCCAACTCGCCAACTTCAACACGCCGCTCGTCCTGGAGGACGACGAGGGCCTGCGGGCCGCGCTGCGCGGCCTGCCCGGCGTGGACGCCGACGCGATCGTCGCCGCGCTCGATTCTCCCGAGGTCACGGAGGCCTACCAGGCCGACAAGACCGCGACCCGCGCCGCGGCCGGCTCGGCCGCCGAGCTCCAGGGCAAGACGGCGACCACCGACGGACCCGTGCGCTTCACGGCGCCCTCGGTGGTGTTCCAGTCCAACGGCACCGCGCTGGTGGCCGGCGGCTTCCAGCCGGTCGAGGCCTACGACGTGCTGATCGCCAACCTCGATCCCGGGCTGGAGCGCCAGGCGCCGCCGGAGGATCCGGCGCCGCTGTTCGACCACTTCCCGGGCGGCCTGACCACCCAGGAGGTGGCGGCGCTCATGACCCACGGCAACGACGCGGTCGACCGCCGGGCGGCCGAGGCGGCGCTGCTGGAGCTGGTGGCCCAGGGGCGCGTCGAGCGCCACGCGCTCGGCGACGACGCCCTGTGGCGCGCCGTGGCCTAAGCACGCGGGTTGGGCTGTCCCCTGCTCTGGCTGGGTGACGTCCCAGTCTCAAGCTCAGGTTTAGGCTGAGGTGAGGCGGAGCGGCAGCGTGTCGAGGCCGTAGATCCCCGACGGCGTGCCGAACCCCGCCTCGCCGTCCAGTTCCACGCGCTCCACATTGCCGGCCAGTCCGATCAGCGCCTCCTGCATCTCGGCCCGGGCCAGGTTGGCGCCGACGCAGTAGTGGATCCCGGCGCCGAACGTCAGCACCCGCGCGCCGCCGCGGTCGGCCGTGATGTCGAACTCGTCCGGCGCGACGCCCTCGCGGTTGGCATGCCAGGCGGACACGAGCACGATCGAGCCCGCCGGGAACGTGACCCCCCGGTGCTCCACCTCGGCGGTGGTGATCCGGGCGGTGAACGGCGTGATCGGCTCGTAGCGCAGCGCCTCGTCGACGGCGGGCAGCGCCAGCCGCTCCGGGTCGGCTCGCAGCGCGTCCCACTGGTCGGGATGGAGGGCCAGCAGCCGCACGGCATGGGCCAGCTGGCTCTGGCTGGTGTCGACGCCGCCCACCAGGATGTTGAGGACAAGGTTGCGCAGCTCGTCGTGGTCGAGCGTCGAGCCGTCGGACTCCGCCGCGATGAGGTCGGTGATCAGATCTTCGCCCGGGTCGCCACGCCGCGCCTCGATCAGCTCGTCGGCCCAGGCGTAGAACTCGGCCACGGCCGCCTCGATGACGTCGCGCTCGGTCGTCAGGCTGTTCGGGTCGAACTGGCGCTGGATGACGTTTGACCACTCGTGCAGCTTGGGGGCCCACCGCCGCTCGACGCCCATCACCGAGGCGATGACGAGCGACGGGTACGGCTTGGCGAAGTCGGCGATGAACTCGCAACGCCCGTCGCTGGACAGCCCGTCGAGCAGCTCGGCCAGGAAGTCGCGCATTGCGGGCCGGTAGCGGGCCACGGCGCGGGGTGACAGCGCCGGGTTGACCAGGTTGCGCAGGCGGCGGTGATCGCCGCCGTTGCGGTTGATGATGTTGCGGGTGATCTCCTCGTGCAGCGGGCCCTCGGAGATGCCGAACAGCTCGGCGATCGTCAGCCCGGGGAACACGGCGTCCCGGGTGCGCAGGAAGAACTCCGCGGGCTCGCGGGCCAGCACGATGTAGCCGAACGGGCAGGCGGCCAGCCAGCCGTCGTGGCCCTCCAGGGCGGCCATCGCCTCGCGGTAGCGCGCGCCGCGCAGCGAGGCGTCGGTGTGGTCGAAGTGGGGGAGGGCCAGCTCGGTGGCGACGGGCATCGTGGCTACATCCAGGGATTGCGGGCCAGTTCGCGGGCGACCGCCTCGGTCAGGTGCAGGGCCTGCAGCACGGTCCCGTAGTCGACGTTCTCCGGCGTGTCGCTCATCAGGTGATAGTTGGAGAGCAGCTTGTGGCGGTCCATCGAAGCCAGCGTGGCGGTCGGGTAGCCGGCGCGGCTGGGCACGACCGAGTCGGTCGAGGTGCGGGCGCGCATCCCGCGACGCAGGGGCACCCCCAGGCCGTGCGCGGTCTGGGCGATCAGGTCGCGGAAGCGGCGGTCGTGGTAGTCCTCCATCACGATCGGGCCCTCGCCCTCCAGCATGATCAGCCGCGGCGAGCCGATCGTCTCCAGGTTGAGGAACCAGGTCCGCTCGCGGTCGAGGGTGGGGAAGTGGCGGCGGGCGAAGCCGTAGATCCCGCCCTGAATGACCTCCTCGGCGCCGCACGAGGCGAGCAGCACCCGCAGGCCGTCGACCGGCTGCGCGCGCAGCCGCTCGGCCAGCGCCACCAGGACGGCCACGCCGGTCAGGTTGTCGTTGGCGCCGGGGACGATCGGGCTGGTGGCGACGTCGTGGAACACGGCGGCGGCAAGCACCGAGCCGGCCACGCCCGCGGCGAGCATGCCGCGCCGACCCCGCGCCGCGCCGGCCGTCACCAGGGCCGGCGCGACCA
The DNA here is from genome assembly GCA_051985625.1 of Solirubrobacteraceae bacterium. Lineage (GTDB taxonomy): Bacteria > Actinomycetota > Thermoleophilia > Solirubrobacterales > Solirubrobacteraceae > Palsa-465. Next base: position 44,349 of record JBPYFQ010000153.1, read on the forward strand.
GGGTCGTCCACCACAGCGGCAGCGAGGTGTCGATCCGTTCTATGACGCCCGGGAACGTTTCGCCCAGCCAGGTCTGAAGGCCAGGGTCGAAGATCTTGCCGGTCGGCGCCGCGTCGTGGTGGGCCAGGACGACGAGGGTGCGCGGCGCCGTCTCGGCGCCGGCGCGGGCGACCACGTTCCAGGTCGTGCTTTGGCGCGCGGCGGCTCGGCGGAACAGGCGGGGGCCGTTGGACACGTCGTCGGCGATCGCTCCCGCCACGCCCGCGGCCACCGCCACGCTGAGCGGTCGCAGTCGCCGGCTGGCCAGCGCGGTCAGCCCGGCCGCCGCCGAGGCCAGCGCCAGCCCGCGCATGTGGTGGGCGTACCCGCCGCGGTAGTGCGCCTCGTCGACCGCGGTCTCGCATCCGGCCGCGCGCAGGCGCTCGGCAATCCAGTCCGCGGCCCGGCGCTCATCCTCGGAGCCGGCCGCCCGCTCCAGCGGCGCCAGCGCTCCGATCACCGTCCGGAGCGTCTCCTCCGCGCCCACGGGGCCCGGTGTCACGTCAGGCGGCCCGGGCGTTCTCGAAGATGGCGGCCAGTCCCTGGCCCCCGCCGATGCACATCGTCTCCAGGCCGTAGCGGCTGCCCCGCCGGTTCATCTCGCGCAGCAGCGTGGTCAGGATCCGCCCGCCGGTGGCTCCGATGGGGTGGCCGAGCGAGATACCGGAGCCGTGAACGTTGACCCGCGCCATGCCGTCGGGTAACTCCCACTCGCGCAGGACGGCCAGCGCCTGGGCGGCGAACGCCTCGTTGAGCTCGATCAGGTCCATGTCGTCCATCGACAGGCCGGCGCGCTTCAGGGCCCGGGCGGTCGACGGGACCGGTCCGATGCCCATCGTCTTGGGCGGCACGCCGGCCACCGCCCAGCTGACCAGCCGGGCCATCGGCTCGATGCCCAGCTCGCGGGCGCGGTCGGCGTGGGTGACGATGCAGACCGCGGCCCCGTCGTTCTGGCCCGAGGCGTTGCCCGCCGTGACGGTCGCCTCGGGGTCCTTGCGGACCATGACCGGACGCAGCGAGCCGAGGCTGTCCAGCGTCGCGTCGGCTCGCGGGTGCTCGTCGCGGTCGATCAGGCGCGTGCCGGCCTTCCGTTCCTTGACCCCGACCGGGACGATCTCCTCGGGGAACACCGAGTCCTGGGCGGCGACGGCCCGCTGGTGGGAGCGCAGCGCCAGCTCGTCCTGCTCCTCCCGCGGGATCGAGTACTGGCGGCGGAGGTTCTCGGCCGTCTCGATCATCCCGCCCGGCACCGGGTAGTTCTCGCCGCCGGCGGTCACCCGCCCCCGGACCAGCCGGTCCTCCAGCATCGCTCCGCCGGACCGGGCGCCCCAGCGCAAAGACGTCGAGTACAGCTCGGCCTGGCTCATGCTCTCGGCGCCACCGGCGATGACCATGTCCGCCGCCCCCGTCTGGACCATCATCGCCGCGTCGATGATCGCCTGTAGCCCGGAGCCGCAGCGCCGGTCGACCTGGAGCCCGGGGACCTCCACCGGCAGGCCGGCGTCGAGCGCGGCCACCCGGCCCAGGGCCGGAGCCTCGCCGTTGGAGTAGCCCTGGCCGAGCAGGACGTCGTCGACCTGGTCAGGCGGGACGCCGGTGCGGTCCAGGAGAGCCTTGATGACGGTGGTGGCCAGCCCGGTGACCGGTACGTCGCGGAACATGCCGCCGAAGCGACCCACGGGCGTTCGCAGCGGCTCGCAGATCAGGGCCTCGCGCATGGCGGCAGCTTATCTGTCGTCACCGGGCGGCGACGTTCGGCGCGGGCGCGCGACTCAGTCCGTGATTGCGATGTGGCCGGGCTGGTCCGCCACCCGGGCCACCCAGGCGCGGACCGACGGGTAGGGCTCCAGCGAGAAGCCGCCCTCCGGCGCCACATGGGTGTAGGCATAGAGGCAGATGTCGGCGACCGTGTACCGGTCGGCGACAAGGAACTGCCGTTCGGCCAGGTGCGACTCCAGCGCGCCGAGCGCCCGCTCGCCGGCGCTGCGCTTGGCCTCCAGTTCGGCGGCCGGACGGTGGATGTCGGCCAGCTCCCAGAAGCGGAGGACGGCGATGTTCGGCTCGTGGTCGTACTGCTCAAAGAACAGCCACTGCAGCACCTGCGCGCGCTCGAACCGGTCCTCCGGCAGGTACGGGGTCGCCTCGGCGAAGTAGCAGAGGATCGCGTTGGACTCGGCCAGGACGCGCCCGTCGTCGAGCACCAGCGTGGGGACCCGCAGCGCCGGGTTGAGCCCGCCGAGCACGTCCGGCCGGTCGGAGCGGTCGAACACGCTGAGCTCGCGGCGCTCGACGGCGATCCCCAGCTGGGCCAGCAGGAGGCGGACCTTGTAACAGTTGCCTGAGACTGCGGAGTCGTAGAGCAGCACGAGCGCGGAACTCTATTAAGGTTCGGCCATGGTCGCCGTCACGCAGGTCGAGGAATCGACGGAGGTCGACGGCCACCGGCCCGGTCCGCCCGGGCCGGGTGGGTCCCCAGCCAACGGCCTCGCCGTCCGGATCATCGCGTTCTTCGTCGGCGGCGCCAGCCTCGGCACCGAGATCGCCGCCGCCCGGTTGCTCGCGCCGTACTTCGGCGCCTCGACGATCATCTGGGCCAACACGATCGCCACCGTGCTGGTGGCGCTGTCGGTCGGCTACTGGCTGGGGGGCCGGTTGGCCGACCGCCGCGCCGACCTGCGCGGGCTGTGCCTGGTGGTGCTGGCGGCGTCGGTCCTGCTGGCGCTGGTGCCGTTCGTCGGCGACCCGTTCCTGCAGTTGTCGGTCAACGCGCTGGGGTCCCTGTCGGTCGGCGGCTTCCTCGGCTCCCTGGTGGCCGTGCTGGTACTGGTGGCCGTGCCGGTCATGCTGCTCGGCGCGGTCGCCCCATATGCCGGCCGGCTCTGCGTCCAGCGGGTGTCGGAGACCGGGACCACGATCGGCAGCCTGTACGCGATCTCGACCGTCGGCTCGCTGGTCGGCACGTTCCTGGCCGCCCTGCTGCTCATCCCCACCATCGGCACGCACCGGACGTTCATCGTGTTCGCACTCTCGCTGGCGGTGGTGGCCGCGCTGGGGATCCGGTCCTGGCGCTGGTGGATCGTCCCGGTGGTGGTGGCGGCCTCACTGGCGATCCCACCGGCGGCGATCGGCGCTGGGGTGGCCGGCGGACGGGTCATCTTCTCGGCCGAGACCGAGTATCAGTACGCCCGGGTCGTCCAGTTCCGCGACGGGGTGCGGTGGCTGCAGCTCAACGAGGGGGTCGCGATCCACTCCCTGTACCGCCCGGGCACGTTCCTGACCGGTGGCTACTGGGACGACTTCCTGGTGCTCCCGTTCGCCGCGGCGTCGGAGCGGCCTCCGGGCCGGATCGCCATCCTGGGCGACGCTGCCGGGACGGTGGCGCGCGCCTACGGCCACTTCTTCCCGGATACGCGGGTCGACGCGGTGGAGATCGACGGCGAGCTGACCACGATCGGCCGGCGGTACTTCCATCTGTCCGGACCCCGGCTGCACACGTACACCGCCGACGCCCGTCCCTGGCTCCAGGACAGCCACACCCGCTACGACTCGATCTTCCTCGACGCCTACCGCCAGCCCTACATCCCGTTCTACCTGGTCACCCACGAGTTCTTCGACCTGGCCCGCGCGCACCTGCGGCCCGGCGGGACGCTCATCGTCAACGTCGGCCACCTGCCCAACTCGGCCGCGCTGGAGAAGGTGGTCTCGGCCACGCTGCGCTCGGTGTTCCCCTATGTGCTGCGTGACCCGCTGACCCCTGACAACTCGCTGGTGATGGCCTCGATGCGACCGCTGTCCGCGGCGAACATGCTGGCCGCCGACCGGCACGTCCCGTTGCAGCTGCAGGGGCCCATGGCCGCGGCGGCGGGGCGGCTGGCGCCCGCGTTGCGCGGCGGGCCGGTCTACACCGACGACAAGGCGCCGGTGGAGTGGCTGACCGATCTGTCGATCTTGAAGTACGCGGGTGGGGATCGGTAGACGCGCGATCCCTCGCGGCGGGTGGGTGGCGGGTGCTTCGGTGCTCCGGGGCGAAAAACGGCGGGCAATGAACAGGGGATGGGCCAGGGGTAGCTGTCGACCGAGTCTGCGTTATCAAAATGTGATAACGCCCGTTGACCCTGATCGGAGGGGCTTTGGGATGTTTCAGGCCCCGGAGGGGGTGAAAGTCCCCACGGCCTCCCCGCCCGACGCCCGCTGGCGACTCCCGGCGGGCCAAATGGCCCCGAGCGACGGCTAGAGCGCCTCCAAACCGGCCATCTGGTTATCACTTTTTGATAAACGGCGGTGATCCGCGGGCGCCGTCCCATGCCCTGTTCATTGCCCGCCGTTTTTCGCCCCAGGGCAAACCTCCACCCGCCGGCCACCCGCCGCGGGGGATGCGGTTAGGACGGCGCGAGAGACACGGGTGAGGGCCGTGAGGGACCCACCGCGACGGGCGGCTCAGACGGCCGCCACCGCCGCAGCATCAACAGCAGGCTCCACCGCCGGCCCCGGCGGCCGCTCCTGCACGACCCGCACCCCGTTCTTGGGCGCCAGCGTGATGACCCGGAACTGGACCTTGGCCTGACGCTGGTCGGCGGCGGCCAGCGTGGCGCGCTCCAGAACGCGGGCCACGACGACGCGCATCTCGGTCAGGGCGAAGCTGGCGCCCAGGCAGCGGCGCGTCCCGCCGCCGAACGGCAGCCAGGTGTAGGTGTCCGGCGCGTCCGGACCGAGGAAGCGCTCCGGCCGGAACTCGCCCGGCTGCGGGTAGAGGTCGGCGCGGCGGTGCATGGTGCGGATCGACGGGTTGATCTCCATGCCCACCGGCACCTCGTAGCCGCCGAGGGGGAACGGGCGCTCTTGAACGACCCGGCCGACGCCCGGGATCACGGTGCGGATCCGCAGGGCCTCCTTGATGAGAGCGTCCAGGTAGGCGTCGTCGGCGCCGCGGGCTCGCTCCAGGACCCGGGGAGTGTGCAGCAGCAGGTCGAACGTCCAGGCCAGGCCGACCGCAGTCGTCTCGTGGCCGGCGAGCAGAAGGGTCAGCAGCTCGTCGCGGACCTCGCGGTCGGTCAGCCGCTCGCCGTCGGCGTCCTGGGCCAGCAGCAGGGCGGAGAAGATGTCGTGGCGCTGATCAAGATCGGGCGCCGCGCGGCGACGGGCGATCTCTGCGTAGAGCAGCTCGTCGACGTCGCGCTGGCGGTCGGCGAAGGCGCGGGCGGCCCGGCGGCGGCTGCCGCGGATGACGGCGCCGAGGATCACCATGCCGCGCGGGCGCGCCAGCGGATCGATCATGGCCCGGACCCGCCGGCGCAGCTCGTCCTGCTCGGGGCCGCGGTCGTAGCCGAACACCGCCTTGAGCATCACGTTCAGTGTCACCGCCTGCATGCTCGGCAGCAGCGGGAACGGCTCGCCCACCGGCCAGGCGTCGATCTCGGCGTCGGCGCAGTCGCGCATCGTCTGGACGTGGGCGAGCATCCGCTGCCCGTGGAAGGCCGGGAGCAGCAGGCGGCGGTGGCGCAGGTGCTCGCCGCCGTCGAGCAGGAGCACCGAGCGGTCGCCGAGGATCGGCCCCAGCAGGGCGTTGGCCTTGCCGGCATGAAGCTGGTCGTGCGGGCCCTGGAACAGCTGCTTGACCAGATCGGGGTCGAACACCATGACGAACCCCTCGTCGAACAGCGTCCCCAGCGTGACCGCCGGGCCGTAGCGGCGCCGGCACCAGTCCAGGAAGCTCGCGCCGCCGAACATGAACCCGGCCGTCTGGGCGAGCCGGGGGAGCCGGGGGGCCGGGGGGAGGCGGGGCGCGGTCACGTCCGGGCCCGGGACGGCCGGCGAGCTCTCCGCCGCGGTCATGTACGGGCCTCGGGTGTGCGGGCCGCGCTCATGTACGGGCCTCGGGTGTGCGGGCCGCGCTCATGTCCGGGCCTCGGTGTGCGGGCCGCGCTCATGTCCGGGGCTCGGATGTGCGGGCGGCCGTCATGTCTGGGCCTTGGCCTGGGGCTGCTGGGAGCTGCGGGCCCGGGCATCGAGGTCGGCCAGCGTCAGCAGGTGGCGGGGCGGCGCGTCGAGTACCTGGTGCGAGCGCACGTTGAGGTCGGCGTCGACGTGGAGCAGCTCTCCGGACTCAAGCATCCGCCAGCCGGGGTCGTCGTCCATCGGCTCCGACGCGATCGTCACCGCCGGCCGGGTGGCCAGATCGGCCGAGTGGACCTTGATCCGCCGCCGTGCCGTGGCGTGCTGCAGTTCGGCGGCGCCGTCCCGCCCGCCGGCGTCGCGCTCCAGCACGTGGAGCTCATGCGTGTCCGGGTAGCGCAGCGCCCACAGGTCAGAGTCGGTGATGAGCACCAGGTTGATTGACAGCACCGGCAGGTTCTCGGCCACCCACCGGGCGGCGGAGGCGATCCCCTCCGCGACGTCGTCACGGCGGTCGATCTCCCGGGTGCACAGCGCGAAGAACCGCTCGGAGTCGGTGTCGCCGCCGACCAGCGACATCGCGTCGCCAAGCTCGGCCTCGAGGCGGGGCAGGTCCTCGATCACGCCGTTGTGGGCGAACAGCCGGTCGTGCTGCTGGAACGGGTGGGTGTTCTGCGGCGACAGCGAGCCGGTGGAGGCGTAGCGGACGTGGGCGACGAACGTGCGCGACGCCACCGCCTTGGCCTCCCGCGCAAACTGTCGGTCGTCGTAGGCGGCCAGCGGCTGCTTGGACACGACCGGCCGCCCGCCGTCATACCAGCCCAGCCCGGTGCCGTCCGGCTCGCGGTGGCTTTGGTTGGCCAGCGAGTCCGGCGCTTCGATCAGCCAGAACGTGGCGTGAACGCGCTCGGGGCCTCCGCTCATTCCGAACAGCCGGCACATGAGCGGGACGGTAGCGCGACGGCGGTCTGTCAAAGTTATTTCAAGGTCCTCTGCCATCGTGATGTCATCGTTCTAGGAAGGTGGACCTGACATGAAATACCTGCGTACAGTCTCGACCGGCCGTCTCCTGGCCATTCTGGCCGGCCTCGTCGTGGCGATCGGCGCCGGCACGGCGATCGCCGTGGCCTCGACCGGCTCCGGCCCGGTTCCGAAAGCCAAGCCGCTGGCGCAGGCGCTGCACGGCGCGCTCGCGGCGCGCCCGGTGAACGGCCTCTCAGCCGACATTCAGTTCACCAACAACCTGATCAGCTCGACCAACTTCACCGGCGGCAGCCGGGACCCGATCCTGCAGGGCGCGACCGGCCGCCTGTGGCTCTCAAAGGCCAACGGCCTCCGCCTGGAGCTCCAGTCGCCCAACGGCGACTCGCAGGTCGTCGTCAACAACAACCGGTTCTGGGTGTCGGACCCGGCGTCCCAGACCGTGTATCAGGGGACGATCCCTGCCGGCACGGAGAAAGCGAAGGCCCACAAGAAGGCGGCCGGATCCGGCATGCCGACCGTGGCCCAGCTCCAGGCGGGGATCAACCACCTCCTCGGCCACGCGCACGTCAGCGGCGCCAAGACCTCAAATCCGTCGGACATCGCCGGCCAGCCCGCCTACTCGGTGCGGGTGTCGCCCAAGCATGACGGCGGCCTGCTGGGGTCCGCCCAGATCGCCTGGGACGCGATCACCGGAACTCCGCTGAACGTCGCGATCTATGCCCGCGGCAACAGCACGCCGGTGCTCCAGCTGAAGGTGACGAACATCTCGTTCGGCCCGCAGGCGGCCTCGACGTTCGACCTCAAGCCCCCGGCGGGCTACAAGGTGGTCAAGGTGTCGGCCCCGGCGTCGCAGGCCAAGGCGCTCGGGAAGGCCAAGCATGCCAAGCACGCCAAGCACGTGACCGGCCTCCGAGCGGTCGCCCGGGCCCTCCCGTTCCACCTGGCGGCCCCGGCCAAGCTGGTCGGCCTGCCGCGCCAGGACACGACGCTCCTGGACTGGGGCGGGCACCCGGCCGCGCTCGTCACCTACGGCCAGAACCTGGGCGGGGTGGCGATCATCGAGCAGAAGGCCGACGCGGCCTCGCCGGGCGGCAAGAGCGGCAGCGCGGGCTCGGCGCCCGGCGGCCTGAGCCTCCCGTCGGTGTCGATCAACGGCGCGAGCGGGACCGAGCTGTCCACCGCGCTGGGCACGGTGCTCCGCTACACGTCCGGCGGTGTGGCCTACACGGTGCTCGGCTCGGTCCAGCCGTTCGTCGCCGAGCAGGCGGCGAAGGCCCTCACTCCGTGACGCAGTCCCCGGAGACCTCGCGGGACGGTTCGGCGGCGGCACCCTCCGCCGCCGGGCCGCCGCCGCTCGAGGTGCGGGGGCTGGTCAAGCGCTACGGAGAGCTGACCGCCGTCGGCGGGGTCGACATCACCGTGCGGACCGGGGACGTGTACGGCTACCTGGGCCCCAACGGGGCGGGCAAGACGACGTCGCTGCGCATGATGCTCGGCCTGATCCGGCCGACCGCGGGCACGGTGCGCCTGTTCGGGCGCGACCCGATGGAGTCGGTGCGGGCGCTGGAGGGCGTGGCCGGGTTCGTCGAGGCCCCCACCTTCTATCCGTACCTCAGCGCTCGGCGCAACCTGGAGATGCTCGCCGCCTATGACGGCCACGGCGCCCGGGACCGGATCGACGGAGCGCTGGAGACCGTGGAGCTGACCCACCGCCAGCGCGACCGCGTCGGCGGCTACTCCCACGGCATGCGCCAGCGGCTGGGGATTGCCGCCGCCCTGCTGCGCGACCCCAAGCTGCTGCTGCTGGACGAGCCCGCCACCGGGCTTGACCCGGCTGGCATGCGCGACATGCGGCTGCTCATCCGGCGGCTGGCCGACGAGGGGATGACCGTCCTGCTCTCCAGCCATCTGCTCGCCGAGGTGGAGGATGTCTGCAACCGGGTGGCGATCGTCCGCCAGGGAGCGATCGTGTACGAGGGGGAGATCGCCGAGCTCAAGCGCGGCGCCGGGACGCGCTATCGGCTGGAGACGACCGACGACGCGCGGGCCATGGCGGTGTGTCGCGCCCAGCCCGGGATCGGCGACATCAACACCGACCACGGGCGTATCTCGTTCACCGCCGACGACGCTGCAGCCGCCGCCCTGTCCCAGGCGCTCATCGAGTCCGGGGCGCTGATCCGGGCGATGGCGCCCCAGACGGTCACGCTGGAGGACCTGTTCTTCTCGCTCACCGAGGGCGACGGGATCCCCGATGCCGCT
>JBPYFQ010000154.1:0-24897 GCA_051985625.1 Solirubrobacteraceae bacterium
GACGACGACCGCCCCGGGCGCCACGACCGCCCCGGGCGCCACGACCGCCCCGGGCGCCACGACCGCCCCGGGCGCCACGACCGCCCCGGGCGCCACCACGCCGGCGGCCACCACCCCCACCACCACGACGACGCCGACCACCACCGCACCGGCCACCACCACGCCAACCACCACCACCACGCCCACGACGCCGACCACCACCACCACCACGCCCACGACGCCGACCACCACCACCACGCCGACGACCCCGAGCCTCGGCCTGGGCCAGGGGCAGACCAGCCCCACCGGCGGCGGCGGTCAGGTGGGCCTGCTGCTCATTTCACGCTGGGTCAAGGCCGGCACCCTGGACCCGATCGACTACTACAACCACTTCGCCCTGCTGGCCAGCATCGAGGACATCTTCGACCTCAAGCACCTCGGCTACGCCAACCAGTCCGGGCTGGCGGCGCTGGACGCGGGCACGTTCGACGGCAAGGGCCCACCCGGCGGGTGAGCCCTCCCGCGCGCCGAGCGATGACTCAGTCCCGCGAGCCCCGGCCGTAGAACAGCTGGTAGAAGCGCCGTAGCAGCCGCGTCTGGCGGGCCGTGTACGGGAACATGAACGGCTCGCGCTTCAGGGCCCGGCGAGTGACGAACAGCGACTGGGTCTTGCAGTACTTGCGGATCCCGTTGGCCCCGTGGCGGGTCCCGACGCCGGACGTCTTCCAGCCGCCCATCGGCAGGTTCAGCGCCGTGTAGTTGATCTGGGCGTCGTTGACGCACACCACGCCGGCCTGGATGCGCCGGGCCAGGGTCTCGCCGCGCTCGGTGTCGTTCGTCCAGACGCTCGCCTGCAACCCGTACGGTGAATCGTTGGCCAGCCGGACGCCCTCTTCGGCGCTGGAGATCTTCATGATCGGCAGCGTCGGGCCGAACGTCTCCTCCTGCATGCACTTCATGGAGTGATCGACGTCGACCAGCACGGTGGGCTCGAAGTACCGGCCGCGCTCGGAGCGGCCGTGACCGCCGGTCAGGACCTTGGCCCCCTTGGACACGGCATCGCGGACGTGCTCGTCGATGATGTCGAGTTGCGGCGGGAAGATGACGGCGCCGACGTCCACCGTCCCCTCGCCGGTCGGCTCGCCCTGGCGCAGCCCGCGGACGTTCTCGGTCACCCGGGCGACGAAATCGTCATACACCGCGTCCTCGACGTAACAGCGCTCGACCGAGATGCACACCTGCCCGGCGTTGTTCATCGAGTAGTACGCAGCGGCGTTGGCCGCCCGCTCGATGTTCGCGTCCGAGCAGACGATCATCGGGTCCTTACCGCCTAACTCCAGGTAGCACGGGATCAGGGCGTCCGCGGCGGCCTTCATCACCGCCTGGCCGGTGCGGGTGGAGCCGGTGAACATGATGCAGTCGACCTGACTGACCAGGGCCGCCCCGGTGCTCCCGTCGCCGGTGGCGACCGAGAAGACGTTCTCCGGCAGGCCGCACTCGCGCAGCATCTCCGCCATCAGCAGCGAACTGAGCGGCGTCACCTCGCTCGGCTTGAGGATCACCGTGTTGCCCGCCATCAATGCCGGGATGCAGTCCCCGAACGAGTTGGTGATGGGGTAGTTCCACGGGCCGATGACGCCGACCACGCCGAGCGGGGCGTAGCGGATGATCAGCTTCTTGCCGATCGCCACCGGGTTGTTCCAGGAGGGCACGCGCTCGTCGGCCAGGTACTTTCCGGCCTCCTTGGCCCAGAAGCCCAGCGCCGCCACCGTGTAGCCGAAGTCGGCCACCTGCGCATCCTCGTAGGTCTTCCCGGACTCCTGCACGACCGCCTGGATCACGCGGTCGGCGTTGTCCAGCATCCACTTCTGGGCGCGGCGCATGATCCGGCCTCGCCCCTCGAAGCCGATCGCCTCCCACTGGGGCTGCGCCTCCCGGGCCCGGGCCGCCATCGCCGCCAGGTCCTCCGCGCCGAGGATCGGCACCGTCGTGATCACCTCGCCGGTGGCGGGGTTCTCGACGGCGATGGTGCCGGCCGATGCCGTGCCGTTGGCCCCCGCCGGCGTCCGCTGCTCAACGCTTGCCATGTGCTTCTCCTCGTGGGCGATGTCCAAGGTCTGGTATCCAACAGTACCGGCCGTCGATCCGCCGGCGCGGCCCGCCCGGACTCGCCTGGATCCGCCCTGATCGGTGGATCCAGACTTACCCGTGATCGACCGAGGGGCGCTGCACGCGGGTCCACAGCGGGCGCAGAAGCTGGAGGGCGAGCGGCAGCGCCAGCACCAGGTAGAACGCCGACAGCACCGTCCACACCAGCGCCGGGGGCGCCAGGGCGGCCAGCGTGTCGTAGTAGCGCAGCGACAGCAGCACCGCGACGCCGACCATCAGGGCCGACCACACCAGCGACGCCACGCCGTAGGCGAGCGCGCTGCGGCCGCCCGGACCACCTCCTCGCCCCGACAGCGCGGCCTGTAGGCGCCGCGCCGCCGTCCGGCGCAGCCCGGGGGCCCGGAGCAGGTCGACGAGCGCGTGGTAGCCGTCGCGATCCATCAGCGGATTGAGGTTGAACAGCGCGCCCACGTAGCCGGCCAGGGCGACCTGGAACAGCACGTCGCGGACGCTGCCGGGCGCCGCCAGCCAGCAGGCCACGGCGAACGCGCCGCCCAGCACGAGATCGCTGGCCGGGCCGGCCAGGCTGATCAGCATCCGCCGGCGCCGGGACTCGAACCAGGCGTCGCTGGTGTCGACGAACAGGTACGGGAAGACGAGCGCCACCTTGATGCCGGCCCGGGCCACCGGCCGCCCGAACGATTCCGCCACCAGCCCGTGCGCCAGTTCGTGGCAGGCGACCAGCGCCAGCCGCGCCAGCACGAACGCCACCGCGCCGAGGCCGACCCGGCGGGCAACCACGAACGGCGTGCCGTAACGGCCCACCACGAGCCCGCCGAACGCCACGAGTCCGACCAGGGCCACCGCCGCCAACAGCGCCAGCCCGCCGGCGGTGAACAGGAGCCAGCCGCCCCGCCGGTAGACCACCGCGATCGCCGCCGGCACGCCGGGCAGCTCGCGCTGGCGGGGACGCAGCAGCCGCGCCCACCACGACTCGGCGAGGTCGCGGTCGGGGTCCTGGTCCACGCCGGCCAACAGCCCGCGGTCGGCCAGCTCAGCCAGCAGCCGGGCCAGCCGGGCGGGACCCTCGCCGCCCAGGCGCTGGGCCGCCTCGCCGACCAGGTCCACCAGGTCGCGGGTCCCGTCGAGCAGCGGCACGAGCTCCGCCTCCGGGGCGTCGAGGCGGACGAAGGCGGCGGAGCGGAGGTCCTTGAGCACATGGCCGCCGTCCGGCACCTCCTTGAGCGACCAGCCCGACCGCAGCCGCGGCCGTCGGTTGGCCTGCCCGCGCATGCGGGCGCGCCGAACCGACGGCTGCTCCACGATCAGGCTGATCCCCGCCGGCACCGACATGGTGCGGGCCGCGGCGGCCCGATCCCGGCGCTCGGCCACGTCCAGCGAGCAGTCGCCCAGCTCGATGCTCATGCCCGAGGCCAGCGCCACCGGGCCCGACAGCGCCCGGCCGTCGACGAACGTCCCATAGCTGGAGCCAGCATCCTGCAGCGTGACGCCGTCCGCGCCGACATCGATCCGAGCATGCGCGCGCGAGACACTCGGATCCTCCAGGCGCAGGTCATTGGCCGGTGCCCGCCCGATCGTCAGCGGGCGGTCGATCGGCACCCGGTCCCCGCCCTGGAGCACCAGATCGAGGTGCACAGCGCCGTCGCGGGGCGTTCCGCACGACCGACAGCGCGCGTCGGCGCGCCGGAGCTGGCGGTGGCACACGCCGCATAGCATGGCCTAACGGTGGCAGACTGCTGATGGCCATGCCAGAAGTGCTCAAGCGGGTAGGTCGCTTTGACCTGCTCGAGGTCATCGGGCGGGGGGGCGCAGCGGTCGTGTACCTCGCCTTACAACGAGATCTCCAGCGTCACGTCGCGCTCAAGGAGCTGGCGCCATATCACCTGGCCGACTCCAGCTTCGCCGAACGCTTCGTGGAGGAGAGCCGCCTGGCCGGAGCGATGAACCACGCCAACATCGTCACCGTCCACGAGTACTTCGAGGACGGGTCGGTGCCCTACATCGCCATGGAGTACCTGCCGAACGGGTCCCTCCGGCAGTACATCGGCCAGCTGTCGACCGCCCAGATCGCCGGCGTGCTGGAGGGGGTGCTGGCCGGACTGGCCCACGGCGAGGCTCACCGGATCGTGCACCGGGACCTCAAGCCTGAGAACCTGCTGGTGGCCGTCGACGGCCGAGTCAAGATCGCCGACTTCGGGGTGGCGCGGGCGTACAGCAAGGCGGCCACCCGGGCCGTGGTCACGGTCGCCGGGACGACGATCGGCACGCCCGCCTACATGTCGCCCGAGCAGGCCCTGGGCGGCGACCTGACGCCGGCCACCGATCTCTACTCGCTCGGCGTGGTGGCCTGGGAGCTGTTCACCGGGCAGGTGCCGTTCGAGGAGAACGACACGCCGGTGGCGGTCCTGTACCGCCACGTCCACGAGCCGGTGCCGTCGGTGCGCACCGTCGCCCCCGACGTGGACGAGCGGATCGCGCAGTGGCTGGAGCGGATGCTGGCCAAGCGGCCGGAGGATCGCTTCCAGAGCGCCGACGAGGCCTGGGTGGCGCTGGAGGACGTGGTTCTGGACCTGCTCGGGCCCCGCTGGCGGCGCCAGGCGCGGCTGGCCGTGGCCGACGCCGGGCCGCGCAGCGAGCGCACGCTGACCCCGGCGCCGTTCGAGCGCCACCCCGCCCACCCGGAGGCGCCCGGCACCCCGATCCCGCCGACCGTCACCGGCCCGGCCGCCGACTCGGCGCCCGCCCGTCTGCACGGCACCGACGCTGACTCCGACGCCTCGCCGGACGCCCCCGCCCGCGCCCCCGGCGCCGCCGGCGAGCAGCTCAAGCCCACCGTCCCGCCCGCCAAGGCCCGCCGGCGCAGCAACACCACCATCTTCCGGATCGCCCGTCGCCACCGCCCGGACGGCGAGGAGACCGGCCCGGCGACGCCGGAGACGCTCCGCCGGCGGCTGCTCGTGCTGGGGATCCTGCTGGCGATGGCGGCGGCCGCGGTGGCCGGGGTGCTCATCGCCGGGTCGAACAGCCCGCGCCCCGCCGGGCCGTCCAAGGAGGCCCAGGCCAGGGCGCACGCCAAGTTGATCGCCGCCCAGCGACAGGCCCGGAACGAGCTCACCGCCAATCGCCAGCTGGCGACGATCGCCGGCCGGCTGGCGGTATCCCGCAACCAGGCCCTGACCCGGCTGCTCAACGCCACCACGCCCAGCGCTCAGGTGAAAGACGTCCGCGCCGTCCACGAGGCCTACTCCGCGGCGGCCGCCAAGGCGGCGCTGCTGGAGGGCCGCACCCCGCTCGCCCGCCCGTTGGCGACGACGCTGACCTCCCTGGCCACGCACTACATGCACTTGGCGGCCGCGGGCCGGGCCAACGACCAGGCCGCCTGGAACCGCGCCCGCGCGGCGATCCGGCCCAAGGAGAAGCACCTGCAGACCCTGGTCGGCCGGCTGCCGGCCCCCTGATCCGCCCGCCGGCGGCGCGCCCGAACAGGTATGGCAGGGTCCATACCCTCGGCCACTTCCGGGCGCCGTCCGGCCCGCTGATACTCCTCCCTGCGTCGTGTGGTGCGGCGGCAAACCAACCAGGAGGACGTCTCAATGAGTCTCATCAAGGTCACGTCGGAGGAGCTGCACACTCTGTCCTCCAACGTCATGAGCGGTTCCAACAACATCCAGGACCAGCTCAGCCGGATGCAGGGCGAGGTGCTCGCGGTTGTCGGCGGCGAGTGGCAGGGCGCGGCGTCGGGTCAGTTCCACACGCTGTACGACGAGTGGAACCGGTCGGCCGCGGGGCTCAAGGACGCTCTGGACGGCATCAGCCGCCTGCTGGCCAACGCCGGCACGCAGTATCAGACCACCGAGGACGCGATCCGCTCCTCGATGCACTGATCGTGGCGAGACCACTTCCGATCCAGGAACACGAACGCCGATGACTACGTTTCAAGTCGATCCGGCGACCCTGCACGAGCTCTCCTCGACCCTGACCGGCATCCACTCCCAGATGCAGTCGATGCACGGGACGGCGTCGGGGTACGAGGGGCTGCTCGGCGGCTCTGACCTCCAGGGCGAGGTGGAGCACTTCTGCAGCCACTGGGGCTACGGGATCGGGCAGATCTCCGATCACATGGGCAAGGTCGTCCAGCACCTCAACTACGCCGCTCAGGGGTACGGAACCTCCGAGCAGGCGATCGTCACAGCGGCGGGTGGCTGACGTGGGCGATCCGCTCTCCGACCCCCGCGCGGCCGACCTGCTGGCGGCCGATCCCGGCGAGGTGGCCTCGCTGGCCGGCGCGTTTCACAACGTCGCCGCCCAGGCTCAGACGGCGATCGGCGGCCTGCACGGCGCCCATAACGACGCCACCTGGACCGGCGGCGCGGCCGATGCGTTCCGCTCCCAACTGGGCAAGCTCCCCGGCGATCTGGCGAAGGTGCACCAGTCCTACGGGGAGACGGCGTCGGCGCTGGACGGCTACGGGGCCCAGCTGGGCCCGCTGCAGTCACGGTTCCGCTCGCTGTCCAGCCAGATCTCCAGCACGCAGTCGAGCCTTACCACCGCGCAGGGCAACCTGAGCACCGCCCAGAACAACCTGACCACGGCCACCTCGGCCCCGCACGCCAAGCCGAGCAGTCCCGCCGTGATCAACGCGCACACCGCCGTCCAGAACGCCAGCGGGAGCGTCGGGCGCCTGCAGGGCGATCTGTCAGGCCTGCAGGGGCAGGCCTTCCGGGTGCTGGACGAGTTCGACTCCGTCCGCGGGCACGCCCGCTCACGCGTGTCGAGCGCCTCCGGCGTGGCCCCCAGCCAGAGCTTCTGGGGTGGCGTGATGGGCGCGATCGGCAACTTCATGAGCGGCGCCGGGCACTTCTTCGCCGCCACAGGCAAGTTCATCGCCAAGATGGCCACCGGCGTGTACGACGCAGCCGTGAGCCTGCCGTCCGACATCGCGGCGGTGTACGACCACCCGGGCGATCTGAAGGCGTGGTCGAAGCTGGGCGGGGACCTGGGCACCGTCGCCGGCGCGGTGGCCGTGGTGGCGGCGGTGATCGTCTGCCCGCTGGACGCGCTCGGCTTTGAGGGCGCGGCCGCGGCGTTTGCGACGGCCGACACGGTCGCCACTGGCGCCGGCCTGGCGGCCACGGCCGGAAAGACTGGCGTCGACGGGGCCCTGGCCTACGAGGGCAAGGGCAGCTGGGGCACGGTCGTTTCGGACGCAAGCTCGCTCGCTCTCTATGAGGTCAAGGTCCCGGGCCTGCGGGCCGCGGAGGGCGAGAGCCGCGGCCTGGAGGGACAGGCAGGCGCGCTGGAGCAATACGTCGCCGGCCGGGAGGGCGGTCAGACCGCGTCGCAGTCCTACTCCGCGCTGAGCACGGATCAGAAGACCGCGATCCAGGCGGCCACCAGCAGTGTCTCCGGCTCGCACGGGCTCAGCTACGTGCAGTCCAGCGTGTCCTCGTCGCTGGCCACCGCCAAGACGCTGGAGCGTGGCCTGGAAGCCAAGGACGTGCTCGCGCACTACGCGTATGACCGCGCCAAGGACGTCGCGTTCCCCAGCGACGGCGGCTGAGAAGGAGGCTGACATGACCAACGGCAACCTCACCTTCACGATCGCGGTCCCGGCCGGCTGGCAGGAGTTGGACCTGCTCGACCCCACCGCCGCAGAGGCGCTCGGCGCGCCGCTCACCGACGCGCTGGCGTTCGCCGCACACGGGACCGACCAGGCCCAGTTGCTCATGCTCCGAAGTCTGGTGGCGGTGACTGAGTCCCGTGAGCCGCTGGCCGCCGGCCTGACCGCTCAGCTGGCCGCGCCATCGGCGCCGATCTCGCGGGCGCCGCTGGACGCCGACGCGTTCGGCGACGCCGAGGTCTCGGCGATCACGCTGCCGGCCGGCAGTGGGCTGCGCGTTCGGCGGCTCGTGCCCACGATGGTCGGCGAGCTCCCGGTCGCCGCGCTGCAGGTCCAGTACCTGCTGGAGACCGAGCACGGCCTGCTGGCGATCACGCTGGACACGCCTCAGGCGGCCGAGACCGAGGACTGGGAAGCCCTGTTCGACGCCCTCGCGGCTACCGCCCGGCTAGGTGACGCGCCCCGCACGTCCTGAGGCCGGCCGCCCGCCCGAGCGGCGGGAGTGCCCGAGCCCCGTGGTACGGTTGCGCCGTGCCGGCTGACTCCGAATTGCGGAGGGTCTACTTCTCCAAGGCCCGGCTCACCTGGTACTTGGTTGCCATTGCGTTCGTGGTCATTTTGGTCGTGATCGCGTTCGGCAACGGCAAGGGCACGGGGAACGAGGTGATCGGGGCCGTGCTGGCGTTCGTCGTGCTGGTCGCGCTGGTGCGCTGGGCGGCCGCCGCCGTGATCGCCGGCGACGACCTGACGGTGCGAAACCCGCTGCGCACGTACCGGATCGCCTGGAGCGAGATAGAGCGGATCTACCAGGACGGGTACAGCTTCGGCCTCGGCGCCCCGGCCTCGATCGTGGCCGTAAAGCGCAAGGATGGCCAGGTGGTGCGCGCCAGCGCGCTCATCACATATGTGAAGAGCCCGCGGCGGCACTCCCGCCGGTACTCCGACGAGGTCATCGCCGACCTTCTCGATCGGACGCAGCAGGCAGCCCCCGGCATCGTGGATCAGCCGGTGCACCTGCCGTGAGCGTCCCGGCTCAGGCGGGCGGCCGCGCCACCTGCACCAGCTCAAAGCCGCCGGCGTCGATCCGGTAGCCGCACCCGGGCCGGACCGGCGGCGCGGGGCGCCGGGGCAGGTTGGCGCCCAGCAGCTGCCCGTCGACGGTCACGTCGGGTACCAGCAGCAGGCCGGTGCGCGACCGGCGGACACCCACGCTCCAGTGCCCCAGCGACCGGAGCGCGTCGGCCCGTCCGGCGACGATGGCGTGCAGCGTCGGCAGCGGCGCGGAGAACAGGTCGCTGAGCGCCCGGGTCGGGTCGTCGACCATGTCGGCGTCGTCGATCAAGAGCAGGGTGCGTCGCTCGCTGGTGCGTCGCTCGCTGGAGCGCAGCTCGCCGGCCAGCTCGGCGATCCCATCGGCCGCCGTGATCACGCGGCCGAGGGCCGGGCAATCGCGCAGCGCCGAGCGGCGCAGGGCAATCCCCACCAGCTCGAGCTCGGGATAGAGCCGCGAGGCCGCCTCGGCCACCACCAGCAGCGCGGTCGTGCGGCCGCTCCGGGCCGGTCCCGCAATCACCGCGTGGTCGCCCTCGTAGAGCTCAAAGCCCACTGCCTCCAGGGTCTCGTCTCCGATCCCGATCGGAATCACCAGCTCACCGCCGGCGGGGCGGCCGGCCTGCGCGTGCCAGGTCTCGAGCAGTGCGTCGACCGACACCGTCTCCGGCAGCACGCCCACCGGCGCCGGCCCATCGGCTCCTTCCCACCGGCCGGCGGACCGGGCGGCCATCTCCCGCGCGCTCTCCCCGGCCACCCGCGCCACCTGGACGAGCTGCCCGCTGCCACCGATCACCGCGCGCCCGGGCGAGAACCGCGGGATCGCGCGCCTCATCACGCCGAACTGCGCGTAGTCGGCCGCGTCGGCGAGCTGGAAGGCCAGCCGCTGCTGGGCCAGCGAGGCCAGCGCCGTCGGGACCGCGCTGAGCCGGTCGGCCGAGATGGCCACGTGGATGCCGAGCTCCGGCCCGTCGGCCCACACCCGGGCCAGCGCGTCGCGGACGGCGTCGCCGCCGATGTCGGCGTGCTCGGACGCGAACCCGGCGTAGCCGTCCAGCAGCAGCACGGTGCGCGGCGCCGATGCTCGCGCCGCCGGATCGAGGCCCCGCCGCGCGCCCAGCTCCGCCCGCAGTCTCCCCAGCAGCCGCCGCTGGCGCTCGTGCTCGGACGCGCCGATCACCGCTCCGACGTGCGGCAAGCCGTCCAACGCGGCCAGCTCGCCGGCGCCGAAGTCGAGCACGTAGACGTGGAGCCGGGACGGATCCGACAGCCCGGCCAGGGCCAGCGCCACCGTGGTCAGCGTCGTCGTGGTGCCGCTGCCGCCGATCCCGTACAGCAGCAGGTTCCCGGCATTGAGATTCCAGCCGATGGGGTACTGGGCCTGGGCGTCGGGGTCGTCGGCCAGCGCGAACGGGACCACCAGGCCGCCCTCGCCGGCCAGCGGCCGCACCGGACGGGTGGGATCTCCGACCAGCAGCTCGTCGAGCCCCACCTCCGACGGCAGCGGCTCGAGCCAGGGCCGACGCGGTGGCTGTCCGTCGCCGTACGCCTCGGTGGCCGCCGCCACCAGCCGCTCCAGATCGGAGGCCGCACCGTCGTCGGCCGCCACCCCGCGGCCCGCCTCCTCCAGCCCAGCCAGCGAGAACGGCTCCATCGCCACCGCCGCCGCCCGGCCGCCGGCGGTGACGCCGCTGACCAGCGCCGTCTGGACCGGGACCAGCTCCGAGGGACCGAGTCGCACCTGGGCCCGGCCGGGCTGGTTGCGCGGGATCCAGGCCGCCGCCGGCGAGTCGATCACGTCGGTGGAGTCCTGCGGCGTCTGAACGCGCAGGCACACCCGGAGGTTGGTGTTGGCGCGGATGTTCTCGTTGACCGCCCCCGACGGACGCTGCGTGGCGAGCAGCAGGTGCACGCCCAGGCTGCGCCCGCGCTGGGCGATCCCGACCAGCGAGGGGACGAAGTCGGGCAGCTCGGAGGCCAGGGTGGCGAACTCGTCGATCACCACCAGCAGCCGGGGCAGGGGTGGAACCCGGCCGTCGGCCATCATCCGGTCGTACTCGATCAGGTCCGACGCGCGATGGTCGCGCAGCGTCCGCTCGCGGTAGCGCAGCTCGGCCTCCAGGCTGCGCAGCGCGCGCTCGCCCAACTGCTCGTCCAGGTCGGTGACCATCCCGACGGTGTGGGGCAGCCGGGCGGCGTCGCCGAACGCACTCCCGCCCTTGTAATCGATGAGCACGAAGTTGACCCGTGTGGGGCTGTGCTCGGCGGCCAGTGCGGCCACCAGGCTGCGCAGCAGCTCGCTCTTGCCGGCGCCGGTGGTCCCGGCCACCAGCCCGTGCGGGCCATCGCTGACCAGGTCGACGGCCAGCGGCCCGTCCTCGGCCAGCGCGAACGTCGTCGTCAGGCTGATCTCGCCCGCGGTGCGCCGCCACCGCCGGTCCAGCTCGTCGGCCGTGGGCTCCACGATCCCCAACAGGGACAGCAGCCCCACGTGGTCGGGCAGGGCCCCGCCAAACACGTGCAGGTCCGCGTCCTCGAAGCGGGCCAGGGCGAGCGCGCAGCGGCGCGCCGTTGGCGCCGAGATGCCGGCCACCAGCAGGGGGTCGACGCGCTCGCCGATCTGCGGGCGCAGGAGCCTGGCCTCGCCGGCCTCGCCGGCCAGCTCCACCACGGTCGTGCAGACGGCGGGCAGCCGCTCGGAGGACCGGGCCAGCACGATCCCGGACACGTTCTCGCCGGCTCGCAGCAGCGCCCGGCCGGCCGCGCCCCGGCCCTCGATCATCTCCGGGCTGTCCAGCACCGCCAGCACCTGGCGGGGATCGTCCTCGTCGCGGTCGGCCAGCTCGGCGGCCAGCGCGGTGCCCGCCCGCGCTCCCACCGCCACCTGGCGGCCGGCCGCGCCGCCCGCGTCCCGGGCGTGGGGCAGCCATTTGACCCAGTCCCAGTCCTCGCGGGCCTCGGCCTCGGTGAACACGGCGGTCGTGAGATCGGCCGGGCCGTGCAGCACCGCGGCCTGGCAGAGCAGGGCGCGAGCCAGGCTGAGCGCCTGGCCGCGGTCGCCGACGATCCCCACCACGCCGCCCTTGGCGAGCTCGACGCTCACCGGGGCCAGCTCCAGCCAGCCGTGCTCGGCCAGCACCATCTCGGCGTCGGCGGCGGGAGCGTGACGCTCGGTCATCCGCGGCCGGAAGGCCACCTCGCCGAACCCCGCCGACAGCCGTAGGAAGTCGTCGTCCGCCCGCCGGCGCTCCCACAGGCGGGGATCCGGCGCGGTGGCCCGGCGGAGGATCTCGGCCAGATCCGGAAACGCCGACCGGCGGCCGGCCAGCGCGTCCGCCTGGCGCTCGGCCACCTGCTTGCCGAACGTGTTCAGCTTCTGCTCGTACTCGCGCCGGCCGCCTCGGGAACTGCGGCTGGCCGCCCGGCGCTGCTCGACCCAGCTGCCGATCACCAGCACCGGGCTGAGCAGCATGAACAGGGCGTAGATGACGTTGTGGAGCAGGATCACCATCACCCCGCCGAGCAACAGCGGCCCGACCGCCGAGGCGACGCTCAGCCGCGGCCGCGAGACCTCGCCGGGCTCCTCGGGCGCCTCCAGCGCCTGCTCGGGAGCGGCCATCCGCGCGCGGGGCGGGCGGTTGAACGCAATCGTGCCGGCCAGGCTGGCCTGGCGCACGGGGTCGACGGGCAGGGCGCTCACGCGCGGGGCGATGGTGAAGGCCACGTCGCCGGCCTCGAAGATCGTCCCCGGCTCCACGTCGGTCGGCTGGCGGATCCGCCGACCCTCCACCCACGTGCCGTTGACCGAGCCCAGGTCCGAGACCGTCGCCCGCAGGCCGCCCGGCCTGGGCTGCACGCGCACGTGACGGCGCGAGACGCCCTCGTCGCCGAGCGACAGATCGCAGTCGGCGTCCCGGCCGACGGCGAGCCCGTCCGGGGGCAGCGCCAACCGCCGCCCGGCGTCGAAACCGGCGATCACGCACAGGTCCAGCAGGGCGGGCGAGCGCTCGGCGCTGTCCGGCGCGCCGTCGGCGGCCCGGATCCGGGCTCCCTCGTACAACCCGATCTCCGACAGCGCCAGGTCGACGTGGCAGAAGCGGCCGTCGATCACGATCCCGCGTGCGTGGGCGCCCTCCGGCAGCGCCTCCAGCAGGTCGGCCACCGTGGCATCCTCGCGGCCGAGCCTCAGCTCCACGTCCTCGGGAGGATCGGCGTGATTGTCGAGTACGACCCGCATGGGAATGGTGGTTCGGCCGGCCCGGCGCTCAGAGTACCGACGACGGAGGGCCGATTTGCCGGGTACTGGCGGTTCGATACCCCGGGCCGGTTCCGCCCGGACCTGGCCGCCTCGATACTCCCGGTCATGTCCGGGTTCGTCGTGGACGCTCGCAGCCTGCTCGCCGTGCGCGACGCGCTGGACCGGCTGCACGAGGAGCTGCTCACGATGCACACCGTCATCTACGGCTTCTGGGGCACGCTGGGCGGTCACGAGCTGGAGGGCGAGCTGGAACACTTCTGCGGGACGTGGCACTACGGCGTCATCGAGGTGGCCGACCAGGTGGCCGGGCTGATGACGGGGCTGGCGCGGGCCGCCGCCGCCTATGAGCGGATCGACCGCCGGCTGGCGAGCCACGGCGGGTCCGGGTCCGGGACGACGGTGATTGGCGGGGGCGGGTCGAAGGGGGGCGGGTCCGGGTCGGGCTCCGGCTCCGGGTCGGGCACAACGGTGATCGGTGGCGGGGGCGGCGGCTCCGGCTCCGGCTCCGGCACGACGGTGATCGGCGCGGCGGGGTGAGGCGGCCCGTACACTGGCGCGCCAACAGGGAGGTGATGGTGGCGATGAGGCGATATCTGCGACTGGGGCTGGCGGTGGCCGCCGCCGTGCTGGTGATGTGTACGGCGGGCGCCGGAGCCGCCCAGGCGGGGACGTGGATGCAGGTGTCCTGCGAGAACCCGGGCGGAACGGCGGCCCCCAGCGAGGGCTGGTCGACCGGCACGTCCGGCGGGGCCGGCATCACCTCGGCGCAGTGCTCTCCGGGGTCCCCGATGCGCGCCGAGCTCAGCTTCCTGGCGCCGGCGCCGGCCGGGTCGGTCGCGTACCTCCAGTACCAGCCACCGGCCGGATCGACGCTCGTCGGCGGCACCGTCGATGGAACGTTCTCAGCCGACGGCTACGGCAACAACTCCTCCGGCCAGGTGTCCGCGGTGGCCGAGGCGCGCCTGAGCGAGCCGGCCCTCGGCAATGTGTTCTTCCAGTGTGTCGCGTGGGTGGTGGCATGCGGGAACGGCCCGGACTACTCCGGCCGAGTGGCGCTCCCGAGGGACGCCGGCGGGGACCTCGTCGCCGACGCCAACTGCTCGTCATCCACCGGGATCTCATGCAACCTGAACGCCAAGAACAACGCGTGGGCGTTGGACGAGATCTACTGGGCCCGCCTCCTGCTGTCTAGCAGCGTGTCGCCGCAGGGGTCGGGGTTCAGCGGCAGCGGGCTCCAGCCGCGGGTCCGGGGCACGGGGCACGTCGTCTTCGCCGCATCTGAGCCGACGGGGCCGGGGATCTATCAGGTGGCGGTCGCCCTCGACGGGCGCACGGTGTGGGCCGGCACGCCCACCACCAACGGCGGGAAGTGCGTCCCGGTGGGCACCGACCCCTCCGGCGCGCTCATGTTCGACTATGAGCAGCCCTGCCTCGCCAGCGAGGTCGTCGACGTGCCGGTTCCGACCCGGGGCCTGCCGGACGGCGCGCACGAGCTGGCGATCGCCGTCACCGACGCCGCTCACAACAGCGCGACGGTGCTCGACCAGACGATCACCACATCCAACCCGCAGCGGACGCCCGTGCCCCATGGCCGCGGCGCGCTCCGCGCCCGGTTCGTGATCAGCTGGCACTGGAGCGGCGCCACCACGCGCCTGCGCTCCATCAGCGTCAGCCACCTCCCGCGCGCCTCCGGCCTCTCGGCGGTCTGCACCGGACCCCGCTGCCCGCGCATCAGGCCGCGCCACGTCAACGCGCCACAGGTCGGACGTCTGCTCCATGCCCTGAAGGGGATCCGCCTGCACGCCGGCGACCGCCTGCACCTCACCGTCAGCGAACGCCACCACCGCCCGGAGCGCATCCTGCTCACCATCCGGGCGGGCCTCGAGCCGCTGGCCCGCCTCGTGAGATAGGTCCCGCCCGACCCAGTTGCGCTCCCAGCAGCGGCAGGTATGACACGTTCGATACCCCGGGACGGTTCCCGGGCCGGCCGCGCCGACCGATACTGAGACGCGTGCCCGATCCGCTCGCCGATCCGCGTGCCGCCGAGCTGCTGGCGGCCATTCCGGATGACGTGGCGACGGTCGCGGCCTCGTTCCGGGCCGCCGCCGACCGGGCCTCGATGACCGGGGCGGGCCTGGCCGCCGCCCAGCACGACGCCACGTGGACGGGCGCGGCTGCCGACCGGTTCCGCACGTCAATCGGCCGGCTCCCTGGCGAGCTGCAGCACGTCCGGGCCGGCTATTCGGCGGTGGCCGACGCGCTGGACGCCTACGAGCCGGAGCTGGCCCGGGTGCGGGCGGCGTTCGTCCGGACCGCGGCCGAGCTGACCGACGCCCGGGCCCGGGCGAGGACCGAGCACGACCGCGCCGAGATGGGCAGCCTGACCCGCCGGGCCGACGCGCTGCTGGAGGAGTTCGCCGCGCTGCGCGGGATCTGCCGCTCGGCGATCGCCTCAGCGCAGGCCAGCGCCCCGGTCCGACCGCGCGTGCCATGAGTTCGGCCCGCCCTCCCCGCCACCGCATGGGCCCCACCAGCCCTCCGCGCCACCCGCTACGCTGGCTGCGTGCGCGCTCAGGAACGGGCCGTCTTGGGGACCGTCGTCAGCCCCACGGAGCTGCAGGCCATCATGCACGCCGCCCGCCGGGCCACGCCGTTCCTGTTCCTGCGCGACGACGCCGGCGAGCAGCGGCTGATCTCGTTGACCGGCGAGCGGCTCGTGCTCGGCCGCGCTCCGGGCAGCGACCTGGAGATCGACTGGGATCCTCGGGTGTCCGGCGTGCACGCCTACCTGGAGCGGCGCGGGCCACGCTGGGTGATCGAGGACGACGGCCTGTCCCGCAACGGAACCTTCGTCAACGGCGAACGTCTACGGGGACAGCGGACGCTGCGCGACGGAGATGTGATCGGCGTCGGCGACACGGTGATGGGCTTCCGCCACCCGGAGCCCGAGCCCGTATTGGCGACCGTCTCCGTGCCCACGGTCCCGGCGCCGTCGATATCCGAGGCGCAGCGACGCGTGCTGGTGGCGCTGTGCCGGCCGCTGGCCGGCGACGGGCAGGCGGCGCCCGCCACCAACGAGCAGATCGCGGCCGATCTGGTGCTCAGCCTGTCCGCCGTCAAGGGGCATCTGCGGGTGCTGTTCACCCGCTTCGGGCTCGAGGAGGCGCCGCAGAACCAGAAACGTCTGCTGCTGGCCGAGCGCGCCCTGGCCACCGGCGCCGTCCGGACCGACGAGCTGGGTTAGCCGCCGATGGTGGTGGTGCCGGAGCCGCCGCCGCTCTGATGGTGATGGGTGGTGCCACTGCCGGAGGTGCTCGGCTGGGTCGGCGCCACCGGGGCCGGCGCGTACTGCGGACTGGTGGGCTGCGGCGTCGTGTACTGCTGTGTCGTGGTCTGCGGCGTGCTCTGCGTCGGAGCGGTGGGCGCGGCTGGTGCCGGTGCGGAGTGATGGACGGCGCGGTGGCGATGGGGGCGCGGTCGCGGTTTGAGCCCGGTCATCATCGGCGTGAACTGGGACCGGAGCTCGGCATTGCTCCCCGTCGCCCGGGGGATGACGACCGAGGCCTGAGTCGCGGGCGGGGTGGCCGCCCGTGCGGGAGTCTGGTGGTTCACCGCCCGCGCCACGAGGAACGCGGCACCGAACGCCGCCACCACGCAGATGATGGCTGTGCCCGCCAGACGCACGGCGCGGATTCTAACCGTGATCGCCGTCGCGTCGGCGCCCGGCGAGGTCTGCCATGGTGGCGGCGATGTCTGAGCTGACGCGCAGCGCGGACCTGATCGAGCAGCTGCTCGGCGATCCCGAGCTGCGCCGGCGGTTCCGCGCCGACCCGGCGGGAGTCCTCACCGAGGCCGGTCTGCCCCGCCTGGCCCGCGGTCTGGGAGTGGGAGAGCGGGCGCTGATGACCCTGGAGCTGCGCGAATCGCGCTCCAGCCTGGCCGGGGTAATGGTGGCCGCGGCCGCCGAGGGGGTGGACCTCGCCCACCTGGCCGAGCACGCCGCTCCGGCGCTGGCCCGCGACGCCGGCCAGGAACTCGATCGTCTGGTCAGCCAACACCACGCACATCCGCCATCCCACGCCGCCCCGCCCCGGCATCAGGCGCCACCCGTCAAGCCGGACCTGGGTGCGCCGGCCGACATCCCCAACCTGGCGCCGCCGGCCCACGCGCCGGCCGGACTCCATGCGGCCGCAGCGGCCTCGCCCGCCACCGCGCCCGTGCCGAGCGGCTCGCCCGCGTCCGGCCAGGGCGCCGCGCCATCGCCGGCCCAGCCCGCGCAGCTCACGTTCCCGCCCGGCCGTCGAGAGCACTCCGGCGGCGCGGCACCCGATCACGGCTCCAGCGGCGGGGCACCGGTGTCCGCCCCCGCGCCCTCGCCGGCCCACCAGCCGGCCCCGGCCCACCAGCCGGCCCAGGCGCAGGGCCAGGGTCCCAGCGTGGCGGACGCCGCGCCCACCCCGGCGGCCCCGCCGCCTCCGATCCCCTACCCCGGCGACCAGGCCACCCCCCAGCAGATCGCGGCCTGGATGGGGGCGCGGGCCCAGCAGGCCGGGCTGCCGCCGGAGCTGCCGGTGATGGCGGCGCTCACCGAGTCGGGGCTGCACAACCTGAACTACGGGGACCGGGACTCGGTCGGGTTCTTCCAGATGCGCCTGGGGATCTGGAACGAGGGGCCGTACGCCGGCTATCCCGATCACCCGGACCTGCAGCTGCAGTGGTTCATCGACCACGCCGTGGCCGCGCGCTCGCAGGCCCCGGCCCTGGCCGACAGCCCCAGCACGTGGGGTGAGTGGGTGGCCAACGTCGAGCAGCCGGCGGCGCAGTACCGCTACCGCTACCAGCTGCAGCTGGCCACGGCGCAGGACCTGCTGCACGGCGCCGACCTCACCCCCACCGCAGGCGCGCCGGCGCCGGTGCCGGTGGGGCAGGCGGTGGCCGAGGAGGCCCTGCGGCTGGCCGGCCACGGCGCGCCTCCGGGCGGCGCCACCCTGTCGACCGGCCCGGACTCCGCCCAGCTCGTCCAGCTGGCGTACGCGCGCCAGGGCATCCAGCTGCCGCCCGTGGCGGCCGAGCAGTTCGACGTCGGCCTGCCGGTGTCCGAGCGGGACCTGCACCCCGGAGATGCCGTGTTCTTCACCCAGAGCGACAAGTTCGTCGACCGGGTGGGGCTGTACGTCGGCCACGGCCGGTTCGTGAGCGCCTCCCACGGGGGCGGCGGCATCCGCACCTGGTCGCTCGACGACCCCCGGTTCGCCGGCCAGTACGCGGGCGCCCGCCGCTTCACCGCGGCGGCCGTGGGAGCCCCGCGCAGCTACGCCCGGCCGCTGCCGACGATCAAGCCGTAGGAGCCGCCGGAGCGGTCAGCTGCGCAGCAGGCGGATCCTGGGCAGCCGGCCCCAGCGGATGTCGACCTCAGCCCGTTCGGACCGCCATCCCGGGGCCTGAAGGGTGATGTACAGCCGGTCGCCGGCCCGGTAGCGCCGCCCATTCAGCCGGCGCAGCACACGATGGACGGCCCCGATCCCCGTCGCCGTCAGCCTCGAGTTCCGCGGGCAGCCGCGGCCCCGGCACTGCAGGTACAGCCGGGTGCGGCCCGGGAACGTCCCCACCTTCGTCCGGCGCAGCCGCGTCGTCGCCCGGTCCCACGTCCAGGCGATCCGAAGCCGGATCCGCAGCGCGCGAGGCCGCGGAGCCGGCGTCGGCACCGGGACCGTGACCGGCTGGGTGACGACCGTGGTCGTCGGCACGGTGACCGTGGTGGTCGGCGCCGGTGACACCGGCGCCGGACAGGTCACCGCCGCGGGCGCACGTGGGGCCAGCGACCCGCCACTTCCAGCGTGGTAGGTGTGACTGCGCCACAGGACGGTCGAACCCTTGACGATGTCGATGTTGCCGTCACCGCGCACCACGAGGTGGGCGCCGGGGTTGCCATTGGTGGCACTTGACCACAGCGCGTGGCCGGTCTTCGAGTAGACCACGAGGTTGCCGTCGGTCTGCATCGCCGCGTACGCGCCCCGGTGGCGGCTGGTCCCGGTCGACCACAGTGCCTTGCCGGCCCTGTCGTAGAGGACAAGGTTGCCGTTACCCCTCATCCTGAGTCGATAGTCCTCGGGGTTGATGGAGTACAGGCTCCAGCCTGACTGGAGCACGTCGCCGCCGAGCAGGCCGTTGACCCGGGTCTTGGCCGACCAGATCGCCTTCGTGGTGTAGATGACGAGGTTGCCGTCGTTCTGGAGCACGAGCCGCGGGCAGCCGGTCGCCGGGCTGTTGGAGCTCCACACCGCCGAGTTGGCGGTGTCATAGACAACGAGGTTCCCGTTGACCTGCATGATCGCCCGCGCGCCCGGGTGAGCGAAGGTGGCCGTCGACCACAGGCCGCGGCCGGACGAGACCCGCTCCACCAGGTTGCCGTTGCTCTGCATCATCACGTGGAAGTGACCGTCCGGCGACGACATGAACTGCCCGGAGGTGAGGGCCCCGTTGGCCGCCAGCGTGTTCGGCGCCGGCGCTGGCGCGGCGGTCGCCGAGAGCACCGCCGCCGTCGACACTCCGCCGGCCGCCGCCAACCCAACCGCCAGCCCGCGCACAATGTACCCACGCCCCCAGATACGCAGGTGTTTGCAGATGGCGGTCAGGGCGGAGCGCATGGCGTTCGGCCCGTGTAAACCCGCGCCCGCCCGGCAAGTTGCGCGGGCGCGAACTGAATTCTAGGCCGGGTCGAGCTCGATCGACTGGATGACCGGCGGATCGACCGGCCGGTCCTGGGCGCCGGTGGGCGTCGACTCGATGGCATCGACCGCGTCCATCCCGGCGGTGACCTGACCGAACACTGTGTGCCGGCCGTCCAGCCACGGAGCGCTGTCGGCGGTGACGATGAAGAACTGCGAGCCGTTCGTGTTCGGCCCGGCATTCGCCATCGCCAGCGCCCCGCGCACCACCTTGTGCTGGTTGAACTCGTCCTCGAAGGTGTAGCCCGGGCCGCCGGTGCCGATCCCCTCCGGGCACCCGCCCTGGATCATGAAGTCAGGGATGACCCGGTGGAAGATGATCCCGTCGTAGAAGCCCTCAGAGGCGAGCTTGCGGAAGTTGGCGACCGTCTTGGGCGCGTCCTCGTCGAAGAACTCGAGGCCGATCGTGCCCAGCGATGTGTTCATGTTGGCTGTGGTCATACCCCGGACACTAGCTGTCATCCGGGGCAGCCGTGATCCGGGGCGGCCGGTCCTGGCCGCCCCGGATCGCCCGGCCTCCCGGCTACTGGGTCTGGATGGCGTTGACGGCGGAGGTCACGCTCACCGTCGGCGCGCTGCTGGTCCCCACCGGCTTGCTGGAGCAGCCGACGGAGGCGATGCCGCCGGTGCCGCTCAGCTGAAGCGGCAACGCCTCGCTGGCGGCCGTGTTCTGATTCGGCGTGGTGATGGTCAGCGTACGGGTGTTGGTGTTCTGCCCCACGGTCAGGGTGCAGCTCACGGACACCGTCTCCGAGCCCGAGGCACTGCTGCTGGGGGTGACCGTGATGGTGGGATTGGCCAGACCCAGGTAGGTGTTACCCGAGGTCAGGTTGGCGCTTGCCACCGTCGCGGCCGTACCGGTCGCCGGAATCGACGCGGTGTTGCTGGTGGTGCCGCTCTGGGCTGGCATCGAGTTGGTGCACTTCGGATCACCGTTCCGATTCGCCCCGAACATCACCTGGTTGGTCCCGCACACCTTCCAGATGCGCTCCTGAAGCTGACGAACGTTGGCGCGCACGTTGCCGACCGCGCTCGGCCGGATCTTCGTGAAGCTGACCGAGCCATTGCGCAGTTGCGCGGCGCCGACACTGTTGTTCGGCAATTGGGTGGCGGCATAACCGACACCGCCCAGTGACATGAACAGCGCAATGCTGGAGATCACGATGGCCGGCGAGGGCCGGCGACGCAGAAATCGCACGAGGAGTGCCTCCTGTAGTTGGAGTTGCCCGCCTGCCGGGAACTGGATGGCTCCGGCAGGCTCGCCCACACAACACGACCCGCCGAGGCGAAGTCGCGCCGACCGGTCACGGCACTGACACGGGTCTTACGCCTGCATCGGATCATTCACACGCGATGCGCGGCGCTGCCGGTGAGTCCGCTGCGTTCGAGGCACTGCCTAGGGTCGACCATGCGCGGCGTTGCGCCCTGGTCCGACCTCACTCCGACCGTGATCCGAAGAGGTCATGGGATGTTTCTGGCGCTATGCGCCAGTTTCATCCCAAGGCTCCTCACTTGACCCCGGGCGCGACGGTCAGGAGCGGGCCAGCTCCAGCCGGAGCACGTGGCCGTTGACCTCGGTGCCCCCGGTCTCCTCCACCACCCGCTCGGCCTCGTCCTCGGGCACCTCGACGAAGGAGAAGCGCTCCAGCACGCGGACGTTGCGCACCGATTCGCCGTCCAGGCTGGTGGCGGAGGTGATGGCGTGGATGATGTCGGATGGCTCCAGGCCGGCCGCGCGCCCGCCGGACACGATCAGCTTGGTCAGCGGGCGATCGCCATTGGCCGAGACGCGGGGCTTGGAATGGCGGCGCGGCGGCGCGTTGACCGCCATCGGCGCCACGTGCGCGTCCTTGACCCACGGGGAGAGCTTGACCCCGGCGTGGCGCTCGATGGCCTGGATCTCCCGCGCCTGCCGGTGTTCGAAGAAGGTGATGGCCCGGCCGCTGCGCCCAACGCGCCCGGTGCGGCCGACACGGTGGACGTAGACATCCGGCGAGGTCGGCACGTCGAAGTTGATGACGTGCGAGATGCCCGAGATGTCGAGCCCGCGGGCGGCGACATCGGTCGCCACCAGGAGCGGCACCCGCCCGCCCTTGAACGAGATCATGACCCCGTCGCGGGCGCCCTGGGTCATGTCGCCGTGCAGCGCGCGGACGTTGAAGCCGCGGTCGCGCAGGGTGCGGTAGAGCTGATCGGCGCGGATCTTGGTGCGCACGAACACGATCGCCTGGTCGGGCTGCTCGGCCTCCAGCACCCGCCCCAGCGCGTCGTTCTTGTCCCGGGCGGCGACCTCGAGCGCGAACTGCTCGACGGTGTCGACGGTCAGCGTCGCCGCCTTGACCTTCACGGTGACCGGGTCGTACAGATACTGGTCGGCCAGCCGGCGGATCTCCGGCGGCATGGTGGCGGAGAAGAGCGCCGTCTGGCGACTGGAGGGGGTGAGGGACAGGATCCGCTCCACGTCCTCCAGGAAGCCGAGGTCGAGCATCTCGTCGGCCTCGTCGAGGACGACGAACCGGCAGGCGTTGAGCACCAGCGAGTGCCGAGAGATGAGGTCCTTGACCCGGCCCACCGTGCCGACCACCACCTGGCCGCCCGCGCGCAGCTGCGACTGCTGGCTGCGGATCGGCGCCCCGCCGAACACGGCCACCACGTCGACGCCCTTGCGGCGGCCGTAGGCCCGCAGGGCCTGGGTGACCTGGATGCACAGCTCGCGGGTCGGGGTCAGCACCAGCCCCTGGACGTCGCTCTCGTCCGGGTCGACGTACTGGAGCATGGGCAGGCCGAACGCCGCCGTCTTGCCGGACCCGGTCTGAGCCTGGCCGATGACGTCGAGGCCCTCCAGCAGCGGCGGGATGGCTTCTTCCTGGATGGGGCTCGGCGCGTCGTAGCCGACATCGACGAGCGCCTGGAGCAGGTCGGGCTCAAGGCGGAGATCCGCAAACGTGGTCATGCGCCCACGGAAGATAGCTACGGGCCGTTTTCGGGGCGCTACGGGCGCCCGCGGGGCAGCCTTGACACGAGATACTTCGGTGCCTAAGGTTCGCCACCGAACATTTCGGCACCCAATAAGCCTGGACCTCAATGACCACCGACTCCGCCCCCGACCGGATCGACGCGTACGTCTGGCGCGTCAGCGCCGTCGTCGTGATCGGCTCGATCATGTCGATCCTCGACACGACGATCGTCAACGTGGCTCTGGACACCCTGAGCCGCGAGCTGCACTCCACCATCGACCAGATCCAGTGGGTCGCCAACGGCTACCTGCTGGCGCTGGCGGCCGTGATCCCGGTCACCGGCTGGGCGGCCCGCCGGTTCGGCGCCAAGAACGTCTACCTGACGTCGCTCGTGCTGTTCACCGCGGGCTCCGCCCTGTGCGGGCTGGCCGGCTCGACGAACGAGCTCATCCTGTTCCGGGTGCTGCAGGGCATCGGCGGCGGGATGATCCTGCCGGTCGGGCAGCTGATGATGGCCGAGGCGGCGGGACCCAAGCGGATGGGGCGGGTGATGAGCATCGTCGCCGTGCCGGCCATGCTGGCGCCCATCCTCGGCCCCACGCTGGGCGGCCTCATCCTGGACAACGTGAGCTGGCGATGGATCTTCTTCGTGAACGTGCCGATCGGCGTCATCGCGGTCATCGCGGCCCTGCGCGTGCTGCCCACCGTCGAGCGGCAGAAGACCGACCGGCTCGACGTCCTCGGCCTGGTGCTCATGGCGCTCGGCATGCCACTGATCACGTACGGCCTGACCGAGGTCGGCGCCACCGGGACGTTCACGTCGGCCAAGGTCGTCATCCCGATCATCGTCGGCCTGGTCCTGGTCACCGCATTCGTGCTCCATGCCCTGCGCGTGCCCCGGCCGCTGCTCAACGTCCGGCTGTACCAGAAGGCGACGTTCTCGTCGGCCTCGGTCGCCATGTTCTGCATCGGCGCGGCGCTGTTCGGCGGAATGATCCTGTTGCCCCTGTACTGGCAGACCGTCCGCCACGAGAGCGTCCTGGTCACCGGTCTGCTGACCGCGCCGCAGGGCCTCGGCGCGGCCATCGTGATGCCGATCGCCGGCAAGCTGACCGACCGCTTCGGCGGCGGCCCGCTGGCGCTGCTCGGCGTGGTGCTGACCGCGGTGGGCACGATCCCGTTTGCGCTGATCGGCGCCAGCACCTCGATCCTCAGCCTGTGCCTGTGGATGCTGGTGCGCGGTTTCGGCATCGGCTTCGCGTTCATGCCGGCCATGTCCGCGGCGTTCGCCGCGCTCCAGCGCGACGAGCTGTCGGACGCCACGCCCCAGCTCAACGTGCTCCAGCGCCTCGGCGGATCGATCGGCATCGCGGTGCTGGCGGTGGTGCTGCAGCGCTCGCTGGTGGACGCCCACTCGCTGCAGGCGGCGGCCGCCGCCTACGGCAGCGCCTTCTGGTGGGCGACCGGCCTGACTGCCGTGGCGTTCGTGCCCAGCATCATCCTGATCCGCGCCGAGCGCAAGGCGCGGCGGGAGGGAGCCGTCGAGACGGCGGACGAGGGCACGCTGGCGGAGGCGCTGGCATGACCGTCGCGCCCGACCGCCCCCCGGCCGGCCCGAACGGCGAGATCCGGCCCGCGGCGACGGAGCTGGCCCGCGCGTTCAAGGGCTGCCTTCGCGCCGTCCGCCGCCTGCGGGGGCGGGAGACGAAGTCTGCGCCGGGCGAGCTGTCGGACGCCCAGTACGGCCTGCTGTTCGGCCTGCGGGACCACGCGGCGCTGCCGACGAGCGAGCTCGCATTCCTGGCCGACCTGTCGCCGGCCACCGTGACCGGCATGCTCGATGCGCTGGAGGCGTCCGGGCTCGTCACCCGCGTGCGCTCGGACCGCGACCGGCGGGTGGTGCTGACCTCGCTGACCGACCGAGGACGAGCGCTCGTCGACGAGCGCCACGCCCGGTTCGCGCCCCGGCTGGAGGCGGCGCTGGCCGAGTTCTCAGACGCCGAGCTTCAGACCGCCGCGGCCGTGCTGGACCGCCTGCGCGGGATGTTCGACGAGATCACGCCCGGGGGCGAGACCGGCCACCAACCCCACCCGCCCCCGCGAAGCTGACCTCGCCGTCCAGGTGCGGGGTCTGGCGCTTGGCGTCGCGAACCCCGAAGGCGATCCCGTCCGGCC
>JBPYFQ010000155.1:0-4531 GCA_051985625.1 Solirubrobacteraceae bacterium
CTCGCCGGCGCAGCTGCCGGTCTTCCACGGGCGCCGCCTGGTGGTCCAAGGCGGCAAGGACGGCCGGCTCTACCTGCTGGACCTCGGCCGCCTGAACGGCACCACCGGCGGCGCCGGGCCGCGGACGGGCGGCGAGCTGTCCGAGATCTCGGCGCCGGGCGGGGGAGAGGTCGTTCCCCAGCCCGCGGTCTGGTCACACGGCGGGCGCGTCTACGTGTTCGCCGCCACCGGGTCAGGCACCGCTGCCTACCGGCTCGTCGACGCGCAGCACCCCCACCTGACCGTCGTCTGGCAGGACGGCACGCCCGGGACCAGCCCGGTGATCGCCGGCGGACTGCTCTACGTCTACAACCCGGATGGCGGCATCGCCGTGCGGGGGCCGCTGGGCGGCGGGCTCCTGCGGATGCTGCCCACGGCGTCCGGCCACTGGAACAGTCCCGTCGTGGTGGGCGGGCGGATCATCGAGCCGACCGGCAACTACCACAACAGCGCCAGTTCCAGCACGGTCGACATCTGGCACCTGCCGGGGCGCTGACGCCCGTCGGCCGCGCCCGCGTCGCTCCGCGCTCCCGACGCCGCGGCCCGTCGGCCGCGCCCGCGCCGCTCCGCGCTCCCGACGCCGCGGCCCGGCGCCCATGAATGGCGATTCACCGGCGAGGGGTGCCGGTGAATCGCCATTCATCGCGGCCCCGAGGCGGAGGATTGCCAGCCGAGGCAGAGCGCGCAGGGATTGTTCGCATAGCGTGCGATTGGTCGCTGTGCGAGCAGTGATAAGACGTATAGTCCGCAAAGTGATGGAGCGGCGCACCCAGGTGGCGATCATCGGAGCCGGTCCGGCCGGCCTGTTACTCGGCCAGCTGCTCCACCGGGACGGCATCGAGGCGGTCATCCTGGAGGCCCGGAGCCGGGAGTACGTGGAGGCGCGTATCCGCGCCGGCGTCCTGGAGCAGGGCACGATGGAGGTGCTCCGCGAGGCGGGCGTGGGGGAGCGGATGGACCGCGAGGGCCTGCTCCACGGCGGCATCTACCTGTGCTTCGACAACACGCTGCACCACATCGCCATGAGCGAGCTCACGCACGGCCGGTCGGTGATGATCTACGGCCAGACCGAGGTGGTCAAGGATCTGATCGCCGCCCGTCTGGCCGCCGGGGCGCCGCTGCTGTTCGAGTGCCAGGACGTGACCGTCGACCGGCTGGACACGGACGAGCCGGTGGTCCGCTACCAGCACGACGGCGCCGAGCACGAGCTGCACTGCGAGATCGTGGCCGGATGTGACGGCTTCCACGGGATCTGCCGGCCTGCCATCCCCGAGGACCGGCTGCGCATCTGGCAGCGCGAGTACCCGTACTCGTGGCTGGGCATCCTGGCCGACGTCGCCCCGTCCACCGACGAGCTGATCTACGCGTCCAGCGACCGGGGGTTCGCGTTGCACAGCATGCGCTCGCCGACGCGCAGCCGGCTGTACGTGCAGGTCGACCCGCACGACGACATCGCCAATTGGCCGGACGAGCGGATCTGGGAGGAGCTGCACGCGCGCCTGGGCAGCGAGGGCTGGTCGCTCAACGAGGGGCCGGTGCTGGACAAGGCGATCCTGCCGATGCGCAGCTTCGTCGCCGCGCCGATGCGCTACGGCTCACTGCTGCTGGCCGGTGACGCGGCGCACATCGTGCCGCCCACCGGAGCCAAGGGCCTGAACCTGGCCGTCGCCGACGTGACCGTCCTGGCCCACGCGCTGGCCGAGCATCTGCACGGTGGGTCGGACACCGGGCTGGAGGAGTACTCGGACCGCTGCCTGACCCGCGTCTGGCGCGCCCAGCACTTCAGCTGGTGGATGACGACGATGCTCCACACCGACCCCGCCGACGACGAGTACGGGCGCCAGCTGCAGCGCTCGCAGCTGCGCTACGTGACCAGCTCGGCCGCCGCGGCCACCTCGCTGGCCGAGAACTACGTGGGCCTGCCGTTGTCGAAGACCCGGCCGGCGCAGGTTGCCCATGGCTGAGGTCACCACGCTGGAGGACGGCGTCGCCGGCATCGTCCGCGACGGCGACGCGGTGGCGGTTGAGGGCTTCACTCACCTCATCCCGTTCGCCGCCGGACACGAGATCCTGCGCCAGGGCCGGCGTGACCTGGAGCTCATCCGGATGACCCCGGACGTCCTGTACGACCAGATGATCGGCATGGGCGCGGCGCGCAAGCTGGTGTTCTCCTACGGGGGCAACCCGGGCGTCGGCTCGCTGCACCGGTTCCGCGACGCGGTGGAGCACGGCTGGCCGCATCCGATCGAGCTGGAGGAGCACAGCCACGCGGGCATGGCCAACCGCTACGCGGCCGGTGCGGCGCGGCTGCCGTTCGCGGTCATGCGCGGCTACGTGGGCACCGACCTGATGGCGGTCACCCGGGTCAAGCCGATCACCTGTCCGTTCACCGGCGAGCACCTGGTGGCGGTGCCGGCGCTGCGCCCGGACGTGGCCATCGTCCATGCCCAGGAGGCCGACCGGGAGGGCAACGTCCAGCTGTGGGGGATCCCCGGCGTCCAGAAGGAGGCCGTCCTGAGCGCCGACCGCGCGCTGGTGACGGTGGAGCGCATCGTGGACGAGCTGCGTCCGCGGCCGGGCGGCGTCGTCATCCCGGGCTGGGTCATCGATGCGGTGGCCGAGGCCCCCGGCGGCTCCCTGCCCTCCTACAGCCTCGGCATCACGACCCGGGACAACGAGTTCTACCGCTCGTGGGACAAGCTGAGCCGGGACCGGGACACCTTCGCCGGCTGGATGCGGGAACACGTGCTGAACCAGGTAGGGGCGGGACACTAGATGGCCACCGCCACCGAGACGGCAACCTCCGGCGAGGTCCAGACGGTGGTCGCGGCGCGTCGGCTGGAGCACGCGCGGTCGGTGTTCATCGGCGTGGGGCGGCCGAGCACGGCCGCGTTGCTGGCCCGCATGGTCCACAACCCCCGCCTCGTGCTCGTCTATGAGTCGGGCACGATCGGCGCCAAGCCCTTCCACATCCCGCTATCGATCGGCGACGGGGAGCTGGCCGAGACCGCCGACGCGGTCGTCTCTGTGCCGGAGATGTTCAACTACTGGATCGGTCCGGGCCGGGTGCAGGTCGCCTTTCTCGGCGCCGCGCAGGTCGACCGGTTCGGCAATCTCAATTCGACGGTGATCGGTGACTACGGCCACCCCCGGACGCGCCTGCCCGGCGCCGGCGGAGCGCCGGAGATCGCGGCCTGCTGTCAGGAGGTCGTCGTCATCGCGCCGCACACCGCCCGCACGTTCGTCGACCGCCTGGACTTCCGCACCACGGTCGGCTACGGCGACGGCCCGGGCGACCGCCGCCGATTCGGCTTTCCCGGACGCGGCCCCACCGCGGTCGTGACCGACCTCGGCGTGCTGGAGCCGGACGCCGGCAGCTGCGAGCTGTGCCTGACCCAGATCCATCCCGGAGCCGAGATCGACCAGGTCCGGGGGGCCACCGGCTGGGATCTGTCGGTCGCCGACGATCTCAAGCACACGCCGCCACCGACCGACGAGGAGCTGGCCGCGCTGCGCGAGCTGCTCAGCCGGTGATAAGGAGAGAGGAATGAGCACCCAGGAGACGCGGAGAGAGGGATGAGCACCCAGGAGACGGAGAGGACCTACACGCCGATCGCCGACACGCCAGGCAACTACCTGCGCGAGCCGGACGGCGCTCACCCGCCGCTGAACTACCCGCCCTACAAGTCCACCTCCCTGCGCCACCCCAAGCACCCGCTCATCTACCTGCCCCACACCATGACCGAGATCACCGGTCCGGCGCTCGGCGAGGCGGTCGCGCTGACGGCCCGGGACGCCGACCTGACCGCGCAGCACGAGGGCGAGCCAATCGGCGAGCGGATCACCGTCTCCGGCCGCGTGTTCGACACCGAGGGCAAGCCGCTTCGGGGCACCCTGGTCGAGATCTGGCAGGCCAACTCGGCCGGCCGCTACAAGCATCGCTGGGATCGCTGGCCCGCGCCGCTCGACCCCAACTTCAGCGGCGCCGGCCGGTGCATCACCGACGACGAGGGCCGCTACACCTTCACCACGATCAAGCCGGGTCCCTACCCCTGGGGCAACCACTACAACGCCTGGCGCCCCGCCCACATCCACTTCTCACTGCTCGGGCGCGCATTCGCTCAGCGCCTGGTCACCCAGATGTACTTCCCCGGCGACCCGTTCTTCCCCTACGACCCGATCTTCAACTCGGTCCGCGATCCGAAAGGCCGCGAGCGCATGATCTCGCGCATCTCGATCCACGACACCGTGCCCAACTGGGCCCACGCCTACGAGTGGGACATCTACCTGCGCGGTCCCGGCGCCACCCCGTTCGAGGAGGCGCATTGATCTTCGAGACGACCCCATCCCAGACGGTCGGGCCCTACTTCGCCATCGGGCTGCCCTGGTCGGAGGGACCCCACGTCGTTCCCCCGGACACGCCGGGGGCGATCACGATCACCGGCCGAGTGTTCGATGGGGCCGGCCAGCCGGTGCCCGACACCCTGATCGA
>JBPYFQ010000156.1:0-17350 GCA_051985625.1 Solirubrobacteraceae bacterium
GTGTGGGTGACCCCGTGCATGCTGCCCAGGCCGTCGGCGACCAGCGCCACCCGGGGGCGGTCTCCGTCGGACCGGGTCAGCTTGAGCTTCTCGCGCCCCAGGAAGGCGGTCGACGCCGCGTACGGGATCGCCGGGATGCAGGCGTCGAACAGGGCGGCGGCGTGCTCGGCCAGGGCCGGGACGGCCGGCCGGGAGATGATCTGGTGCACCGCGTCGGCCAGCCGGCGCTCGTGGATGCGGCGGGCCCGGCGCAGCAGGTCCGGGTGGCTGAGCTCGCCCTCCTGGAGCAGTTCGAGCAGCGTCGCCTCGTCGATGCGGAGGTCCATGGCGTCGAGCCAGGCCCGCAGCAGGGCGCGGGCGTCGTCGGGGCCGAGGTCTGAGCCGGTGACGCCGTGGCGGGCGTCGCCCTCGCGCATGACCCGCTCGACGATGCCCAGGACGGCCCGCGGATCGGGCCGCTGCACCCCGTCCGTCTCGCCGAGACTGCGGATGGCGAGCGCCATGGCGGCGTGGGTCCACTTGGCCGCGCTGCCCTGCGAGCCGTGGGCGTCGGCCAGGCCGGCCCGCACGTAGGCGAGAAATTCCCACGGGGTCGCCGCGGGTGGCGTCTCGGTGAACGTGCGGCCGATATCGATTC
Source organism: Solirubrobacteraceae bacterium (assembly GCA_051985625.1). GTDB lineage: Bacteria > Actinomycetota > Thermoleophilia > Solirubrobacterales > Solirubrobacteraceae > Palsa-465. The sequence goes on from JBPYFQ010000156.1 coordinate 638, forward strand.
CGGCGTGGTCATCGGACCCACCGATGGCGGTTCCCCCGTGGGTTTCGATGTACACAAACGCCGGCAGGTTCAGTTCCTTGGCGCGCGAGCCGTTGCGCGTCTCCCAGATGGGAAACAGCTCGGCCAGGCGGCGCCGGTGCCGGGCGGTGAGCGGCGCCTCAACGGCGTAGAAGGGGTGGGCGAGCGCCGCGGTGATCTCGTGCTCCTGCAGGTAGGCGGCGCACAGTTCCACGCTGTGGTTGTGCGCCTGGAGCCACTCGTGATTGTCCGGCGTGATCCCGTAACAGAGGATGTGGACGGCCTGGGGCTCGCCGTCGAACCAGGCGGTCAGCTCCTCGGAGATGAACGTATCGGGCAGGCTGTCAATGGTGAGCGCGCCGGCGATGGTGTCGTGGTCGGTGATGGTGACGAAGTCCATTCCCCGGCGCTTGGCCAGCTCGTAGACCTCCTCGGGGGGTGTGGCACACTCCGGCAGGCTCAGCGACCGCTGGACCCCCAGCTTCGACAGCTCCGACGCCGTCGAGTGGACATGCATGTCGACTCGGCTGTTCTCGTTCATATCGCACAGGATTGGCGCGCCCGGGATTCGGCCCGTGAAGAAGGCGCTCACGTTCGGTGACGATCTTGTGAACTGATGCATGCCTCGTTGTGCCGTCCGAGAACCATGGCGGCATGCCCGAGGTGTCAATTGCAGTGCAGTCGGACACGGCACGCCTGGTCGGCGGCCGGATCTCGGTGGACGTGACCGCTCAGCCGTTCTCGCTCACCATCCGTCGCGACGGCCGTTCGGTGCTGCGCGGCGTGGGTGCCTGGGTGGCCGACGGCGTTATCCGCGACCGGTTCCTGGCCCTGACCGAGGGCGTCGTCGCCCACGAGGAGCGCGCCCCGGCCGAGCGCGTCCAGTACGCCCCGCTCATGCGCCACGGCAGCCGAGGGCTGACGCTCGGCTTTCGCCTCGGGAACGGCCGCTGCGCCCGGCTCGGGATCGAGCTGACCGACCGCGACCGCGTCCGTCTGTCCTTCCACTGCGACCCGGCGCCGCTGCGCTTCGGCCTCGACTGGGAGCGGCGGGCCGAGGAGCGGTTCGCCGGCCTCGGCCTGCGCCACCATCCGCGGTTCGATCAGGCGGGCCGGAACATCCAGCTGGGCGCCGACCGCCGCTACACCGGGCCCGACTGTCCGGCCGAGATGCTGGCCGACGGCGGCGTGCCGCAGGGCGACTGCGCGCCGGTTCCGTGGATGCTGTCCAGCCGCGGGTATGCCGTGTGGTGCCGGACCGACGCCAACGGGACCTGCTTCGACCTGGGCGGCGAGCGGATCTCCGTGTCGACCCGGGCCGAGGCCGGTCCGCTCGTGCTGGAGGTCGTCTGCGAACCGACGCCCGCGGCCCAGGTGCGCGCCCTCTGCCGCGCCACGGGCTTCCCGGCCGTGATGCCGGAATGGGGCTACGGCTTCTGGAAGAGCCGGGACGTGCACGAGCACCAGGATGACGTCCTCGACGACTACGAGGGCTTCCGCCGCCACGACATCCCGCTGGACGCGGTGGTCATCGACTCCCCGTGGGCGACCCAGTACAACACCTGGCGTTTCAACCCCCACCAGTTCCCCGACGCGCACGGGATGGTCCGGCGGATGCGCGCCGACGGCGTGCGCACCGTGGTGTGGGTGACCCCGTGGGTCAACCTCGACTCCCGTGACGGCCAGATCCCGCCCCAGCCGGCCTCCGAGCGCCTCCACGCCGAGCCGGCTCCGAACTACGCGCCGGCCGCCGCGGCCGGCTACTTCGTCAAGACGGCCACCGGCGAGCCGTTCGTCACCCAGTGGTGGATGGGCACCGGCTCCCCGCTTGATTTCACCAATCCCGGGGCCGAGCGGTGGTGGCGGGAGGCGGCCAAGGGGGTGCTGGCGCTCGGCGTGGCGGGGATCAAGGCCGACGACGGTGACGGCTACTACATCCCGGACGACGTCGCCCTGGCCGACGGGCGCACGGGGTCGCAGGCGGCCTGGGCGCTGGGCGGCATGCACCGTCAGTGCATGCAGCGCGCCCTGGACGAGGTCCATCCCGGCGAGGGCGTCCTGTTCGGCCGTAGCGGCTGGGCCGGCCAGCAGGCGACCGGCATCACCTGGGGCGGCGACCAGGTGTCGGACTTCTGGTCGCTGCGCGTCCTGGTCGTGGCCGCGCTGAGCGGCGCGTGCAGCGGGATCTCCAACTTCTCCCACGACATCGGCGGCTACCTCGGCCACCGGCTCGTCGAGCGCTGCTCGCCTGAGCTGCTGGCGCGGTGGCTGCAGTTCGGCTGCTTCACGCCGCTGATGCACGCGCACGCCCGGATGCCCCAGGAGCCGTGGCTGTACGGCGGCCGCGTCCTCGACCTGTACCGCGCCTACGTCCTGCTCCACGAGCAACTGGTGCCCTACGTCCGGGCCGCCGCCGCCACCGCCGCCCGGACCGGCCTGCCGATCATCCGCCCCCTGTGCCTGGTGGACCCGCGGGACCCACGCGGCTGGACGGTCGGCGACGCCTACGGCTACGGGCCTGCCCTGTGGGTGGCGCCGGTGCTGGACGAGGGCGCCCGCGAGCGCGAGGTCGTGCTCCCCCGCGGGGAGTGGATCGAGACCTGGTCCGGGCGGGGGGTGTCCGGCGGGGGCGAGACGGTGGTGGCGGCACCGCTGGAGCGGATCCCGGTCTGGGTCCGGGCCGGCTCGATCGTCGTGACCTACCCCGCCGGCCACGTCGCCGCCGGCCTGGGCGACGTCCCCGAGCGCGACCGGCCGCTGGTGGCCACGCTGTGGGGCGCCCCGCGGTGCGGGCGGGCGACGACGCGGCTGGCCGACGGGACCCGGATCGCCTGGCGCCACGGCGAGTGGGAGCTGCCGGCGGGGCGGGACGTCACCGTCGTGGAGCTGTGATGGGCGGGGCCGTATTCTCCCCGGCGTGCACTTCAGCGAGCTGACGCCGGTCGAGCAGCGAGTGCTCGGCTGCCTGATCGAGAAGCGATGGACGACCCCGGACCAGTACCCGTTGTCGCTCAACGCGCTGCGGCTGGCCTGCAACCAGTCGACGAATCGCGACCCGGTCACCCGGTACGAGGAGACCGAGGTGCGCGAGGCGGCCGAGCGCCTGTCGCGTTACGGCCTGGCCCGGCTGGCCAGCGGAGCCGGGTCGCGCGCCACCAAGTACCGGCACCTGGCCGAGGAGGGGCTGGGACTCGACCGCCCGCAGCTCGCCGTGCTGTGCGTGCTGCTGCTGCGGGGGCCGCAGACGCTCGGCGAGCTCAAGTCCCGGACGGAGCGCCTCGCCCCGCTGGCCACGCTGGACGACGTGGCCCGGGTGCTCGACGAGCTGGACGCCCGGGGCTATGCGGCGCGGCTGGCCCGGCGGCCGGGCCAGAAGGAGGACCGCTACCACCAGCTGCTGGGCGGGGGTGACTCGGAGGAGGCGCCGGTGACCGGTGGGCCGGTGGCGGTCCGGCCCGAGTCGGCGGGTCCGGTGACAGCCGGGCCGGTGGCCGCCGGGGGATTTGACGAGCCGGTGGCGGTCGGCGGATTCGACCCGCCCGTGGCCGTCCGGCCGGAGCGCGACGGGCTGGAGGAGCGGGTCGCCGCGCTGGAGGCCGACGTGGCGCAGCTGCGCGCGCAGCTGTCCGACCTACTCGATTAGCGGGCGGCCGTCAGGTCGGCAGCACGAGGCCGATCACGTCGGGAGCACGACGCCGATCAGGTCGGCAGCACGAGGCCGATCACGTACAGCGCACCGCCCACGATGACGCCGGCCAGCGTCATCTCCAGGCCCGCCGACCACCACGACCGCAGCGTCACCAGCGACTTGGCGGCGCCGACCAGGAAGTGGGCGACGAGCGAGACGATGGCGGCCGCGATGATGGCCGGCGTGCCCGTGGTGAAGAAGAACGGAATCACCGGGATGATCGCGCCCACCCCGGTGGACAGGCCGGCGGCGACGGCGGCCTGCGTGGCGTGGTGCTCCTCCCCGGAGACGCCCCCGAACTCCTCGGCGGTGAGCGCTTTGAGCATCGCGTCCGGGTTGCGCGACATCTGCTCGGCCAGGTGGTCGGCGGTCTGCTCGTCGATCCCCTTGAGCTGGTAGAAGAGCGACAGCTCCTCCTTCTCCTCCTCGGGGTGCTGAACGATCTCCTGGCGCTCGCGCTCGACGTTGGCAGCGGCCACCTCGGCCTCGGAGCGCTCGGCCAGGAACGCGCCGGTGGCCATCGACAACGCGGAGGCGATGGCGCCGGCTAGGCCCGCCGTCAGGACGCTGGCCGATCCGCCGGTGGCGCCCGACACGCCGGCCACGATCCCGAACACCGCGGCCAGCCCGTCGTTGGCGCCATAGATGGCGCCGGAGATCCAGCCCCCGCCGGACACGTGCCACTTCTCCCGGCCCAGGATGCGGTCGAGCCTCGCCTGGGCTCCTGGAACGGCGACGACTGGGCCGTCGCCGCGGTCCGGCGGGGGTGCCGTGTCCGCGCCGCCGCCGGAGCGCATGTCGGCCACGGCGAGCGAGTGCGAGCGCTCCTCCTTGCGGATGTCCCGCAGCAGGCGGTCGGTCTCCGGGTCGCCGGTGGATCGCTTGTACAGGTCGTCGACCTCCTCGTCCTCGGCCGCCTCGCGGGCGGCCAGCAGGCGGTCGATCGGCGCGATCCGGGCCTGGAGGCGCAGCCACAGCGGAACGCGGACACTCGCAGGGTCCGGGATCTCCACGCCCAGCTCGCGCATCCGCTGCTCCAGCCGGGCCCGATGGCCGCCCTCGGCTTCGGCCATCCGGCGCATGATCTCGGCCTCGCGAGGCTCGAGGCGCCGGGCGATCAGCTCGTAGACCGCGCCCGCCAGGATCTCGCCGCGCCAGGCCGTGAGCAGACGGTCGGCGGCTTCGCTGGGCGGAGCGCTCATCGACTCGTAGCCTACCCTCGTGGCGGGAGCGGACGCCCGTTATGAGACAGTCCTCACCGATCACGTTCCGGCCGGCGGCCGTCGATTCCGGCGACGGCGCTGAGCTGGCCCGGGCGTTGTGCCGGAGCTGCGCGGGCGGGGCGTGGCCCGCGCGCTGCTGCACGAGCTCGAATCCGTCGCCCGGAGCCTCGGCTACGCGGTGGCCCGGCTGGACACGGGGCCCAAGCAGGTGCGCGCGCGGGGCCTGTACGAGTCCGAGGGGTACGCCGAGATCCTGGACTTCAACGGCAACCCGGTGGCGGTGTTCTGGGGGAGAAGCCTCTGGTATGACTCGTTGCGTCCGTGCCGGGCGCGGCGTTTACGACTGCCAACGAAGGGGGCACTGACGGGAACAATCTCACCCACGTCGCGGGCTCGCCGGAGGTGATCGACATAGTTCCCGCGATCCGGGCATTTCCTACCACCTTCCGGGCACAACCCGGGGTGAGTGAGATGTGTCCCACCGGCAGCTCTCGGCTCGGCCCTCGCCTTGCTCATTGCGCGTCGTAAGCGCACCGGGCCGCCACCACCGCCCGGCTGAAGATCAGAGGATCCCGATCTCCGAGTTGTCGCCGACCATGAACCGATAGGCCCGCGGCTGGCGGTCGCCCCGGCCGACCCGGACGTTGCGCCCCAGCAGAGAGGACTCCATGCGCCCGTCGAGGTCGCACACCGTGCACCCAGCGAGCAGGATGGAGTGCTCCACCTCGGCGTTGGTGATGACGCAGTCGTCGCCGACGGCCGTGTACGGGCCGATGTAGCAGTCGGTCAGCCGGGCGCCGGCGCCGATGATGGCCGGCCCGCGGACCGCGGAGCGCTCCAGCCGGGCGCCGGCCTCGACGACCACGCGCCCGTCGATCTGGGAGTCGACGAGCTCGCCGTCCACCCGCGTATCGATGGTGTCCAGCACCAGCCGATTGGCGGCCAGCATGTCCTCCAGGCGGCCGGTGTCCTTCCACCACCCCTTGACGATATGCGGCTCCACCCGCAACCCGGTGTCGACCAGGTGCTGGATGGCGTCGGTGATCTCCAGCTCCCCGCGGGCGGACGGCCGGATCGCCCGGGCGGCGTCGTGGACCGCTGCAGTGAACATGTAGACACCGACCAGCGCGAGGTCCGTGCGGGGCGCCGCCGGCTTCTCCACCAGGCGGACCACCGAGCCGTTGTTCAGCTCGGCGACGCCGTAGTTCTGCGGGTCGGGGACCGGGGTGAGCAGGATGAGCGCGTCCGGCGCGTGGGAGTCGAAGTCGCGCACCAGCTCGCCGATGCCGCCCTGCAGCAGGTTGTCGCCCAGGTACATGACGAACGGCGAGTCCTTGAGGAACGGCTCGGCGGTCAGCACCGCGTGGGCCAGCCCGGCGGGCTCGCCCTGCACGATGTAGGTGATCCGCACGCCGAACTGCTCGCCGCTGCCGGTGACCGATCGGATCTCGTCGCCGGTCTCCGGGGCGATGATGACCCCCACCTCCTCGATGCCCGCATCGGCCATCGCCTGGATGGCGTAGAACAGCACCGGCCGGTTGGCGACGGGCACCAGCTGTTTGGCGCTGGTGTGGGTGATCGGCCGCAGGCGCGTGCCCTTGCCGCCGGAGAGGATCAGGCCCTTGAGGGGTGGCACCGCCGCAAATCTACTTACTTCAGGCGAGCTTGCGGTGGTCCCAGCTGGCCGTGCGCCGGGCGGTGAACTGCAGCGCCACGCGCTTGGCCGCCTGCCGCCGGATGATCTCGACGGCGGCGTCGGGGGGCGGGCCACCGGAGTAGCGCTCGGCCAACTCCAGCCCGAGCCGGGTCACCACGCCCATATCCGGGTGGACGATGGTGTCGGCCTCCAGCATCACCCCGCGCAGCTGGTCATAGCTCTCCCCGGCTTCGACCTGGAGGGTGGCGCGGGGGTCGCGCTCCAGGTTGCGGACCTTCTGGGATTTCGCGTACGTCCACGACCAGATCTCCTGTCCACGCATCACGTACCAGAGGGGCATCAGATGCGGCCAGCCGTCCCTCCCGTTGGTGGCGCAGATCAGCGTCCGCTGCTCGGCCAGGAACGCGGCGACCTCGTCACCGCTCATGGCGATCTGGGCGCGGCGGTTAGCGGTCACCGCTCGTGGCGATCCGGGCGCGGCGGTCCACGCTCATGGCGATCCGGGCGCGGCGGTTACCGGTCAATGGGAGACGAGCTGCGCCCCGGAGCCGATCGCCTCGGCGGCCTCGCGGACCGCCTCGCGGGCGGCGGCGGGCTGCAGGACCGCCGCGTCGCCGGCCTCCTTGAGCGTCTCGCGCACCAGCCAGTCGACGCCGGCAAAGCCCAGCTCCACGATGACCGCGCCGTCGTCGAGCTCAGCGACGACCTGCCGCTCCTCCCGGGCCCACCGGGCGCGCTCGGGCGAGATCCAGACCCGGGCCCGGCTGGAGGCGGGCACCTCGCCGGTCCGGGGCCAGCCGTCGACGTCGGCGGCCGGATCGACGTCGGGACGGGCCGCGAACGGCTGGTCGGTGACGGTGGCCGACTTGATCCGGTCCAACCGGAAGTGGCGGACGCTGTCCCGCGAGGGATCGAAGCTGGCCAGATACCAGCCCTCGCGGCCGTTGATGAGCGCGTATGGCTCGACCAGCCGGGTGGAGAACTCGTCCTCGTTCTCCTTGTAGTACTCGAACGACAGCAGCCGGCGCTGGGCGATGGCGCTGGACACGACGGCGGAGATCTCCGGGCTGTCGCCGCCCGGGGTGGCGAACTGAAGGCCCTCGTGCGCCGGGTCCTCGCCCAGCGCTTGGACGACCTTCTCCCGCACCGAGCTGAGCGAGCCCGCCGGGATGTGCTCGCCGATCAGGTCGATGGCGGCGATCAGCGCCTTGGCCTCGACCGGCAGCAGCCGAGCCGGCCGGGCGAACGAGTCGCCGTACGGCTCGGGGTCGACCTCGATGGAGCCGTCGGGGTGGATCTCGGCGTACAGGACGTACGTGCCCGCGCCGAAGTTGACGACGTTGAGCACGGCGATGTCCTCGCGCAGCTCCTGCTCGGTGACCTTCAGCGCCGTCTGCAGGCCGCCGGCGTCGAGCAGGCGCCCGGCCCGGCCGGCCTCGATGAGGATGCTGGCCAGGGTCACGAGCCGGGCAAAGCGCTCGGGCCGGATCGCCGCGTCGCCCCGGCTGGAGTGGCCGTCGTCGCCATGGCCCCGGTGCTCGTGGGCGCCCCCGGCATCGGTGGCGGCGCCGTCGGCGACCCGCGGCTCGGCGATCTGCGGCTCGCCGGTGTGGCGGTCGACCAGCAGCGCCACGCGGTCGCGCAGCTCGGCCACCAGCTCAGCCGGGCCGGCGATCCGGGCGTTCTCGCCCAGGCCGAGGGTCCAGGCGATCAGCTGGCGGGCGTTGGCGTACGGCGTGACGAACAGCCGCGCGCCGGGATCGTCCTCGTCGGAGGCGGGCCGGATCTCGCCGTAGCGGCCAAAATGGCGCTCGATCTGCCAGGCGATGCGGCCGGAGATCCACACCTCGGCGACCCCCACTGGGTCGCCGAACTGCCAGTGGATCCGGTTGGCGTAGGCCCGCGGATCGAAATTGGCCGGCCGCTGGAAATCATGCTCGGCCTTGGTGGCATAGCCGACCTTGCCCCGCATCCGGGACAGCCGGAAGACGCGGATGGCGCTGCGCTCGTGCGAGCGGCCGACCACGTAGAACTGGCCGCCCTGGTACAGGAGCTGATACGGGTCGACCCGGCGGGTCCCGACCTCGTCGCGCTCCATCGTGTGGTAGTCGAAGATGATCGTCTTGCGGCGGAAGATGGCGGTCTCGATCTTGGCCAGCCGCTGGGAGATCTCGTGACCGCCCGCCGAGCCGGTGATGCCGAGCGCGACGGTGCTCTGCTCCGGGGCGTTGAGCGGGCTGGGACGTCCCCACGAGATCTGCTGGAGGGCCAGCCGCAGCGGCTCGGCGTAGGCGAACTCCCCGTCCAGCAGCTGGAGCGCGGTGTGCAGCGCCGCCAGTTCCTCGTCGGTGAAGGCGATGGGAGGAAGGTGGAAGTTCTCCGGCGGCAGTGAGTAGTTCTCCTGCTCCACCAGGCCGTCGACGGGCTTCTCGACCGTCAGCTGGATCCCCAGCGCCTCCAGCTCGGAGCGGTCCGCATAGAAGCGGCGGGCGAACGCGTCCTCGTTCATGACGCTGTAGCCCTCGACGTCGCGCCTGATCTCCGGGGCGGTCACCGGGCGCCGCTCGGCCATCAGGTACGAGATCAACGAGAGCTGACGAATCAGTTTCTCGGTGTCCTTTGCCATCCCTGATGGGACTGTAGCCGGGGGCCCGTGACGGCGAACCCATGCGGCCTCCTCCACGCGCTATTTGCGCACTTTTGGAGCGGTCCGTGACCGAACCGTGACGGTCCCGGCCCGGCTACGCGGCGCGGCGCTCGTCGACCGCCGTGGCCGCGAAATACGCGCCCCCGCCGATCCCCTTGTCGAACGCCGACCACTGCGCGCCGGCGGGCAGGGCCTTCTCCACCCGGTCGAAGCTGCCCAGCTTGCCCCCGAGGTTGTCGATCATGTGCACCAGGGTGGCCTCGCGCGTGGCCGGGACGACCGGGCTGCCGTATTCCAGCGAGCCGTGGTGGCTGAGGATGATGTGGAGCACGGCCTGAGCGGTCTCGGCGGGGAACCCGTCCAGGCTCTCGATCGTGCTTCGCACCTGGTAGTAGCCCAGGGCGATCTCCCCGTACAGGCGGCCCTGGTCGGACATCACGATCGCCTCGCCGGTCAGCTCGTAGGTGTCGAGCTTGCCGATGTCGTGCAGCAGGCCGCCCGTGACGGCGACGTCCCGGTCGATCCCCGGGAACGTCGCCGAGATGGCGCTGACCGCCTGAGCGACCCCGAGGCAGTGCTCCAGCAGCCCGTGCCGGTAGGCCTGGTGGTAGTGCTTGGCGGCCGGCGCGTCCCGGAAGCGCGCCCAGGTGGGAGAGTTCTCGCCGAGGAGCGCGGTCAGCAGGCGACGGAGGTCCGGGTTCTGCACGGTGGCGATGAGCTCGCGCAGATCGGACTCCATCTGGGCCACCGGGCGCGGTGGTCCGTCGAGCAGGTGGTCCCGCTCGTATTCGCCGTCGGCGGCGGGGCGGATCTCCTCGACCTCGACGCGGGCTCCGAACCGGGGGTGGCGCTCGAAGCTGCCGGTCACGTGCACGACCGCGCCGGCCGTGCAGGCCTCCCGGGCGGCGTCGATCGCCTCCAGCACGACGGCGGGGACGCTCCCCGTGCGGTCGCCGAGCGTGAGCTTGAGATACTCGCCGCCCTCGCGTCGCCGGCGGGTCTCCACTCCCCGCACCAGCAGAGCGGTCTCGACCCGGCAGCCGTCCTGGAATTCCCGGACTTGCATGGCGCGGACGACGATAGAGAGGCGCCCGGACGGCGCGGGTCTACATGCCGGGCGGGTGGCGGACGCTGAACGAGCTGAGGTTGCCCTCGTCGGCCGGCCGGTCCGACCAGCGTGAGCCGGTCTCGGCCAGCGCGACCGTGTCGAAGCGCAGTCCGGCCACGTACATGAACGTGTGGCCGGCGTTGGCGAAGACGGTGATCCACTTGCCCGGGCCGGGGTCGCCCCACTGTGCCAACTCGCCCGAGGTCATGGTGTTGCTGAGCAGGCCGGCCGCCGCGAACACGTAGCTGATGGAGCCGCTGCAGTCATAGCCCGTGTCCTCATAGGTCATGTGCCCGCCGCCCCAGACATAGGGGAGCCGCGCGATCTGATTGCCAGCGGCGATCACCGCCTGCACCGCGGCCGGGGCGCCGATCGGCGCCACCGCCAGCCCGCCCGGCGCCAGGGTCGCCCGGGTGGCGCTGGGCTGCAGCCCGCTCTGGGCGAGCTGGCGCCGTACCTCGGCCAGCGACGTAGGCTGGGGAAGGGCTCCGGTGGCGCCGGGGCTCTGGACGCTGACCCCGGCCGACCCGGCCGCGCCGGCGCCAGATCCGGTTCCGCCCGTCCCGCCACTCGCCGGAGCGGCCGCGCCTGCCACCGGCTCGACCGCCTGAGGATGGGCCACCGGGATCTGGGCGGACCCGGGCGAGGTGTCGGCAGCCCGCCGGCTCGAGCCGACGATGGGCGCCTGGCTGCCGCAGCCGGCGCCGAGCATCACCGTCAGAACGCCGAGGAGGGGGAGGCCGCGCCGTCGCACCCGGCCGAGTATGGCGAACCCGGGCCGCCAGGCGCGGCGGTCAACGCGGGCCGCCGGGCGCGGAGGTCCCGCCGTCAGTCCTCCAGCGCCCCGTCATAGAGGGCGAACACCGCTCCCTGCGGATCCTGCGCCACGGCGACCCGGGCGACGCCGATGTCCATCGGCGGGACGAGCACATTGCCGCCCAGCTCGCCGACCCGCGCGGCGGTGGCGTCGATGTCGGAGGTCGCGAAGTACACGAGCCAGAACGGCGGCGCCCCGGGCGGAGCCGGCGGGCGGATGCCGCCGTTGCTGTGGCCGTCGGCGGTGCTGATCACGAGGTACGGCGTCTCGGCGCCCTCCATCGGCGTCGTCGTCCAGCCCAGGAGGTCGCCGTAGAACTTGGCCGAGCCGTCGAGGTCCGGCGATCCCAGCTCGTTCCACGACAGGGCGCCCGGGGCGTTGACCAGGCCGGCGCCGATGTGGTCCCGGGGCTGCCAGAGCAGAAACCAGGCGCCCTGCGGATCCTGCACCACCGCCATCCGGCCCGCCTCGAGCACGTCGAACGGCTCGGCGTGCACCGTCGCGCCAAGCTGGCGCGCTCGGGCCGCCGTCTGGTCGACGTCCTCGACGGTGACGTACGAGTTCCAGGCCGGCGGCACGCCGGCCTCACGCTGCTGCTGGGGCTGCGGCGAGATGGCGCCCACCCACTTGCCGTCGATCGCCGCCATCGAGTAGTTGACGCCCTCGCCGGCGGGCATGTCGGTGATCTCCCAGCCGAACAGCGCCGAATAGAAGGCCTTGGCCGCCTCCTGGTCGGTCGTGTTCAGATCAGTCCAGCTGAACGTTCCGGGTGTGTACTGCGTTCGTTCGCCCATGGCGCGACGCTACCACCCCATGGCGGGCGCATGGGGTGCTCGCGGCCGATCACCGTCCGTTCACGACAGGTTCACGGCACGGCAACGTGTCGGCACGACCCGGCCGAAAGACTCCCTGCGCCCAACGACCCATCAGAGGGGAACCCACACATGGCACGACGCCCCACCCTGGCGTTCCTGGCCGTGCTGGCGGCTGCCGCGATGTCGGCGGTCGGCGTGCAGGCCGCAAGCGCCGGCTCCGATCATCAGGCCCACGCGCGACAGGCCGACGCTGGCTCCACGCAGCCCGCCACGCCCATCAAGCACCTGGTGGTCATCTTCGGAGAGAACGTCTCCTTCGACCATTACTTCGGCACGTATCCGCATGCGACCAACCCGGCCGGCGAGCCCGCCTTCCACGCCGCGCCCGGCACCCCGACGGTGAACGGGCTGTCCGGCGCGCTGCTGACGAACAACCCCAACGGGGCCAACCCGCAGCGGCTGGATCGCAGTCAGGCCCTGACCTGTGACCAGAACCACGGCTACACCGCCGAGCAGAAGGCCTACGACATGGGCCTGATGGACAAGTTCATCCAGAACACGGGTGTCGAGAGCTGCTCGCCTCCGGACACGACCGCGCCGAACCTGGTCATGGACTACTACGACGGCAACACCGTCACCGGCCTGTGGAACTACGCCCAGCACTACGCGATGAGCGACAACTCCTACTCGACGAACTTCGGCCCGTCGACGCCCGGCGCCATCAACGTCACCGCCGGCAACACGTTCGGGGCGATCTGCGGCCCGTCCACCTCGACCATCAACGACACGCCGTGCGCCGGCACCCCCGGCAGCCCCACCGGAACGACGCCCGGCTCGCCGCAGCCGCAGGGCAAGGGCACGGTCTACAGCGATTCCGACCCGTACTGGGACGTCTGCTCAGGCGTCCAGCAGGACAACCACACTGCCGCTCAGACCATTCAGATGGGAGGCTCCAACATCGGCGACCTGCTCGACAAGGGCGGGGTCACCTGGGGCTGGTTCCAGGGCGGCTTCGCCAGCCCGAACTACGTCTCGGGCAAGCCGAGCACCGATGACCCAGCGAAGGTCTGCACGGGCACCCACAACAACGTCGGCGGCGCGTCGCAGACGGACTACAACCCGCACCACGAGCCGTTCCAGTACTACGCCTCCACGGCGAACCCGCAGCACCTGCCGCCGACGTCGATCTCGATGATCGGCCGTCAGGACCGGGCCAACCACCAGTACGACCTGAAGGATTTCTGGGCGGCTGCCGACAACGGCAACCTGCCGGCGGTCTCCTACCTGAAAGCCGCCAACTACCAGGACGGCCACGCCGGCTACTCCGATCCGCTTGACGAGCAGAACTTCCTCGTCAACACGATCAATCGCCTCCAGAAGCTGGGCACCTGGAAGAGCACCGCGGTCATCGTCGCCTACGACGACAGCGACGGTTGGTATGACCACCAGATGGGTCCGGTCACCACCCAGTCCCAGGCGCCGACGATCGACGCGCTGACCGGCACCGGCACCTGCGGCTCCAACGCGCCGCCAAGCGGTCAACAGGGACGCTGCGGCGTCGGCCCGCGGCAGCCGCTGCTGGTCATCTCGCCGTACGCCAAGGCCAACTACGTCGACGCCTCGTTCACCGACCAGTCCTCCGTTCCGAAGTTCATCGAGAACAACTGGCTGGGCGGCGAGCGGATCGGCGGCGGAAGCGTCGACGCCCAGGCCGGCAGCCTCACGCACATGTTCAACTGGAGTGCGCGCGGCAGCGACCAGCTGTTCCTCAACCCGTCGACGGGGGAGCCAGCCGCCTCCGGGGGGTGAATTAGGCAGGCCGGCGGGTGAATTCGGCAGGCCTGGGGGGTGAATCAGGCCGGCTTGGGGGCTCAGTGAGTCATAGGCACACTGAGCCCCCAAGGCCCGGATCACGAGGTGGCGTTGCTGGCCTACCGACAGCACGGCAATGTCACGACGGACCAGTTGCATCGCGCCGGTCTCAACGGCAGCGCGATCCGTGTCCGGGTGCGGCGCGGATCCCTGTATCCGGTGCATCACTGCGTCTACGCCGTCGGCCGGCCACCGAAGCTGCCCCTGGAGCGGGCGGCGGCGGCGGTCCTGGCCTGCGGACCCGGCGCCGCCCTCAGCCATTTCGGCGCGCTGGCGCTGTGGGGCTTCACCAAGGAGTGGCCCGTCGCCTTCGACGTCATCATCCCAACCGGGGACCGGCGGCCCAAGGGCATCACCACCCACCGATACTGCGGCCTGCTGCGCCGTGACCTGACCGTCCAACTCGGCATCCGGGCCACCAGCCCGGCCCGGACGGTGCTCGACTGCGCTACCGGACTCGACGACCGGCCGCGCCGGCGCATCGTCAACGACGCGCTCCACGGCCCGTTCCTGACGCACCGAGCGCTCGCTGACGTCCGAGCGCGCTTCCCCGACCACCCCGGCGGGAGGCTCCTCGACCCGTTCCTCGACGGGCAGAATCCCACCCGCTCACCCTTCGAGGACGACTTCGTGTCCTTCTGCGAGCGCCACGACCTGCCGCGTCCGCAGATCAATGTCCGCGTCGCCGGCCACATCGTCGACGCGTTGTTCCCGGACCACCACTTGATCGTGGAACTCGACGGGTGGGAGTTTCACAAGGGACGGGATGCGTTTGCGGCCGACCGTCAGCGCGATGCCGACACCCTGCAATCCGGTTTCCCCACGCTCCGGATCACCTGGGACCGCCTCCACGAGCGAGAGGCCGCCGAGGCGGCGCGGCTGAAGAGGATCTTGGCCGCGCTCAGCGGCCGACAGTCACGCCTCGATGCGTGACTGCCGGTGGCCGAGCTGATGTCTGCGCCCGAGCCGGCCCCTCAGTGCCGGCCCACGAGCTCGTGGTGGGCGACGCGGTGGTACGCGTCGCAGATCACCAACTCACAGGGCTGCCGCCTCGTGGCGTAGCGGTAGGCCTCGCGCCGGGCCTCCTCAAGCGTGTGGCACCTGGCAGCCGGGGTTGGGGGGTTGGTGTGATCTTCATCCAGAAGCTCAACCTCCCAGTCTCCGCGGCTCGCGGGCTCGATGCGGATTGTGGGGTACGGGGTTGTCTTCATAGGCGCAGAGTGTCACTTCTGCGTGCCCGTGTCATCCGAAATTTGCCTCGCCTGTCAGCGTGGCGTCCTCGCCGTCCGCAGCGCGTCCAGCCGGGGCGACAGGTACCGGGCGTCGAGCTTGTCGGCGGCGGTCGCGCCGGTGCTGGCGACCTCGGACCGGATGCTGTGGCCCCCGACGATCGAGGCGCTGACCTGCCGGTTCTCGGCGCCGGTCAGCAGGACGCCTCGGGCGACCGGGTGAAACGGCGCCGGGTGGACGTGGGCTCCGGCCAGGGCGGCGAGCATGGCCGCGGCGGCGTCGGCCTGCTGCGCCGCCACGCTGCCGTGCTTGACCGGGCAGTTGGTGGCATCGCCGGCGGCGAACTCCACCTGGGCGCCGAGGATCCGGCCGTGAAGATCGACCGGGATGAAGCCGCCGTGGACCGCGGGGACCCCGCGGAGGCGCGGGCCCCGCAGCCGGGGCAGCGCCACGATGCGGTCGAAGGTCAGCGGCCGCTCCCGGCGCCGGGGCCGGGGCTGGGGCCAGTCGCGAGTGTCGGCGATGTCGACGAGCACCGAGTGGGGATCCGGAACGCGGCAGACGGCGCGGGGCACCAGCTCGATACCGGCGTCCGCGAGCAGGCGGCGAGCCGCGCTGCCGACCTGTCCCCCGAACGCCTCCATGGGGAGCCGCTCCGGGATGAAGATCGACAACCACACGTCCAGGTGGCGCTCCCGCGCCCGCGCCGCTGTGAGCAGCGCCAGCTCGTACAGGGGCAGCTGCCATGACCCGGGGGCGGGCACGATGAAGGCGATCCGGTGGGCGGCGCCCACATCCACGTCCGCGATAACCCCGGCCAGCGCGGGATCCCCCGGGGCGCCGGAGATGGTGATGGCGTGGGGGTAGGCGGGCTGGGCGCGGGCGCCCGGGCACAGCAGCAGCCCGTCGTACTCGATCGTGGTGTGGCTGCGTGTGTGGGCCTCGCGCTCGATGCGGTCGATCCAGGTGACGGTGTCCACCCGGTGGTTGATCGGCTGCCCGGCCAGGATCTCGCCCAGCGCGAACCGCTCGGCGCGGGCCTGTCCGAAGGCCTCGAGCACGCTCATCGGCAGGTCGGCGAACGTCGACTGGGACGAGATCAGGTCGATCTCGACCCGGCCCGCGGCCAGGTCGGACAGCGCCAGCGCGGCCTCCAGGCCCGCCACGCCGCCTCCGGCGATGACGACCCGCATGACTTGTGCTTCGGGATCGCCCTCCATGGACGGATCCTGACGCCGCGATCACCCGCCTTCATCCGTACAGATCCCGGAGGCGGTCCGGGATTCGGCCGGCCGATGGCGCCATCCGTGGGGGCTGCGGATCGGGTCTGCGGGTTTGCCGGGTTGGGGGCGGGGGCGCGGCGCGGGAGGCTGGGCACATGTTCACCAACGTGGCCTGGGCGACGGATGGATCGGAGCACGCGGACCGCGCTCTGGCGTACGCCGAGCGGCTGGTCCCGAGCGACTCAGGGACACTGCACGTCATCCATATCGTCGAGAAGCTCGTCGGCCCGCGGGTGGCCGGCCTGGACGCGAAGCTCAACGAGGCCGAGCTGGAGGCGAAGATCGCCGGCCAGGCTCGCGCCGCCGAGCGCGACGGTCTCCACGTGGAGCTACACGTGGCCGCCGGTCATGGCGG
>JBPYFQ010000157.1:0-7234 GCA_051985625.1 Solirubrobacteraceae bacterium
ACGGCCTCGGGACCCAGCCACGCCCGGCGGGCGGTGGCCACGCCGTAGCGGGCGACCTCGAACCCGCCCACCCGGTGGGCGTCACAGTCGATGACCAGCGGCACGCCGGCTCGGGCGGCCGCCCGAGCCTGGACGTCGTTGAGGTCGCGGCGGTCCGGGCTGGCGTTGATCTCCAGGATCGTGCCGGTCTCCACGGCCGCCTCGACGATGGCCGGGAAATCGAACTCGTAGGGCGGCCGGCGCTCGATCTTGCGCCCCGACGGGTGCCCCAGGACGTCGACGAGCGGATTCTCCAGGGCGCGGATGATGCGGGCGGTCATTGCCGTCGAGTCCATCTGAAACGAGGAATGGACCGACGCCACCACCCAGTCGAGGGTGGCCAGGGTCTCGTCGTCGTAGTCCAGCGAGCCGTCCGGCAGGATGTTGACCTCGGATCCGGCCAGCAGCGTCAGCCCGCCGACCGCCTCGGTCCCGGACAGCTCGTGGATCCGTTGGATCTGCTCGGCCAGCCGGCTTGGCGATACCTCGTGGCCGAACCCGAACGACGCCGAGTGGTCGGTGATCGCCAGGTACTCGTAACCGGCGCCGCGGGCCGCCAGCCCCATCTCCTCGATCGAGGCCGTCCCGTCGGAGGCGGTGGTGTGGCAGTGCAGGTCGCCGCGGAGGTCGGCGACGGTGATGAGCGCCGGCAGGGTATGCGCGGCCGCCGCCTCCAGTTCGCCCCGGTTCTCGCGCAGCTCCGGCTCGATGTAGTCGAGGCCGAGCAGCGCGTAGACCTCCGCCTCGGTCGCGCACCGCCGCGTCTCCCCGGTGGCGTCGTCGAGCACGCCGTACTCGGAGACGTGCAGGCCCCGGCGCACCGCCGCCTCGCGCAGCGCCATATTGTGCTGCTTGGATCCGGTGAAGTGCTGCAGCAGGTTGCCGAACTGGTCCGGGGCCACAATCCGCAGGTCGACCTTCAAGCCGGTGTGCGTGCGCAGCCGCACGCCGGACTCGGACGGCTTCTGCGCCGCCTCCACGAACTCCAGCTCGGCGGCGGCCCGGGCCAGCGCCAGCGGGTCGGACGCCGTGGCGATGATGTCCAGGTCCTTGACGCTGTCGGTCATCCGCCGGGCCGATCCGGCCAGCTCGACCCGCTCGGCCGCCGGATGGGCTCGCAGCGCGTCGATGAGCTGCTCGCCGACCGTCAGCGCGCGGCTGAGCACGACGCGCTGTCCGCCGCCCCCGTTGCCCTCACCGGCCTCGGCGTCGGCGCGAGCTACCGCGACGGCCTTGAGGATGCTCTCCTCGGCCTTGGGCCCGAAGCCCTTCAGCGTGCGGATCTGCTGAGCCGCGGCGGCGGCCTCGAGCGCCTCGAGCGAGTCGATCGACAGCTCCTCGTACAGGCGGCGGGCGCGCTTGGGCCCCAACCCCGGGAGCCGGGTGATCTCCAGCAGGCCGGCGGGGAACTTGGCCCGCAGCTTCAGCGCGGCGGGGATGTCGCCGTCGTCGGCGAGGGCCAGCACCTTCTCCTGGATGATCCCGCCGACGCCCGGCAGTTCGGTCGCCCGGCCCTCCCGGGCGAGCGCGGTCACCGAGACCGGCGCATCACGCACTGCCTTGGCCGCGTTGCGGTAGGCCACGATGCGGTGGATGACGGCGCCGTCGAGCTCGTACAGATCCCCCAGCTCATCGAGCGCGGCGGCGATCTCGGAGTTGGTGGGGTCGGCCATGTCATGATCAGCCTATCCCCTGGAGTGGCGGGCCCAGAGCGATGGAGCGCGCGCCCGCGTGCTCGCTATACTTTTTGAAGTACCTACGACAAGGAGAACAGGATGCCAGGCGCGGTGACGGACGTAACCGACAACAACTTCCAGGCTGAGGTGGTGGAGGCCGAGATCCCCGTGCTGGTCGACTTCTGGGCTCCGTGGTGCGGCCCCTGCCGTCGCGTCTCGCCGGTCGTCGAGGAGATCGCCTCCGAGCGCGCCGAGTCGCTCAAGGTGGTCAAGATGAACATCGACGACAACCAGGAGACAGCCGTCAAGTTCAACGTGATGTCGATCCCGACGCTCATGCTGTTCAAGCACGGTGAGGTCGCCAAGACGGTGATCGGCGCGTACCCCAAGCGCAAGATCGAGGAGGAGCTGGAGCCCGCGCTCGCCTAAGCGAGCGCGACCCCGATCCGCAGCGGCTTGCCGTCGATGGTGACCGGCTCGGCGCCGTCCAAGGATTCGTAGCTGACCCGTGTGGCCAGCGTCTCGCCGGCCACGTATGACTCATACGCCCGGGCGGCGGCGACGAGCTCATCGTCGCCGTCGAGCGTGAGCACGATGCGGTCGGTGACCTCCAGGCCGGCGGCCTGGCGCGCGTTCTGCACGGCGCGCACGATGTCGCGGGCCCAGCCCTCGACCTGCAGCGAGACGTCGATCTCCACCTCCAGGGCGACCGCGTGCGAGCCCTCGCGCTCGACCCGGTAGCCCTCCAGCGGCTTCATCGTGATCAGCAGGTCGTCGGCGGCCAGCCCATGCTCGGCGCCGCCGACCCAGATCGAGACCGGGTTGCCGTCGCGCAGCGTCGTGGCGGCCTCGGCGGCGTCCAGTCCGGCGACGGCCGCCGCCACCAGCGGCATCTGCTTGCCGAACCGCGGGCCGAGCGAGCGGTAGTTGGGCTTGAGCTCGATCTGGCCCAGCTCGTCGGCCTGGGAGACGAACCGAAGCTCGCGGACGTTGAGCTCGTCGCGCACGATCTCGGCCAGGCGCTCGATCGCCGCCCGCTCGCGTCCGGTGGCCACGATAACCGCCGCCCGGAGCGGCTGGCGCACCTTGATCTTCGCCTGGGCGCGGGCGGCCAGGCCGAGGCGGACGGTCTCCCGGGCCACGCCCATCGCGTGCTCCAGTTCGACGTCGCGCTCGCCGGCCACCGGGAAGTCGCACAGGTGGACGCTCGGCTCGCCACCGTCCAGGTTGTCGTAGATCTCATCGGCGATGAACGGGCAGAACGGCGCCAAGAGCTTGGCCACGGTGACCAGGCACTCGCGCAGGGTGGCGAACGCGGCCGGGTCCCCGTCCCAGAAGCGCCGGCGCGACCGGCGCACGTACCAGTTGGACAGCTCGTCGACGAAGCCCTGGATGGCGCGGCCGCCGGTGGTGGCATCGAAGTTGTCCAGCCGGTCGCGCACCGTCGCGATGGTGGCCTGCAGCCGCGACAGCGCCCACCGGTCCAGGTCGGTCAGCTCGGCGGGAACCGCATTCGTCGGGACGAGGTCGTTGGCGTTGGCGTACAGGACGTAGAACCCGTACGTGTTCCACAGCTGGAGCATGAACTGGCGCACCGCCTCGCCGATCGTGTCCAGCGAGAAGCGGTAGCCGTCCCACGGCAGCTTGGAGGTGAAGAAGTACCAGCGCAGGGCGTCGGCGCCATAGCGGTCGATCACGTCCCAGGGCTCGACCGTGTTGCCCAGCGACTTGGACATCTTGCGGCCCTCCTCGTCAAGGATCAGGCCAAGGCAGACGACGTTGCGATACGACGCCTGGTCGAACAACAGCGTGGAGACCGCCAGCAACGAGTAGAACCACCCGCGCGTCTGGTCCAGCGCCTCGCAGATGAAGTCGGCCGGGAAGCGCTGCTCGAAATGCTCCAGGTTCTCGGCCGGCGCGTGGAACTGGGCGAACGGCATCGAGCCCGAGTCGAACCAGACGTCGATGACCTCAGGCACGCGGCGCATCTCGTTACCGTGGGCCTCGCAGGGGAAGGTGACCTCGTCGACGTACGGCCGGTGGGGGTCCTCCAGCATGACCCCGGACAGCTCGGCCAGTTCCGCGCGCGAGCCGATGGCGCGGATGCAGCCTTCATCGCAGCGCCAGATGGGCAACGGCGTGCCCCAGTAGCGCTCGCGCGACAGCGCCCAGTCGACGTTGCCCTCCAGCCAGTGGCCGAACCGGCCGTGCTTGACGTGGTCCGGGTGCCAGTTGATGGTCTCGTTGGCCGCCAGCATCCGGTCCTTGATCTGGCTGGTGGCGATGTACCAGGACGGCTTGGCGTAGTACAGGAGCGGGGTGCCGCAGCGCCAGCAGTGCGGGTAGGAGTGCTTGTACTCCTCGGCGCGCAGGAGCCGGTCGCGGCTGCGGAGGTCCTCGATCAGGTCCGGGTCGGCATCCTTGACCCACCGTCCCGCGTACGGGCCGATCCGGTCGTCGTAGGTCCCGTTGAGCCGGACCGGGTTGACGACGTTCAGCCCCTCCTGCTCGCCCAGCCGGAAGTCGTCCTCGCCGAAGGCGATGGCCGTGTGTACCAGTCCGGTCCCGTCGTCGGCGGTGACGAAACCGGCCGGCAGGACGGTGTGCCCCTTGGGGCCGTACGCCTCGGCCGGGATGAACGGGAAGGGCGGCTCGTACGCGGTACCGACCAGCTCGCGCCCGGGGAACGTGTCCAGGATCTCGGCGTTCTCGCCGAGCACGCGCTCCACCAGCGTGGCGGCGAGGATCGCCACCCGCCCGTCGTACCGGGCCCGGACGTAGGACAGCTCCGGGTTGACGGCGACCGCGGCGTTGGAGACGAGCGTCCACGGGGTCGTCGTCCAGACCAGCAACTCGTCTCCGGGCTGCGCGGGGCCCGCAGGGCGCGTGACCGGCAGGCGCACGTAGACCGACGGGTCGACCACGTCCTGGTAGGCGCCGGGCTGGCCGAGCTCGTGGCTGGACAGCGTGACCTCATCCCGCGGGCAGTAGGGGACGACCTTGAGCTTCTCGTAGAGCAGCCCCTTGTCATAAATGGTCTTCAGCGCCCACCAGACCGACTCGATGTAGTCCGGGTCCAGGGTGCGGTAGGCGTCGTCGAGGTCGAGCCAGAAGCCGATGCGTTCGGTCAGCCGGTTCCACTCGGACACGTGACTGAGCACCTTCTCGCGGCACCGGGCGTTGAACTCGGCGATGCCGAAGCGCTCGATGTCGGCCTTGGACTCGAAGCCGAGCTCGGCCTCGAGCGCCAGCTCCACCGGCAGGCCGTGGCAGTCCCAGCCGCCCTTGCGCTCCACGTAGTGCCCGGTCATCGTCCGGTAACGGGGGAAGATGTCCTTGAACACCCGGCTGAGCACGTGGTGGGTACCCGGGTTGCCGTTCGCGGTCGGGGGCCCCTCGTAGAAGCCCCACTGCGGAGCCCCGCTGCGACGGCGCACCGACTCGGCAAACACGTCGCGCTCCCGCCAGCGCTCCAGCACCGTCTCCTCCAGCTCCGGGAACGAGGCCTTCGGGTCGACGGGACGATGCGGGCTGCTCATGGGCGGGGGATTCTAGGAACCCGCGGGTTCCCGGCCCGCTCTCAGGGCGACGGCGCCGGCCGGCCTTACGCCCGGGCGCTAGCCACTGCCCGGCCGGCGATCGCCGAGACCGGGCGCTGCGGCCGGGACGGAACGGCGGCCGTCCGCACCGGCTCCAGCCGGGCGAGGAGAGCGTCCTTGGCCGCCACCGGCCGCTCGCCGAGGCGGAACACGGTGCTGGCGCCGGTGTCCGGAACGGCGCCGCGGAAGTCGAACACGGCCGCCTCGCGGACGGTGGACCGCACTGCGTAGACCAGGCGGCCGATGGAGTCCAGCGAGACGCGGCGGCCGGTCAGCACCACCGCCGCCGGGTCGAGAGCCCGAAGGGCCCGGCCCAGCTGCGCCGGCTCGATCGCCGGGGTCAGCGTGAGCGTCCGGATGCCGGCGCGACGCAGCACGACCTCCAGCGCCTGGGCATGGACGGCGTCGAGGTCGCAGGGGGCCGAGGCGTCGAACACCATGACGCCCTCGCGCCGGGTGGCCGGCGGTGCGAGCCGGCGCTGGGCGGCCAGCCAGCCGACGGCGTAGCGCCACCCGAACTCGTACTCGGCGGTGGGGGGGCCGGGCTCCTCCAGCCGGCTCACCGCCTCCAGCAACACCTCTTCGATCGTGCGCTCCACCGAGCGCAGGCCCAGGCTCTCCTCCAGCAGCCGGTTGGCTGCGTCCTCGTCGAAGGCGGCGAACGCGCCGGTCAGCCGCGACGGGGTGGACGGGCCCTCGCCGCGCTCCCGCGCGAGTGAGATCGCCGATGAGACGTTGTGGGTCTCCGACAGGGTGAGCCGCAGGGCCTCGATCTCGGCCAGCGAGTAGTGGCGGTGCCCGCCCGCCGAGCGCAGCGGCTGGGGGAATCCGTAGCGGCGCTCCCAGCTGCGCAGTGTGTTGGGGCTGACGCCGAGCATGACCGCCGCGGCATTCGTCCGGATTCCGTTCATTGAACGATTTATCGCTCAGATCGCCAGCAATAGGCAAGGTTCGCACGCCTCCCTGCACTTTGGTCGCGGCGGTGCGTGGGGAAGGAATGCGCCGGCGAGCGTCGTACGCGCGCGCATGGCGGGGTGCGGCGGCCGAGGGGGCGCGGTGGCCCCTGGGTGGTGCGCCGGTAGCGCCCGCTCAGGCGCTGGCGCTGCGGGGGGTGGCCCTGGGCTGGCCGGCGCCCCAGATGGCGACCGGCTCGGCCTCCAGGATCTCCACGATCCGGCGTTGGGCCGCCCCCGCCCCGGCGGGCAGGTTGCGGGCGCCGGTGCTGCGCTCCCTCACCCGGTCGGTCCCGCGGCGGTACACCGCCACCGGGACGGCGCCCCCGGCCAGACGGATCGCGTACGCCCAGCGGGCCACGGCGTCGTCGTCCAGGTGTGAGCCGGCCACGACGACAAGGTTGGGGCGGTGGACGGCGACGGCGTCGCCGATTCCGATGACCCCGCGGGCCGACAGGCTGAGCACGTCCATCCCGGCGCGGGCGCAGAACAGCTCGAGCGCGCGCAGGTGGGGAGCATCCGGGTCCAACTCGTCACGCGTCGCGTCGCCGAGGACGACCGAGATGGGACGGACCGGCGGCGGTGACAGCCGGATGGCGCGGCGCAGCCAGTCCGAGGCCCAGTGGGTGGCGAACGCCCACGCCGCGGACTCGGAGCCGTTGCGACGCAGGATCTCCTCCAGCGTGGGGAGCAGGACCTCCTCCACCGAGCGTTCGACGGTGCGGAGCGCCAGAGCGGCCTCGATGGCGGCGTCGGCCCGCTCGCGCTCATACGAAACCAGTGCGCCGACGAGGGAATTGGCGTCGGCGGCCAGTCCCTCACGCGCGCGGGACACCGCCGACGAGATCGACAGCCCCTCCTGGAGCGCATCGCGCAGGGCGGCGATCTCACCGTGCGTGAAGAGCCGGTGCTTTCCCGGGGACCGCTGCGGCTTCGGAAACCCGAACCGCCGCTCCCAGGCGCGCAG
>JBPYFQ010000158.1:0-6882 GCA_051985625.1 Solirubrobacteraceae bacterium
CGCGCCTGGGGCGCCGCGTCGATGCTCCTGTTCGCTGCGTTCACGGCGTTTGCCGCCCTGTCGATCGTGTGGTCGGTGCAGCCGGACTGGTCGTGGTTCGGCGCCAACCAGCTGCTCTCGTATCTGGCGGTGTTCGCCGGAGCCGCCGCCCTCGGCCGGACATTCCCGGAGCGCTGGCCGGCCGTGCTCGGCGCCATCGCCGCCGCCATGGTTGTGGTCAGCGCCTACTCGCTCCTGGCCAAGGTGTTCCCGGCCTCGTTGGCCTCGACCAACACGTACGGGCGACTCCAGGCGCCGTTCGGCTACTGGAACGCCGTGGGCGCCGCCGCTGCCCTGGGGCTGCCGGTCTGCCTGTGGGCCGCAGCCCGCCGCAGCGGCGGGTGGCTGCTGCGCGGAACAGCGGTGCCGGGGATCACGATCCTGCTCAGCGTCACCGTCCTCTCGCTGTCCCGCTCCGCGATGCTGGCGGCGGCGCTCGGCCTGGCCGCCTTCATCGTGTTCGTGCCGCTGCGCCTGCGCTCGGCGCTCACGCTCGGCCTCGGTGCGGCCGGTGCGGCGGCGATCGTCGGGTGGGCCCTGTCTCACAGCGCGCTGACGACCGACGGTGTCCCGCTCGCCGCTCAGGACGGTGCCGGCCACTCGTTCGGCGTGATCCTGCTGATCGTCATGTTGGTGATGATCGCCGTAGGCCCCGGAGTGGCGTGGGCGAGCGACCGGGTGACGACGTCGCCGCTCGTGCGCCGTCGGATCGGATCCGGCCTGCTCGTCGTCCTCGCCTTGGTCCCGGTGGCGAGCGTCGCCGCCCTGGCTCTTTCAAGCCGTGGTCTGACCGGGGAGATCTCGCACGCCTGGCACCAGCTGACGCGCTCCGCTGGGACGAGCGATGCCTCCAGCCGGCTCACGCAGCTGGGGTCGAGCCGGCCCGCGTACTGGCACCAGGGCCTGCAGGTCGGCGGGCACGCCCTGCTCAAGGGCGCCGGCGAGCTCGGCTACGGGATCGCCCGGCTGCAGTACACCACGAGCGCGGCCAAGACCGATCAGGCGCACAGCTACCTGGTGCAGACGTTCGCGGACCTGGGCCTGGTCGGCCTGGTCCTCACCATGGCGCTGCTGGGCGCCTGGGCGTGGGCGGCGGCCCGCCCGCTTGCCGTGCCAACCCCCTGGCGGCAGCTCGAACCACGGCAGGCGAGCGAGCGCCAGGGACTGGTGGCGCTGGCCGCGGCCGTGCTCGCCTTCGGCGTGCAGTCCGCTCTGGACTGGACCTGGTACTTCCCCGGCGTGGTCATCCCAGCGCTGCTGGCCGCGGGCTGGTTGGCCGGCCGGGGGCCGCTGGCGCAGCCCGTGGGACGCTGGCCGGACCGCCCTCCCGCGCGCGAGCGGCCCGGCGCGCTGGCCGTCACCGTCCTGCTGGCCACCGTGGCCGTGATCGGAGGCTGGCTCATGTGGCAGCCGCTGCGGTCGGCCCAGAAGGCCGCCGCCGCCGAGCTGACCCGCTCCAACGCCGTGGCGTTCGCCGATGCTCGTGCCGCCGCGTCGGCCGATCCCCTCTCGGTGGAGCCGCTGTACCAACTTGCCGTGCTCTACCAGGACATCCGGGACAACCCGCCCGCTCGCGCTGAGCTGCTGAAGGCGAAGCGCTTGCAGCCGGACAACCCGGATCCGTGGCTGTGGCTGGGCCAGTTGGATGTCCAGATCGGCCATCCGCAGGCCGCGATGGCTGAGGCTGAGCACGTCCTGGTCCTCGATCACACCGTGGATCCGGACACCAGGGCGGCCCATCTCACAATTGCTGAGGCTCGCTTGGCAATCGCTCAGCGGGCAGCGCGGGCCAGGAGCAGGCGCCGCCACAGGGGCCATCCCCCCGCCGCGCGGACCTCCACCTGATCGAAGCCGAACTCGGCCAGCAGCCCGCGCAGCGAGCGGGCCGTGTACAGGTGCAGGTGGTCGCCCAGCGGCTCGGAGTAGCGCTCCAGCCCGCCCACGGCCAGCTTGAGCCGCCCGTGACTCGGCGTCGTCAGCAGCAGGCGGCCACCCGGTCGCAGCACCCGCCGCGCCTCGGACATCCAGCGCGCCGTGTCGGCCACGTGTTCGATCACCTCACTGGACCAGACCACGTCGAAGCTGTTGTCTCCGAGCGGCAGCTCGCCGTCGATCTCGGTCCGGTAAAACGCCAGCTCCGGGTGGCGCGCCCGAGCCCGGCGCAGCGCGGCTTCGGCGACGTCGACGCCGACGACCGAGGCGGCCGTGGCGCGCAGATCGTTTATGAGGTCGCCCGCGCCGCACCCGAGGTCCAGCACCTGGTCGGACGGCCCGATCTCCGCCCGGGCGAAGGACCGCCGGAGCTCCAGGTCAGGCGGCTCCAGGTCGTCCGGCAGGCGCTCCCACAGCTCCTCGTAGTAGTCGCGCACGGTGATGCAACGTATATCGATCCGGCGATACGCAGTTTTCACACTTCATAACGGTCTTGCCAGGTGCGGAGCCGCCATCATGTGGGGGATGACGCACATGACCTCCAGCCGCGGCCCGGCGCGCGTCCGACGCGTGGGCCACAGCATCGTCGCCGCCGGCGCGAGCCTCGACGACCTGGAGCACCGCCTGTGCGGCGCCAGCTGGGACATGGTGGAGCTCGACGTGCTGCGCCACGGGGACACGCTCGTCGTCGCCCACGATCCCACCGATCTCGGCCACTCGGACCAGATCCCGTTCGCCGACGCGCTGCGGCGGCTGCGAAACCTGCTCCCGGACACCGTCGAGTTCGACGTCGACATCAAGACCACGGGCTACGAGCACGAGGTCCTCGACACGCTGCACGCGCTCGACCTCGTCCCGCGCAGCCTCGTCTCCACGATGGAGGCCTCCAGCCTGGCGATCCTCCGCGCCGCCGCGCCGGAGCTTCGCCTCGGCCTGTCGGTGCCCAAGGTGCGGCGCAACTACCTGGCCCATCCGCTGACCCGGCCGGGCGCTTACGTCATGCTCGCCTACCTGCGCCGCGTCCTGCCCCGCCAGGCCCGCCGGGTGCTGCGATCGGGACAGGCGGACGCGATCATGGCCCACTGGGGCGTCGTCACCCAGCGCTTGGTCGAGGCCGTCCGGGCCGAGGGCGCGGAGCTGTACGTGTGGACGGTCGACGATCCGGCCCGCCTGGTGGCGCTCGAGGAGCTCGGTGTCACCGGCGTCATCACCAACGACCGGGAGCTGTTTCGCCGCGCCGGGTTTGACGCGGCCCCGGCATAGGTCCGGCGCTCAGCGCGTCTCGAGCAGCAGCGTCACGGGCGTGGTCCGGCGCTCAGCGCGTCTCGAGCAGCAGCGTGACCGGCCCGTCGTTGACGAGTTCGACGGCCATCATCGCCCCGAACACGCCCCGCTGGGCGCCCAGCAGCTCGCAGAAGCGCTCATACAGCGGCTCGGCCACCTCCGGTGGCGCGGCCGCCACGTAGCTGGGCCGGTTACCGCGGCGCGTGTCGCCGTACAGCGTGAACTGGCTGACGCACAGGACCTGGCGATCGCCCAGCGGCTCGTTCATGCGGCCCTCGCCGTCCGGGAACACCCGCAGGGCCCTGACCTTGCCGGCCAGCCAATCCGCCTCGGCCTCCCCGTCGGAGTGGGTGATGCCCAGCAGGACGAGGAGCCCCGGTCCGATCTCGGCGACGCGCGCGGAGTCGATATCGACCGACGCGCGGCTCACCCGCTGCACCAGCGCCCGCATCAGGCCTCGCGCAACTCGGCGGCGGCCTGCTCGGGAGCGACGATGTTGACCCCCACCCCCGTCCCCAGCTCTAGCCCGGCCAGGTGGGTGAGGCGGGGCAGGATGTCGATCCGCCAGCAGAAGTGCTCGGCGCCCTGCGGCGCCGTCCGCACCCACAGGTCGAGCGGGGGGGCGGCGCCAAAGCGCCGGCGCAGGCGACCGAGCGCGTCATGCAGGAGCGCCGCGCCGGTCGGCCCCTCGTCCTCGAACCGTGGCCGGGGCGTGCGCGGCACCAGCATCAGCTGATAGGGCATGCGCGCGGCGTACGGGGCCAGCACCACGGCCTCGGAATCGACCGCCACCAGCCGCTCGCGGTGGCGGACCTCCTGTGCCAACAGGTCGCCCAGGAGGTTGCCGCCCATCGTCCGGGTGGTGTAGGCGCCAAAACGCTCCCGCTCGCGGGCGATGGCGGCCGGCACGAAGTCCAGCGCGTAGAGCTGGGCATGGGTGTGGGCGATCGACGAGCCGGCCTGCGGGCCCTCGTTGACCATCACATGGACACAGGCGGCGTCGGCGTGGGCCTGCATCCGCTCGCGCCACACGTCCACCGCCACCACGACCTGCTCCACCCTTAATTCGCCCAGCGACGCGATCGGGTCCGGAGAATTGACGATGACCTCGTGGGCGCCGCGGGCGGGCCCGGCCCAGAACAGGTCCGGGGTGCCGCTGGGCTCCGGGACGGGGCCATCCGGCTCCAGCGCCGGATACAGGTTCGGCACCACCCGCACCAGCCATCCGGGCGTGTTGGGCTCGCTGCCGTCCGGACGCAGCGCAAACAGCTCCGGCGGGGTCAGCGCCTCATGGCCCTCGGCGAACGGATCCTCGGCCGGGTCCACTGCGGGCACGGGCTCCCAGTCCGGGAGCGCTCCGGGGCGGCCGGCCCGGTCGTCGGCGATGATCGAGCGCAGCCCGGTCAGGGCATCGATGCGGATCTCCGGCATCGCGCGGTCCTACCCGAAAGGGACCGCGGCGATCAGGAGACGTGCTTCTCCATCGCGATGTGCTCGATGCCGGCCTCCATGAAGATCCGCCCCCGCGGGACGTACCCCGCCGCGTCGTAGAGCGACCGCGCGTACGTCTGGGCGTGGAGGACGAGGCGCCGGGCGCCGCCGGCGCGGGTCTCGTCGTCGGCCAGCTTGAGCAGCGCGGTGGCGATCCCCTGGCGCCGGGCATCCCGCCGGACGGCCAGGCGGCTGAACTGGACGGTCGGCCCCACGAACAGCAGCCGGCAGGTTCCCACCAGGTCCCCGTCCGCAACGGCCACCAGATGCAGAGCCTCCCCATCGCGCCCGTCGAGCTCCTCGCGCATCGGGACCCCCTGCTCGACGCAGAAGACATCGTGGCGGAGTTCGAGCGCCGCGGCCATCTCCTCCTGGCCGTGCACCCGCCGGACCTCATACGCCAGAACGTCGGTCATCGCGGCGCGTACCTCACAGCCGACAGCTTGCCATACGGCCAGTCCATCGCATCTGCTTAAATAGTCGCTATCCTTTTTGGCACGAGGCCGGGGGGACGCTTTTGAGGACTTCTCGCTGTGCTCGGCCTCATGCCGAGACTGCCTGCGCCGCTACGCCGTAACGCCGCGGCTCTCTCATCCTGACGCAACGCTCCAACTAAACGATGGGTGTGACCACCCCCTTTCCCAGCCCTGACGCGATCGCGCGTGCTGAGTTGCTCACTCGCGAGCGATTCGTCTACGAGGGCGAGACACTTGAAGAGGCACTGGCTGCCGGCTCGCCACGCCGCCGGGCGCTCGACGCCGCGGTGGCGGAGGTGGAGGCCGGCCGCAAAACGCCGTCGATCGCATGGCGCCGGCAGTACTCGCTGCTGCTCGGGCTTGAGCGGCTCCTGTCCGAAGAGGAGCCGCACCTGGTCGACGGGACGGTGCTCTCGGCTCACCAGGTCGACGCCCTGTCCGGGACGCTGACCGCCCTGCTGGCCGAGAGCCAGCGGACGAACGGCGCCAACGGGAACGGCGGAAATGGCGGCGGGAACGGCGGCACCACCGGGAGCGCGAACGGCGAGGCCGGGGGCAACGGCGCCGGCCAGGCCGCCACCGCGGCCGTCCGCACGGCAGCGGTCGCCGAGCCGGACGGGGGCTCCGCCCCGAGCCGCAACGGCGCCCGCGCCGATGACGACGCCGACGCCGACGACGATTTCGACGACGAGGACGACGACGGCCTCGGCGACGTCGACGACGAGGACGAGTCCGATGACGACGAGCCCCAGGACTGGCAGGACGAGGACACCGACGAGGACTCCCAGCTCGAGGAGCAGCCGGAGGATCCCAACGCGGCCAAGCGGTTCTGGTTCGAGCACGCCACCGGAGCGGGCAAGACGGTCGCCGCGCTCGGCTTCGTCGAGGCGTCGCGCACCGGCGGCGTCCTGATCCTCACCCACCGCCGCAACCTGGTCGACCAGTTCCACGGCGAGCTGCGTGACCGCGGCTACCGGGACCGGATCAGCGCCCCCCTGCTCGACGACCATGACGCCGCCAACGGCCCGGTCACCGTCGAGACCTACCAGTGGTTCGTGCGCAACGCCGGCCGGATCTCAGACGCGTACACGATCGTCATCTGTGACGAGGCTCACACCGCGCTGGGCGAGAAGACGTCGGCGGCAATCCGCGCCTGGAGCGGCCCGATCTTCATCGGCATGACCGCCACCGGCGCGCTGATCGCGCGCCACGTCACCGATCTGTTCCCCACGCAGACGAGCCGCTTCGATCTCGCCCAGGCCGCCCGCCGCGGCGTGATCGCGCCGCTGCGCTGCATCCGCATCCCACCCGGCCCGGGGGTCCGCACCATCGCCAAGGTCCCGCTGCGGCGCGGCGAGGTCGACACCGAGTTCGACCAGGAGATGCTGGCCGAGCTGCTGGATCAGACGCCGTTCAACCTGGCGATCGCCGACCTGTACAAGACGCGCTTCAACGGCGTCCCCGGCGTCGTCTACGCCGCCGGCGTCAAGCACGCCTACAACGTGGCCCAGGCGTTCCGGGACCTGGGCATCAAGGCCAAGGCCGTCTCCGGCGAGACTCCCAAGCGCGAGCTCGCCCGGGTGCTGGCCGACTACGAGTCCGGCAAGGTCGACGTGCTGGTCAACGCCCAGCTGCTCGCCGAGGGCTGGAACAGCCCGCG
>JBPYFQ010000159.1:0-18196 GCA_051985625.1 Solirubrobacteraceae bacterium
GGTGGCGAGCGACCTGACTCGGCCGGGGCCCCCCGGCGGCGATGAATGGCGATTCACCGGCGAGGGGTGCCGGTGAATCGACAAAGTTCGCCTCCGCGCGCACGTGGACATCGCCCAGCGCACCTCGCTCGCCCAGCGCACGCCGCCCGGCGCACGCCGCCCAGCGCACGCAGCCCAGCGCACGCAGCCCAGCGCGCGCCGCTCGGCCAGCGCACGCCGCCCAGCGCACGCGGGAATCCGGTGCAATGACTCCACGGCGGCCGGAGGGCCCGGGCGATAACCTTGACACGGGCGTGTCAAGGTTGGTACGCTGCCCGGCATGCGGATCGATCGAATCCTGGACGAGGCCGAGGAGCCCATCTTCTCGTTCGAGTTCTTCCCCCCTAAGAGCGATGCCGGCGAGCGGGTCCTGGGCCTGGCGCTGGAGTCGCTGCGCCAGCTGGACCCGGCGTTCGTCTCGGTCACCTACGGCGCCGCCGGAGGAGCCCGTGACCGGACGCTGGAGCTGACCAAGTGGATCAAGCAGGAGCTGGGGATCGAGGCGATGGCCCATCTCAGCTGCGTGGGCTCGACCCGCGACGACCTGGCCGGCGTGCTCGACGACATGCGCGACGCGGGCATCGAGAACATCCTGGCCCTGCGGGGCGATCCGCCTCGCGGCGAGAGCGATTGGAAGCCTCACCCCGGTGGGCTCCACTACTCCACGGAGCTGGCGCAGATGATCCGCTCCGATTACGACGCCTGCATCGGCGGGGCCTGCTTCCCCGAGGTCCACCCGGAGGCGACGGACCTGGCCCATGACCTGCACTTCCTCAAGGAGAAGGTCGACAGCGGCGTGTCGTTCCTGATCACGCAGCTGTTCTTCGACAACGAGCTGTACTTCCGGTTCGTCGACGAGGCGCGCGCCGCCGGGATCGACGTGCCGATCCTCCCCGGGGTCATGCCGATCACCGACCTGCGCCAGATCAAGACCATCACCGGCATGTGCGGAGCCTCGATCCCGCCCGCCCTGATGGAGGCGCTGGAGTGGCGCTCCCACGATCCCGAGGCCGTCACCGCGCTCGGCGTTTCCTACGCCACGCTCCAGTGCGCCGAGCTGCTGGCCCGGGGCGCCCCCGGCATCCACTTCTACACGCTCAACCGCTCGCACGCCACCCGGGCGATCCTGTCCTCGCTGCGGGTGCTGCGTCCCTGGGTCGAGCGCCGGGCCGCCGAGGCCGACGACGGCCTGCGGACGCGCGAGGTCGTCAGGACGGCGGCTTGATGTCGAGGGCGTGGGCGAGCATCGGCTGCCCGTCGATCTCGTAGCGCACGTCGACCTCGTCGTTGCGCTTGTAGGTGCCAATCCCCCAGAAGCCGAGCAGCCATGCCCAGCCGCTCAGCTTGGTGCGAACGAGCTCGCGGTCGAAGACGAGCTCGTGCTCGGACACGCGGTAGTCGGCGCCGAGCTCCTGGCGCACGCCGTTGACATACACCTCGAACGGAGGCCGCACGCCCGGGGGCAACGGCACCCTCCACTCCGGCCGGCGATGCTGAGCCGCCGTCATCAGGCCGCCTCCGCCAAGTCGGCTCGGATCAGCGACAGCATGACGACGTCGCCGCGGCGGCGCCGGCGCTCGCGCCGGTAGCCGCGCAGCGTCCCCTCCTCACATAGGCCGGCCTGGCCGGCGGCCCGCCGCATCGCCGCGTTGTCGGGCTCGATCATGAGCTGCACGCGCTCCAGGCCGCACGTCTCCAGCAGCCACCGCCCGGCCAGGCGCAGCGCGTCGGCGCCCATCCCCCGTCCCCGGTGGGCGGGAGACACCCAGATCGAGAGGTCGGCCCGGCGGTGGTCCCAGTCGACCTCGTGGACGTCGAGCTCGCCGCAGCACTCGTCGCTCCCGGGGGCCACGATGGTCAGCCACACGCGCGCCCCGGCGGCGCGCTCGGCCGCCGCGCCTTCGGTCCGGCGCCCCAGCTCGGCGCCGCTGGGCGGGCGATCCAGGCCGAGCCGCCGGTACAGGCCCGGGTCGTCCTGGTGGGCGATCAGCATCTCCGGGATGTCGCGCTCGGCGGCGAGCCTGAGCGACGCGGCCGGCCCGGTCAGGGGCTCGCTCAGATCTGGGAACGACGGCATGTCAGGACTGGACCGTACTCTCCCTCCAGGCCGGTGTACCGCCGCCGTGCGAGCGAGGACCGACCCCCACCGATGACCGAGATCGCCTACCGGATTCGACGCTCCGAGCGAGCCCGCCGCGTGCGGGTGACCGTCGATGCGACCGGCGTGGAGGTGGTCCTGCCGCGCCGGACCCCGGAGCGCGAGGCGGCGGCCGCCGTGCGTGAGCTGGAGCCCTGGATCCGCCGGCGCATGGGCGAGCACCGGCGTGCCGAGGAGGTCGTGGCGGCCCGGGCCGGCGGGGTCCCCTACCTCGGCCGGCTGCTCCACGTGCGGGCCGAGCCGGGGCGCACGCGAGTACACCGCCGGGGCGACGTGCTCCTGGCGCCGGCGGGGACCGAGCGGCTGCCGGCCCTGGAGCGCTGGTACCGGCGCGCCGCCCGGGCCGAGATCGCGCCGCGCCTGGATCGGGCCTGCGCCCTGACCGGTGCGGCGTACACCACGCTCACCATCCGCGGCCAGCGAACTCGCTGGGCCAGCTGCTCGCGCAGCGGCGCGATGAGCTTCAACTGGCGGCTGCTGCTCGCCCCGGAGGCGGTGCTCGATTACGTCGTCTGGCATGAGGTCTGCCACCTCGAGGTCATGGACCACTCCCCCCGCTTCTGGGCGCTCGTCGAGGATTGGTGCCCGGACTGGCGCCGCCACTCGGGCTGGCTGCGCCGGCACGGCCAGACGCTCGTCCTCTGACCCGAGGCGGTCAGTCCCGGGCCAGGCTGCGGCGCAGCGCCGCGTACGGCGTCTCCCCGCGGCGCGCTTCGATGACCTCGCGTCGCACGCGCCCGCGGAAGGCCTCGACCGAGCCGTCGCCGCGCACGTCGACGCCGGCCCGCACGCTGGGCACGAACCGCTCCGGGCCCGACAGCTCCAGCCGGGCAAACACCTGCTGCTGGGGCTCGAAGCGCCGGAACTTGGCATCGACCGGCTCCTGGGGGGCCGATTGCTCCAGCTCGTGCCCGCGGGCCTCGAGCGCATCGAGCGCCCGGTTCATGTCATCGAAGGAAGAGCGCTTGACCTTCGGGCCGGCGCGCTCGGTCAGCTTCCAGCGCACGCGGCGATCATGGCAGGCGCGCCGCGCTCGCCCTCGCCGTCGCCGCGAGTGATCACCACGTCCGGCGCGTCGGGCTCGCGGGTGGGGAGCGGGAACTCCACCTCCAGCACGTTGCCCTCCCGATGCCGGACGACCGGGCCGGCGGCGAGACCATCGATCAGGTGGCGGATCGGCATGTTGTCGGAGAAGATCGTGGCCGAGAAGCGGCGCACGCCGCGGGTGACCGCCGCGTCGGCCAGCCGCCCCAGCAGCTCCCGGGCGATCCCCTGGCCCTGCCAGGCGTCGCCCACGACGATCGCGAACTCGGCGATCTCAGGGTGCCGGGGGAGCCGGATGTACCGGGCGACGCCGATGATGGCCTCCTCCGCCGCGTCGGGCTCGGCGACGGTCGCCACCAGCGCGTAGTGGTCGCGCCCGTCGATGTCGACCAGGTAGCTCGCATCCGCGGCGGTGAGCACCGGCTTGGCGGTCATGAAGCGCCGGTAGCGCGACTGATCGGACAGGCGCTCGTGCGAGAGCTGTAGTCGCTCTCGGTCGTCGGGCCGAATCGGCCGGATATCGACCACGCGGCCGTCTGGGAGGGCATGGAGGTCCACGCTTCTCAATTTAGGAGGATTGATGAAACGTGTGTGTGGGGGCGGTCACGGGACTCAGACCACCCCCACAGGACGCGTCAGGACCGCTGGTCGACGGGAACGTAGTCGAGCCCGCGGGCGCCGGTGTAGATCTGACGGGGCCGGGAGATCTTCTGCTCCGGATCGTCGATCATCTCCAGCCACTGGGCGATCCAGCCGCTGGTGCGACCGATCCCGAACAGCACCGGGAACATCTCGACCGGCATCCCCAGCGCCTCGTAGATGAGGCCGGAGTAGAAGTCGACGTTCGGGTACAGCTTGCGGCTGATGAAGTAGTCGTCCTCGAGGGCGATCTTCTCCAGCTCGGTGGCGATGTGGAGCAGCGGGTTCTTGCCCGTCACCTCGAACACCTCGTCGGTCGCCTTCTTGATGATCTTCGCCCGCGGGTCGAAGTTCTTGTAAACCCGGTGGCCGAAGCCCATCAGCTTCTCGTCGCCCTTCTTCACGCCCTCGATGAAGTCCGGGATGTTTTCCGTGGTCCCGATCCGCCGTAGCATGCGCAGCACCGCCTCGTTGGCGCCGCCATGCAGCGGGCCGTAGAGCGCGGCTACGCCGGCCGCGACGGCCGAGTAGGGATCGACGTGTGAGGAGCCGACGCTGCGCACCGCGCTCGTCGAGCAGTTCTGCTCGTGGTCGGCGTGGAGGATGAACAGAACGTCGAGGGCATGCTCCAGGCGCGGGTCCGGCCCGTACTTGAGCTCGGCAACCTTGTAGATCATCGACAGGAAGTTGCCCGCGTAGCTGAGATCGTTGTCCGGATAGACGTACGGCATGCCGCGGTTGTGACGGTAGGCGAAGGCCGCCAGCGTCGGCATCTTGGCCAGCAGCCGGATGACCTGGATATACCGGGCGTCCGGATCCTTGATCGCCGCCGCCTCGGGATAGAAGGTGGACAGAGCGCCGACCGACGCCAGCAGCATCCCCATCGGATGGGCGTCGTAGCGGAAGCCCTGCATGAACTCCTTGACGTTCTCGTGAACGAAGGTGTGGATGGTGATGAGGTGGTCCCACTCCTCCAGCTGCTGCTTGGTCGGCAGCTCGCCGTGGATGAGCAGGTAGGCGACCTCCAGGTAGCTGGACTTCTCGGCCAGCTGCTCGATCGGATAGCCGCGGTACTCGAGGATGCCCCTGTCGCCGTCGATGAACGTGATCGCCGACCGGCACGACGCGGTCGCCATGTAGGCGGGGTCGTAGGTCATCAGGCCGAAGTCGTCGGCCGACGTCTTGATCTTGCGAAGTTCGGTGGCCCGGATCGTGTTGTCCTCGATCGGGATCTCGTACTGCTGGCCGGTCCGGTTGTCGGTGACGGAGAGGGTCTGGCCCGCGGCGGCTACCCCGCCGCCATCCGTCGATTGCTGAGTCTCGGTGCTCATAGCACTCCTTGACGCGATTACCGGGGATCGTCGTGAGCCCGGAAGGGGGAGCGCAGACGACCTTGTCTTGAGAGAGACTAATACCCGCGCTGAGCGGGCTCGGACACCGCTTCTGCGGGCCGGCGGTCCGTACGCGCACGCAACTCGGCGATCGAGACGCCCTCTATCAGCAGCGACGGCAACCCCATGGCCAGCGCGCAGCAGATCTCGACCGCCTGGAGGACGAGCCCGTAGGCCAGCGCCTCGCCCGCGTGGACGTGGAACGGGGCGAGCACCGCGATGCAGGCCGCCTGGAAGACGCCGACATTGGAGGGTGTGACCGGGACGATGGCCGTGATGTTGACCGCCACCAGGACGGCCGCCGCGGCCGGCAGCCCGGCCGAGTCGTTGAGGTCGAAGGCGCCCAGTACGGCGTAGCAGCAGCCGCACTGCAGCGCCCACGCGGCCAGCTGGAAGGCGGTGGAGTGGACGGCCGGCCCGGGCCGCCGGAACACGGCGAGCCCCTGGCGGAGGTCGATCAGTTGGGAGCGGACCCAGTCGCAGGCGCGGCCGGTCCGGCCCGTCCCCAGCGACCGGCGGCGCGCCAGTAGGGCGGGCCCGCCGACCAGCACCGCCACGCAGGCCGCTGGAGCCAGCGCGGTGAGGATCACCGGTCCGGTGCGGGCGCCGCGGATGGCGCTGCCGGCCAGGGCGATGCCGGACAGGATGACGAGCGCCACCACGTTGAGCACGGTCTGCGAGAGCAGCGTGCCGACGACGGTGGCGAGGGCGTCACGCATGCGACCGGCGCGCCGCGCGATCAACCAGGCGCGGGCCGCCTCGCCCAGCCGGCCGGGAGCCACCGCCGATCCGGCCATGCCGATGAGCAGGGCGCGTGTCACGGCGGCCCGGCCGATCCGCTCGCCCGGCAGCGCCGCCCGGATGGCGCAGTGCCAGGACTCGGCACGGGCCAGGAACGAGGCGGCCATCAGCAGCGCCGCGGCGGCCACCCACCAGCCGTCGACGCGCGCCAGCGCACGGCCGACCTCGGCCAGATCGATCTTCGTCAACGCCAGCACGACGAGCGTGGCGAGGACGAGCACGGTGAGCGCGGAGGCCAGGCGCCGGCGCCATTCTCGTCCGGGACGGCGGGGCTCGCCTAGGCGCGGACGCGGCCGGGGGGCGGTCGCGGGCGCCGTCACGGTCACACCGTCTCCCGCGTTCCGGGGACGGCAAGCGGCGGAGGCGCCTCGGGGGCGGGCTGGACGGACGGCGGGCCGGCGAGCTCACACGCCCGCAGGTAGTGGTCGCGCAGAGCCTGGGTGGCGTTGCGCCAGGTGGCCCCACTCACCGCTTCGAGCGCCTGGCGCCCCATGACCTCGCGCAGGAACCGATCGCCGGCCAGCAGGCCGACGGCGCCGGCCAGCGCTCCGGGCACCCGCGGGTCGTAGCGGAACCCGTCGATGCCGTGGCGGACCAGCTCGCGGGCGGCAGGGCTGTCGGCGGCGATCACCGGCAGCCCCGCAGCGTGCGCCTCGAGCGTCACCATCCCCAGCGTCTCGGTCTCCGACGGGAGGACGAACGCGTCGGCGGAGGCATAGGCCTGGGCCAGCTCGTCGCCGCCGAGGAACCCGAGGAACGTGGTGGCGGTACCGGCGAACCGGCGCTCCAGCTGGTCGCGCAGCGGTCCGTCGCCGACGATGGCCAGCGCCACGTCGGGCCGGCCGCGCACCGCCTCGACGAGCCGCTCGACGGTCTTCTCCTTGGCCAGCCGTCCGACGTACAGGAGTACGACCCGCTCCGGACGGCCCTGGCTGAGGCGGTGGCGCCACGCGGCGCTCGCCCGGTCCGGGCGAAACCGCTCCAGGTCGACGCCGTACGGCCACAGCGCCAGCCGCTGCACCCGGTGGGTCTGAAGCTGGGCGAGCGTCGCCCGCGAGGTGGCCAGGTTGACCTGGGCGCAGTTGTGCAGGCCGCGCAGGTAGTGCCAGCCGGCTGATTCCAGCCAGCCGAGCCGGTACAGCTTCGCGTAGGAAGGAAGGTGGGCGTGATAGGAGGCGACCAGCGGGACGCGGTTGCGCCGGGCGAACGCCACCGCGCCGACGCCCAGGAGGACCGGCTGGATGGCGTGGACGACGTCCGGGCGGTAGGCGCGCAGGGCGCGGCTGAGCGCCGGGCCGGGCAGCGCGACGCGCTTGGGCGGGTAGCCGTCCCCGTCGGGATAGAGCGGCACCCGTAATCCGCGGACGCCCAGGACGGGCACGCCGGCGTAGCTGTCGGGGCCCCCGGCGGGGGCGACCATGAGCACCTCGTCCCCGGCTCCAGCGAGCTCCTCGAGCGTTCTCCGCAGCCGGGTGACGACCCCGTCGACCGCTGGGAGGAAGACCTCGCTGACCAGGGCGATGCGCATCCCGGGGCTCAGCTCCCTCCGAACGCAGCCCGCGCGCCGGGAGGTCGGCGCCGGGGCGAGCCTGGGAGGCAGGGTCGAGCCACGACTCTGACTTTTAGACGGTCTACATCACTTATGGGTGAAGTCGCTGTGAGGTATTTCTAACCGATCCTCGACCCCTAACGCGGCGTAAACGCGACGCTCACATTTGTGCCTACAAGCAGCCCTTTCGGGCGCCGGGCAACCTAGCCGGTGGCGATGGCGGCGCCGATGGCCAGGACGACCAGCACGAAGGTGATGGCAATGACACCGCGCTCGCCCCCTCTGCCCCCGGGGAACTGCGGCCGGTTGAGTCCAAGCCCGGCCAGGACCACCGCCCAGATGACCAGCACCGCGCCCAGGATGTAGAACGGGACCTTGGAGGTCTCCGCGGCGAAGAGCAGCAGCGATGGCATCGCCGCGAGCCTATCCCAAATCGGCCCCGGACTGAAACGGTCCGGGGGCGGATCGATAGCGACTGGCCGTGGCCGAGCGCTGTCCCTGGTAATGGCTGCCCAGGTCCGGGCTGCCGTACGGACGGAGCGCCGGCCGATCGAGCGTCATGAACGACAGCTGGGCGATCTCCAGGCCCGGGTACAGCTTGATCGGGACCCGGGTCAGGTTGTTGAGCTCCAGCGTCAGCGTCCCCTTCCAGCCGGGGTCGCAGAATCCCGCCGTGGCGTGCACGATCAGGCCGAGCCGCCCCAGGCTCGACTTGCCCTCGATCCGGGCCACGATGTCGTCGGGCAGTTCGACCCACTCCAGGGTCCGGCCGAGGCAGAACTCCCCCGGGTGGATGACGAACGACTCGCCCTCCGGGACGACCACCTCCTCGGTCAGGTTCTCCGGCGGGTGGCGCAGATCGATCGCCGACGCCCGGTGGTTGTGAAACACCCGGAAGGAGTCGCCCAGGCGAAGGTCGACGCTGGCCGGCTGCACGAGCCCGGGATCCCAGGGGTCGATCCGGATCCGCCCCTCCTCGACGAGGCGGGTGATCGTGCCGTCGGAGAGGACCGCCGTGGCGTCGGTCCGCGACCCATCACCGTTGTTCATGGGTGCGAAGTCTGACAGCGCGGGTGGTCGCCTGCGGCTGGGTCAGGGGCGGCCACTAGTGGCCGTACGAGCGGGCGCGCGCCCGCGTGGTCCGCACCCGGGCCGGCGGGTGGGGCGGCGGATCGCCGTGTGGGCCGCGCCGCGGCCGCTTCGGGAACGGCTCACGCGGATGGGGACGATGGCGCTTGGTACCGCCGTCATCGTCGGAGGCGGACTCCTCCGGCTCCTGCTTGATCGCCCACCACACGATGTAGATGAGCCCGGCAAGCGGGAGCTTGAGCGCCAGCATCAGCCACACGAGTCCCCATGTCACGACTTGGCGATCCTATCCCTTCTCGACAGCGAAGAAAAGGTCCACAGAATCCCGTGTGCCCGCTGCGAGCCACCGGCAATCGAAAAGCGTTCGAGTTGCACCCGGTCGCGGCCGGAAGCTGTCAGCATCAGACGGCCCACCGGGAGCGGC
Organism: Solirubrobacteraceae bacterium; assembly: GCA_051985625.1. Classification (GTDB taxonomy): domain Bacteria; phylum Actinomycetota; class Thermoleophilia; order Solirubrobacterales; family Solirubrobacteraceae; genus Palsa-465. The sequence continues at coordinate 9,135 of JBPYFQ010000159.1, forward strand.
GTTGAACGAACAGGCGATGGCATGACCGATCCCCCGCCGGAGCGCGAGCCGAGCGGCTCGCTGGAGGCCGTGTTTGGCCCGGTGCGCTCGCAGACGGCGTTCGAGGAGACGGTGGAGCGGCTCAGCACCGCCATCAGACTCGGTCTGCTGCCCCCGGGGACCCGGCTGCCCGCCGAGCGCGTGCTCTGCGCCCGGCTGGGAATCGCCCGGTCGACGCTCCGCCAGGCGCTCGTCGCGCTCGGGCAGAGCGGTCATCTGCGCGCCACCCGGGGACGGGGCGGGGGCACGTTCGTGGCAGACCCACAGCCGCCGGCGGAGCCGGCCTCGCCCGAGGTGCTCGCCGGCTGGCGCGATGTCTGCGACGAGCGGATGGCGGTGGAACTGGGGGTGGCCGTGCTGGCCGCCGAGCGCGCCAGCGAGCCGATGGTGGACGCCCTGGAGGAGCTCGTGGTCAGCCTGGACGACGCGGTCAAGCGCTTCCCGGACTACCGCCAGATCGACATCCGGCTTCACGTGGGGCTGGCCGAGCTGACCGGCAACCCGCACCTGGTCAAGCGCATGACCGAGGTCCAGGGCGCGATGAGCGCCCTCATGGACTACATCGCGCATCCCCCGGAGGTGCTCGACTCGGCCAACTACCAGCACCGTCGCCTGCTGGCGGCGATCCGGTTGCACGACGAGGCGACGGCCGCCCGGGTCATGACCGAGCATCTGCGGGGCACCGAGTACATCCTGGCCGCCTTGCTCCCCGGGGCGGGCGTCTGACCACCCCGCCGACGCGGCGAGTCAGGAGCGGGCCACCGCCGGACCCCACCGCGAGCTGATCGCGGGCTGGTCGCGCTCCGCGCTCTCCGCGGTCACACGCACGGGCGCGCGCGCCAGCGCGAAGCCGACCGCGAGCAGCACCCAGGTCGTCGGGTCCTCCAGGAAGTCGGCGTAGAGGAGCGTGTGGAACATCAGCGCCACGAACGCCGCCGCGATCGCCGAGCGGACCGGATCGCCGCGCGCCGACCGGACCAGGGCGGCGATCGCCACCAGCACGAAGGCCGCGTAGACGACCACGCCGATCAACCCCTGCTCGGCGGCGATCGTGATCGGGATGGTGTGCGAGTCCGACAGGGAGGAGGCGGTGTGGCGGTGGTGGCGGATGTACTCGGTGGAGAACGACCCGGAGCCAAAGCCCCACACGGGACGGTCGGCGAACAGGGAGGCGCCTCCGCTCACCAGTCCGCCGCGGCCGCTGGAGACCCCGTTGAAGCCCTGATTGAGCCCGAACGTCCGGGGCGAGACCGCCACCGCCAGGGCGCCGATGGCCACCACGACGACCGCCACCACGAGTGCGCGCGACGGTTTCCAGCGCAGCGCGGCCAGCACCGCCATGCCGACGAGGAGCGCGCCCAGGCTGGAGCGTGACAGCGTGAGCACCAGGCACGCCCACAGGATGGCCAGGATGACCACCACAGCCGACTGCTCGCGCCACGGACGGTCATAGATGAGCGTGACGGCCAACAGGATCATGACGATCGCCAGGTAACGGCCGAAGATGTCCGGGTCGAAGAAGAACGAGTTGACCGTGAAGTACGTGTGCAGGTCGTTCTGGATGACGAGCTTGGGGTTGAGCAGGATCGTCTTGGTGGCGTACTCGTAGAAGCCGACGAACGAGAAGATCACCGCCAGGCCGACCGTCACCAGCAGGCAGACGCGCACCAGCCGCTGCGACCAGGCCAGCTCGCGCAGCAGGCGGTACACCAGCGTGAACGGGACGTAGAAGAAGACCGTGTTCTGCAGCGCCTTGACGAAATCCGGCGAGTAGGTGGCCTGCACCGCGTACAGAACGATGAACAGCGCCAGCAGGCGCTCGGCCCAGCCGACCAGATCGGTCGCGCGCCACGACGGCATCCAGCCCCGGGCCTCCCTCTCCGGCTCCGGACGCGGCGCCCCCATCCGCAGCGCGCCGTAGATCCAGGCCAGCGCCCCGGCGGCGACGACGAAGTACAGGGGCACGAGCAGGTTGGCCGTCGTGCCACCGGACTGGATCGGAACCCGGAACGGAAGGGCCAGGACGGCCAGCGGCGCGAGCAGCCCGGGGCGCCGCGCGATCACCGCGGCGGCCGCCACGAGCACCCCGAGGGCGATCACGGCGCCGACCACCGCGACCAGCGGATGCCGGTGCACGACCCCCAGCTGTGGCGAGTGCCAGATCTCGGCCAGCAGAAGCACCGGCGAGAGGACCAGCGCGCCCAGCATCGCGGCCGCTCGCGCGCGTCGATCGGGGGTGAGCAGGACGAGCGCCGCCAGGGCGGCGACGACGATGACGCCGGCCTTCGGCAATGGTCCCGTCAGTGCAGCGAGTGCGATCACTGACGCTGAATCATCCACTACGCTGTTGCCCCATGCCCTCTGCGAAGCTCGCGGCCGCTGTCGGGCTGGCCGCGCTTTCGCTGTCAGCGTGCGGGACGACCTCCAAACCGGAGGCCGGCACACCGGCAGCGTTGGCCAGGAGTCATCAGGGTGTCGACGACCCCAGCACGAAGCACATCCAGTGCCTCCAACAGGAGCACATCGCCGTGCACCCTGAACAGGTCACCGTAGCGGGGCAGAGCCTGCCCGGCTTCCAGGTGGACACGCCGCCCTCCGGGCCCACGGTGAGCTTCGAGCCGACCCCCGGCGACGCCCAGGGCGTGCAGATCCACGGCCAGGCGCAGGCGGCGGAGGTCATCGGCTCCGCGCTGCTGTATCCCAACCAGGCGTCTGACTCACTGCTCAGCAAAGTCGAGAACTGCGTGGCGCAGGGGGTCTCCGGCTGATGCTGCGCCGACCGGCTCCCGGCCTGGCCGCCGCCTCCACCACTGACTTCCCGGCGGCGGCGACCGCGGCTCCCCGGTCGGACACAGCGAGCCGCAGCGGAGCCGGTTCCCCGCACGCGACGCGCAACTTCTACCTCGGCCTGGGGGCGGTGTGCCTCGTCGTCGGTGCGCTCTCGCTGCTCGTCCCCTCCACCCCCAGCTACGACCCGTGGTCCTGGCTGCTGTGGGCGCGCCAGATCGTCCACGGGCATCTGGTCATCACGACCGGCGGGACGTCGTGGAAGCCGCTGCCGATGATCTTCACCGTCCCGTTTGCGCTGTTCGGCAACGCGGCGCCGGACCTGTGGCTGGTGGTGGCCCGAGCCGGGGCGCTCGCCTCCGTGGTGATGGTGTTCCGCCTGTCGTTCCGCCTCACCCGCCAGGTGCCGGGGCTGTTCGGCGAGGCCGGCCAGGAGGGCCGAGTGACGGCAATGGCCCCCGCGCTGCTGGCCGGAGTCATCGGCGCCGTCGCGCTGGCGCTGTCGGCGTCCGGCGGCTTCGTCTCCTCCAACACGCTCGGGTACTCCGAGGGCCTGGCCACCGCCCTGCTGCTGATCTCGCTCGAGCGCCTGATCGACGGGGAGCCGCGGCAGGCGTTCATCGTCGGCTTCTTCGTCGCGCTCGACCGCCCGGAGACCTGGCTGTTCTGGGGACCGCTCGGCCTGTGGCTGCTCTGGAAGGACCCGGGCGCCCGCGCGCTGGTGGTCGGCAGCGCCGTGGTGGTGCTCGTGGCGTGGTTCCTGCCCGTGTACCTCGGGTGCGGTTCGGTGAGCTGCAGCGTGACCCGAGCCGTGCATCCGCGGTCGAACAGCCTGGCCTTCGCGTCGAACCCGTTCGTGGCCGAGCTCAAGCAGGCCGCCTGGCCCACGATGCTGCTGCGCGTCAAGGCGGTGGCGGCGCTGCTCGTGGCGGCGGTGGCGGTCATCAGCTGGCGCACCTGGCGGCGCGAGGGCACGGCCGGACTGCGCACCCCGGCCAGCCGCGCCCGGATCGCCACCGCGCTGCTCGGCATCGGCGGCCTGATGTGGTTCGTCGTGATTGCGCTCATGACCCAGGCCGGCTTCTCCGGCAACAACCGCTACCTCGTCCTGGGCGCGGCGCTCGTCGACATCTGCGGCGCGGTCGGCTACGGCTGGGCGGCCTGGGAGCTGGCCAGCCTGATCCCCCGCGCGCTGAGCCGCATGCGCACCGCGGGCCCGGTCAGCGCGGCGATGCGGTGGGGGAGCGTCGCCCTGCTGGGGCTCGTCTTCATGTTCGTCCCCAACTGGGTCGGCTCCAACCTGATCTCGATCCCCCGGACCCACGGCGCGCTCGTCTACCAGGCGCACCTGCGTGACGGGATGTCCGATCTCATCGCCCGGTTCGGCGGGGCCAAGCGCGTCCTGGCCTGCGGCACGATCATGACCGAGGGTTTCCAGGTGCCGATGGTGTCGTGGACTCTCGGCGTGCCGGCCACGCGGGTCGAGGCTTCCCCGGTCAGCGGCGAGGAGCCCGGGCCGGCGCCGAACGTCATCCTGCAGACGCGTGACACTCGGTCGGCGGCGCGGCTGCCCTACCTGAGCAGCTGGCCGACGGTGACCTACCACTACGTGGGCACCAGCGGGCCGGTCCACATGTTCACGTCAGGCTGTTCCAGGACGTCGTCGTAATGCTGCCGGGGGTGCGCTGATGGCGACCGTCACCGCTCCGCAGCCCGGCGTCGGCACACCCGAACCGCGTCGCCCGGACACGGGCTCGATCCTGCCCGAGCGGCTTCGGCGGGTCCCGGGCTGGCTGTGGATCACCGGCGGCCTGATCGCGCTCATGGCGGTATCGGGAATCCTGCGCTCCCGGTACCTGAGCGGCCAGTTCTGGATGGACGAGGCGATCACGACCGGGATCGCGCTGCACCCGCTGGGCCAGATCCCTGGGGTGCTGCGCTACGACGGCAACCCGCCGCTGTACTACATGCTGCTCCACGTCTGGATGCAGTGGTTCGGCGATAGCGAGGCGGCGACGCACTCGCTGTCACTCGTGTTCGGCCTGCTCACGATTCCGCTCGGCGGCTGGGCCGGGTGGCGGTTGTTCGGCCGCCGCGCCGGGATCATGGCGGCGCTGCTGTTCGCGTTCGACGCCTGGCTGACCGCGTACTCGCAGGAGACGCGGATGTACGAGCTGATGGGGCTGCTGGGGCTCGCCGCCACGGCCGGCTTCATGCTCGGCTTCGTCTATCGCCGCCGTCGCTACCTGCTGCTGTTCGGCGCGGCGCTGGCGGCGATGCTCTACACCCACTCGTGGGGGACGTTCTTCTTCATCGGCTCGGCGATCGCGTTGGTGCCGGCGCTGATGGCTAGCGAGGATCGGCGGGGGCTGATCCGGGACGCCGTCATGACCTACGTGGGCGCGGGCATCCTGTTTTTGCCATGGGTGCCGACGCTGCTGTGGCAGGCCGCCAACACCGCGGCGCCCTGGGACAACCCGCCCCGGTTCGGCGCGCCGATCCTGCTGTCCCGCGGCGTGCTCGGCGGCGACCGGATCACCATGGTGCTGATCGTGCCGGCGGCGATCGGCATCGCCCCGCTGCTGCTGCGCCGGCGCAAGCCCTCGCTGGAGTGGACGGCCGCCTGGACGCTGCTGGCGCTGATCGTCGCCACCCTCGGCGTGGCCTGGCTGGAGTCACAGTTCAACCCGGCGTTCGTGGTGAGGTACTTCGCGCCGATCATCGGCGCGCTGCTGTTGCTCATCGCCTGGGGCTGCGCCCGCACGGGTCTGCTGGGGCTGGTGGCGGTCGCCGTCGCCATCGCCTTCCTCGCCAACCCGGCCACGTACACGCCGAAGTACAAGAGCGACATGCGGGACGTGGGCGCGGAGATGACGCCACTGCTGCGGCCCGGGGACCAAGTCGTCGTCGGCCAGCCCGAGGAGACGCCGCTGGCCTGGTACTACCTCCCGAGCGGCCTGAGATTCTCCAACACCGCCGGCAGCGTGTCGGACCCCCGCTACATGGACTGGGTCGGCGCGTTGAAGCGCCTGACGAACACGAACCCTGAGAGCGGAGCGGCAGCGGTGGTCAGCCGGCTGGCGCCCGGCCAGGACCTGCTCTACATCCGGCCGCTGACCGAGGGGGCCCAGAACTGGGAGGCGCCCTGGACCCAGATGGTGCGACGTCGGGCGGCCCAGTGGGGCGCGGTGCTGACCGCTGACGTGGCGCGCGGGACGCTGAAGGTGAGAGCCTGGGCGCCCCACCACTACCGTGACGCCTGCTGTGTCGGCAACAGCGCCGTGCTGTACCAGAAGGTCGGCTGAGGCTGAGGCTGATGGCCACCGCCGCCCCGCCGGAGAGCACCCGCCGTCGCGCGCTCGCCTCGCTGATCGAGATCCCGCCGATCACCGACGTCCACCCGCCGCGCTGGTTTGACCGCCTCCCCCGGTGGGCGACGACCGCGGGGATCCTGCTCGTCCTGGTGGCCATCTCGGCGGTCCTGCGCACCCGGACGCTGAGCGGTCAGCTCTGGTTCGAGGAGGCGATCGCCACCGGCCTGGCCCAACACTCGCTCGGCGACCTTCCGGGCGTGCTGCGCGAGGCGGGCGCGGCGCCGCTGTATTACGTGCTGTTGCACTTCTGGATCTCGGCGTTCGGTTCTGGACAGACCGCAACCCATGTCCTGTCGCTGCTGATCGGACTGCTGTGCGTGCCCGCGGCGATGTGGGCCGGCTGGACGTTCGGCGGCCGCCGCGCCGGAGTGTTCGCGGCCATCCTGTTCGCGTTCAGCTCGTTCCTGGACCGGTACGCCGAGGAGACTCAGCCCTTCGAGCTGATGGTGCTGCTCGGACTGCTGACGACCGTCGGCCTCATCCACGGATTCGTGTACCGGCGACGTCGCTGGCTGTGGCTGTTCGGGGCCGGCCTGGCGCTCATGCTCTACACGCAGGGCACCGCGCTCCTGTACTGGTTCGGCGCCGCGCTGGCGCTGGCGGTGGTGTGGCGGGCGGCGCCGGCCGAGGAGCGCCGGGGGATCCTGCGCGACGGGCTGTTGTGTTTTGGCGCCGCGTTTGTCGTCTACCTCCCGTGGCTGCCGACCACGATCAGCCAGATAGCTCACGACACGGCTCCGTTCCACTATCTCCCGCTCCCCGGCGCGACCGTGCCCAGTCAGCTGCTGGGCTCGGAGCGGGTCGACGTCACGCTGCTGATTGCGGTGCTGATCGGAGCCGTGCCGCTGGCCGCCGCCGCTCGGCGGCGCTCGCCGGAGGCGGTGACCATGTGGTGCCTGCTGGCCATCCCGGCCGGCGCGCTCGCGCTGGGACGGCTGGCCGGCATCGTGATGCCGATCTGGGCATGGCGCTACTTCGCCCCGGTCATGGCCCCGCTGCTGCTGTTCAGCGCGCTGGGGTCGGCCCGGGCCCGCGTGGTGGGGGTAGCGGCGATGATCTTCTGCGTGGCGTTCCTGGCCAACGTGGCGTCCTTCGCGCCCCGATACAAGAGCGACATGCAGGACGTGGCGGCCGAGGTGTCGCCGCTGCTGCACCCGGGTGACCTGGTCGTCGTCGCCCAACCGGAGCAGGCGCCGCTGGCCTCGTACTACCTGCCCAGCGGGTTGAGATTCGCGACCACCCTCGGCCCGGTCTCCGACCCGTCCTACATGAGATGGAGTGGAGCGATGGGCCGTCTGCAGGATGCCTCCCCCCAGGCCGTCCTCGGCCCCCTGGTTGCTACGCTCAGGCCCGGTCAACAGCTGCTGTACGTGCGCCCGTTGACTGAAGGCGCCAAGAACTGGTCGGCATCGTGGCCCCAGCTGGTGCGGCGGCGCGCCGCACAGTGGGGTCAGATCCTGACCAGCGATGTCGCCGATGGAAAGCTGAAAACGATCGCCTGGGCGCCCCACAACTACCGAAGCGCCTGCTGCGTGGCCAGCGCGGCGGTGCTCTACCAGAAGGCCTCATAACCACCGAGACGATGACTGAGACCAACCCCACAGACACCACTGAGCGCGGCGCCGAGATCACCCCGGAGCATCCGGTCGTCGTGCTGGGCGCCGGGCCCGCCGGGCTGACCGCCGGCTATCTCCTCGCCAAGCAGGGCAAGCCCGTGATCGTGTTGGAGTCGACCGATCAGGTTGGCGGGATAGCGCGCACGCAGGTGCGCGACGGCTACCGCTTCGATCTCGGCGGCCACCGCTTCTTCACCAAGGTCAAGGAGGTCGACGACCTCTGGCACGAGATCATGAAGGAAGAGTTCTTGAAGCGCCCGCGGCAATCGCGGATCTACTGGAACGACAAGTTCCTGGAGTACCCGCTGCAGGGCATGGACGTCATTCGCAAGCTCGGCCCGGTGGAGCTGACGCGCTGTCTGATCTCGTACGCCTGGGCGGCTGTGAAGCCCAAGGGCCGTGAGGACACGTTTGAGGCCTGGGTGTCCAACCGCTTCGGCAAGCGCCTGTACCAGCACTTTTTCAAGACCTACACGGAGAAGCTGTGGGGCGTCTCGGCCGACGAGATCCGCGCCGAGTGGGCGGCCCAGCGGATCAAGGGGCTGTCGTTCTTCTCCGCCGCCAAGGCCGCCTTCTTCGGCAACGAGGGCAACAAGATCAAGTCGCTGATCTCGGAGTTCAACTACCCCCGCTTCGGCCCCGGCCAGATGTGGGAGCAGATGACCTCCGACATCCGCGCGATGGGCGGCGAGGTGCGGCTCAACGCGCCGGTGACCCGCCTGCGGGTGTCTGATGGTGGTGTGAGTGAGGTCGTCGCCGGCGGGGAGACCCTGTACCCGTCGCATGTCATCTCCTCGCTGCCCCTGCGGACCACGGTCGGCATCACCGAGCCGGAGGCCCCGGTGGAGGTGCGCGACGCCGCCCGCGGCCTGCGCTACCGCGAGTTCCTCACTGTGCTGTTGGTGATTGAAGGCCAGGACCTGTTCCCCGACAACTGGATCTACATCCACCAGCCGGGCGTCAAGGTCCTGCGCATCCAGAACTTCAAGTCCTGGAGCCCGTGGATGGTGCCCAACGAAAGCGATGCCTCGATCGGCATGGAGTACTTCTGCTTCGAGGGCGACGAGCTGTGGAACACGCCGGACGACGACCTGGTGGCGATGGCCTCGGCGGAGATCGAGAAGCTCCACCTGGCGCGCGCCGCGAAGGTGAAGTTCGGCTTTGTGGAGCGGGTCCACAAGGCCTATCCGATCTACGACGAGCTGTACGCCGAGCGGGTGGCGACGATCCGGTCCTGGCTGGAGAC
>JBPYFQ010000160.1:0-3040 GCA_051985625.1 Solirubrobacteraceae bacterium
GGCGTGGCGTTCGGCGCCCCGAACAGGCGCTGGTTGTTGGTCTCGTTCTCGCAGAACAGCAGGGCGGCGGACGGGTCGGCGCGCAGCGTCCAGTCGCCGAGCTCGTGGTGGCTGGCGCGGACTACGCCCGGGCCGTCCCCGCGCAGCGCGGGCCGCGGGACCTCGTCGCCCCACGACCAGGTGTTGCGAAACCATAGGGTGGGCAGGACGTGCAGGCTGGCGGGCTCAGGGCCGCGATTGGTCGCCGTGACGAGCATGAGGATGTCGTCGTGGCCGGCCTTGGCGTACTCGACCACCACGTCGAAGTAGCGGTCGTCGTCGAAGATGCCGGTGTCCAGCAGCTCGTACTCCATGTCCTGCTTGCCGCGGCGGGCGTTGGTGGCCACGAGGTCGAAGTAGGGGAACGCGCGCTGCGGGTACTTGTACTGGCACTTGAGGTAGGAGTGCGTCGGCGTGCTGTCGAGGTAGAACCAGTACTCCTTGACGTCCTCGCCGTGATTGCCCTCCCCGTTGGAGAGGCCGAACATCCGCTCCTTGAGAATCGGGTCGGCGCCATTCCACAGCGCGAGGGCCAGGCACAGGCGCTGGCGGTCGTCGCATACGCCGGCGATGCCGTCCTCGCCCCAGCGGTACGCGCGCGAGCGCGCGTGGTCATGGGTGAAGTAGTTCCAGGCGTCTCCGCCGTCGCTGTAGTCCTCGCGCACGGTGCCCCACTGGCGCTCTGAGAGGTAGGGGCCCCAGGCCTTCCAGGGCACCTGGCCGGTGCGCGCCTGCTCGAGACGGCGGTGTTCGGGCGTGGCGAAGCGTGCGGGAGCCGGACTCATATGCGGAGTCTCGCGGGACCGGCGCAGCACGGCAAGCGTGCCGACACGTGCCCCGGTCAGGTGCGCACGGGTGAGTCGATTGCGGAGGGTCAGCCGCCGGCCAGGACGGGCGCGTAGCCCTCGGCCTTGAGGACCTCGACGACGACGTCGCGGTGGTCGCCCTGGATCTCGATCACGCCGCGCTTGACCGAGCCGCCCACCCCGCAGCGCTTCTTGAGCGTGCCCGCGAGCCGCTTGAGCCCGGCATCGTCGACCGGGACGCCGGAGACCGTGGTGACCGCCTTGCCGCGGCGACCCGCGACCTCGCGGCGGACCTCGACGCGGTTGCCGTCGGCCCGGCGTTGCTTGAGCTGAGGATCGCGCGCCTTGCGCAGATCGCCGTCAGTGGTCGAGTACACGAGCCTGGGATCCCGCGCCATATGATCGTGACCATACCGGTGGCCTCTGCAGACTCCCGCGTTGACCGTGTTTGACCGTGGCCGCGCATGGGCGGTGCTCGCGGGAATGATCCTGCTCGCCTGCGCCGCGGCATGGCCGGCCCAGGCGATCGAGCCGGCCGTCTGTCAGGGGTGTGATCCACCGCTCTCCTACCGCGGTGGACCGGTCGCGCCCACGAACCCCACGGACGGTCTGGTCTCGGTGCCGATCTACTGGGCGCCGGCCGGCAGCGACACGTTCCCGCCCGGCTATGAGAACGTGATCGATCGCTTCATCGCCAACGTGGCCGCCGCTCGGGGCGGAACGGACAACGTGTTCTCGGTGGCCACCGAGTACTACAGCGACCAGTTCGGGATCAAACGCCACATCGCCGACGCGATCCGCGCCGGGACCCGGATCGTGGACACTCATCCGTTCCCGGCCAACGGCTGCTCGCCCCACGAGGGCTTTGACGCCTGTGTCACCGACGGGCAGATCCGCGCCGAGCTGCGCCGGCTCGTGGCGTCCCGCAAGCTGCCGGCCGACTTGGCGCACGTGTACTCCGTGTTCCTGCCGCCCAAGGTCGAGACCACCAACATCGACGGCACCAACTCGGCCGAGGACTTCTGCGCCTATCACTCGGCGTTTGCCTCCGGCGGCGGTCACGTCGTCTACACCAACCAGCCGTTCAACGAGGGCATGTGCGGCTCCGGCCAGGCCCCGAACGGGAACGTGGCCGCCGACAGCGTGATCGCGATCTTCAGCCACGAGCTGATCGAGGCCATGACCGATCCGCTCGACACTCCGCGCGCGTGGGATGACCGGACTGGGAATGAGGTCGCCGACCTGTGTGCCGGCACGTACGGCCGGCCGCTCGGCTCGACCAAGCCGGCCAACGCGTCGAGCACCGAGTACAACCAGATCATCAACGGCGGGCACTACTACCTCCCGCAGGAGTTCAGCAATCTCGCCTTCGATCGATTCGGCCCCGACCGAGGCTGCGTCCTCAGCGAGAAGATCGCCGACAGCGCGACCGCCGCGGCGCTCGGCCGGCTGGAGGCCGATCCCCGGGCATTCGTCATCGACGCCACTCCGGCCGCGCTGCCCACCCCCGGTCAGGGCACGTCCAAGATCGAGGTGCGCGTGTCCGACACCCGCGGCGACGGTCTGGCCGGCGACCGCGTGCACTTCCACGTGCAGGGCGATGCCGGAATCGGGAACTGCGGTTCGGTCAGCAGCACCGATCAGACCACCGGCGCCGACGGCCGGGTGGGCGTCACCTACACCCCGTCGCGGGACGGCGTGGCCTGCTGGGTGCTCGCGCAGGACACCGAAGGCGGGCGGTCGGCCGCGGCCGCGGTCTACCAGGGGAAGACCGCGAGCGACAGCCCGACCGTGAAGGCCTCCTTCCCGGCCGCCCTGGTGGCCGGCGGTGGGCCGGCCACGTTCACCATCACCACCACGAATCGCGCCTCTTTCGCGCTCCCGGAGACGCTCACCCACCTGGTGTTCTTTGCCGGCGAGCCGGGCGCCGGCGGCGTCACGGCCGGACAGGTGCACCTGTCCTATTCGGCCAAGACCACCAAGGGAAAGTTCGTCGCGATCCCGCTCTTGGGCTCAACCACGTCCGGCGGTGCCATCCAGGGGTTCATCGGCCCGCTGCGCGGGACCTCGCTTGCCCCCCGATCCTCCGACACCCTGACGCTGCACATCTCAGTGGACCGCGGCGTCCCGGTGTCCAAGTCGCGACCGCTTCTGACCCTGCACGGGTTCCTCAGCCAGACCGACCCCGCCTCCGG
>JBPYFQ010000161.1:0-2807 GCA_051985625.1 Solirubrobacteraceae bacterium
TGCATGACTGCGTTCAGGAGGAGGCGGGCGAGGTTGCGGAGATGGTCGCGCACGTCGATGTTCTCCGGCTGGTCGACGACTTGCTCGTAGAACGGCTGGGTGAGTTCGTCGATCGTGTCGCTCAGCATCTGAGCGAATAGCTGCTGTTTGTCGGCGAAGTGGTTATAGACCGTCGGCTTCGAGACGCCGGCGGCGGCCGCGATCGCGTCCATGCTGGCGCCGGTATAGCCCTGCTCCATGAAGACTTCGCGTGCCGCGTCGACGATCGACCGGCGCTTGCGGGCGGATCGTGTTTCAAGCGGGATCGGCTGTGGTGGCTGGCTTATTTGGATCCTCATCCCCGACCGACGAGTTTGGGGCGTGCGACCGGTCTTGACAATACTACACGGTTCAGTGTAGATTAGTCGACTACACGGTTTAGTTTAGCCTTCAAAGGGGACCGCCATGAGCCAGCAGCAAAAGGACGCCCTGAGGGACATGATCCGCAACGCCCCGCTCGACATCGGAGGCGACGTGATCGAGCAGCGCGCGAACTTCGAGAAGATGCTGAGCGCGCGACCGCTCGCCGACGACGTGCGCACCACCGCCGGAGAGCTCGGCGGTGTTCCCGTGCTCAACATCGAGATCGGCGAGGCTAGTCACGACACGGTCGTGCTGTGGTTTCACGGAGGCTGGTACGTGATCGGCTCGCCACGGACGTCCGCGGGATTGAGCAGCGACCTCGCCCGGCGAATCGACGCGAAGGTCGTGTCCGTCGATTACCGGCTCGCTCCCGAGCACCCCTACCCGGCGGCGCTCAAGGACGCCCGCGCTGCCTATCGCGGTCTCCTGGACAGCGGCGCGGACCCGCGGTCGGTCGCGATCGTGGGCGAGTCGGCCGGCGGTGGCCTGGCCGTCGCGCTGCTCGCGTCACTGGCCCAGGACGGGTTAGCGCAGCCGGCCGCCACGGTTCTGCTCTCACCGTGGACCGACCTCACGCTCAGCGGCGAGACGATGACCTCGAGGGTCGGCATCGACCCCGTGTTCACCCGCGAGAAGGTGAGCGTTCGAGCGGGCGACTACGTCGGCTCCGCCGATCCCGCCGATCCCTCGATCAGCCCGATCTTCGCCGATCTGCGCGGTGTCTCGCCGATCCTGATCCAGGCCGGATCGCACGAGATCCTGCTCGACGACTCGATCCGGCTCGCCCGCCGCGCCGCGATCGACGACGTCGCCGTCACCCTCGACGTAACCCCGGGAGTGCCGCACGGCTTCCAAGCGTTCGCGGCGATGCTCGAGGAGGGCGACGCCGCACTGGCACGAGCCGCCGTCTTCCTCGACCAGCACCTGAGCCGGGCCGCGGTCACGGCCTGAAGCTCGGCCGAGGGATATCCACACACACACACACACACACGGCCCAGCCCGGGTCGGCCACTCGTTGCAGGAATGCACAAACGATCGGAGAGAAGATGAGCCGGCAACAGCGGCAAAAGATCGACGCGATGCTCCGCCAGCACCGCCGTGAGGGCCCGCCGCCCTCGGTCGAGCAGCTCCGGGCCGGTTTCGCGACCCTGATGTCCACAATGATCGTTCCGTCCGGATTCCGGACCTCCACCACGACCCTCGGAGGCCGGCCCGCCCTGGCCGTCGAGCCGGAGCAGGGAGCGCGCCCCGCGGGGACGATCCTGTACTTCCACGGCGGCGGCAACGTGTACGGCTCGCCCGAGGCCGTTCTGTCGCTGACGGCGCAGCTGGTGGTCAAGACCGGGCTCAGGGCCCTCTCACCGGACTACCGGCGGGCGCCCGAGCACCCGTTCCCGGCCGCGATCCAGGACACCCTCAGCGCGTACCGCGCGCTGCTGGACGACGGCACAGACCCCTCGACGATCGTGCTCGCCGGCGACTCCGCCGGCGGCGGCCTCACCGTCACCACCTGCCTAGCCGCCCGCGACCAAGGCCTGCCCCTGGCCGCCGCGATCGTTGCGTTCTCCCCCGGGCTCGACGCCACCAGGACAGGCGAGAGCATGGACACCAAGGCCGGCGTCGATCCCATCCTCACCCGGGCGGGCGTGCAGCGCACCGGTGCGATGTACCTGGCCGGGCAGGACCCGCGCCAGCCGCTCTTGAGCCCCGCGGTCGTGGCCGACCTGACCGGCTTCCCGCCGACGCTCCTGCAAGTCGGGACCAACGAGATCCTCCTGGACGACCCCACCCGCCTGGCCGCGCGCGCCACCGCGGCCGGGGTGGACATCATCCTCGACATCACCGCGGAGGTGCCGCACGTTTTCCAGTCCTTCGCCGGCGGCCCCCTGGACGAAGCCGACCAGGCACTAGACCGCGCCGCGCTGTTCATCAACCAGCACATTCCCACCCCCCAGCACGGAGCCCGCGCCGGCACGGGCCAGCCAACCGACGATTCCCGAAGCCGTCACCGAACCGGCCTGAATCGTAGAACCACAAGTGTTACGAGGAATCACGCCCGAATCGAATAACCCCCCGAGCGTTGTCCTCGTCCATGGTGGCTTCGTGGACGGCTCCGGCTGGCAGCCGGTGTATCGGCTGCTTAGAAACGAGGGCTACGCCGTCGGCGTCGTGCAGAATCCGACGCTGTCCCTCGACGGTGACGTCACGGCCGCGAAGCACACCATCGATGCGCAGAATGGACCCGTCGTCCTCGTGGGACACTCCTACGGGGGAGCGGTGATCACCGAGGCCGGGAACGATCCCAACGTCGCTGCCCTCGTCTATATCGCGGCGTTCGCCCCGGACGCCGGGGAGTCGGTGAACAGTCTGATCGCCAACCCACCGCCGGGAGCGCCGGTGCCGCC
>JBPYFQ010000162.1:0-24072 GCA_051985625.1 Solirubrobacteraceae bacterium
CGCCCAGGTGCAGCTCGAGGGCTGCGACGTCGTGACCGTGGACGACGGCCTGATCGTCCACAACGACGCGTTCATCGACAGCGGCGAGGTGGCCCGCCAGCTGGGGCTGCTGCCGCCGGCCGGCTCGGCGGCCGAGGCCCGGCTGGCCAAGCTGGCCAACGCGCGCACGCGGGTGATGACCGCCGTGCACGGCGTCCAGACCGAGCGGATCGCCGACGGGGTGTGGGTCGCCCGGGGCGGGTTTCCGGTGAAGGTGATGAACGTGTACCTGATCGAGGATGACGGTGGCGTGACCGTGTTCGACGCCGGCATCTCGGCCATGGGCCAGGCCCTCCGAGCGGCGTGCGCCCGGCTGGGCGGCATCAAGCGGGTCGTGCTCGGCCACGCCGACTGCGACCACCGCGGCGCCGCGCCGGCGCTCGGGCATCCCGTGTACGTGCACGCGGCCGACCGCGCGGCCGCCGAAGCCAACACCGCGTTCCGCGACTACTGGCACCTGGACCGGCTCTCCGCCTATGCGCGTCCCGTCTATCCGAAGCTGCTGGCCTCCTGGGACGGCGGCGCGGTCACGGTGGCGGGAACCATCGCCGAGGGCGATCGCATCGCCGGCTTCGACGTCGTCGAGCTGCCCGGGCACGCCCCCGGCCTGATCGGCCTGTACCGCGCCGACGACCGGCTGGCGCTCGTCTCCGACTGCTTCTACACCCTGGATCCCCAGACCGGTCGCAAGGGCCCGCCCCGGATCCCCCATCCGGCGTTCGACGCCGACCTGGACCAGACTCGCGCCTCGATCCGCAAGCTCGCGGCGCTGGAGCCCGCCGCCGCCTGGCCCGGTCACGCCGACCCGGTGACCGGCGACGTCCGCACCCAGCTGGAGCGCGTCGCCGACGCCCCGCTTTAAGCGTGGGACGCCGGAACCGCCAACGCGCCAAGGACGCCAAGCTCTCCGCTCCCACCAGCGAGTACCGCGACGCCGAGGGCAACATCCTCGTGCTGCGCGGATCCCTGCCCCCGGCGGCCCGGCGCGAGTACGCCGAGGTCCTGGGCGGGGGCCTGCACCGCGAGGACGCCCGGCAGCGGGCGACCGAGATCCTGTTCGAGCGCCTGGCGGTGGCCTGGACGATCGCCGGGGTGACTACCGATCGCCAGAAGGACCTGCTCGGCCGCTACCGCATGGCCTCGGCGCCGGAGCGCGAGTTCGTCCTGCAGTCCCTGCGCCAGCACGCCGCCGAGCACTTCCCAGAGCTGGAGGCCCCGTGACCGCCGTCCCGGATCCCGACGCGTTCGCCGCGCTGCTGTGCGACTGGTGCCAGCAGATCGAGCCGGGCGACCGGGTGGGGGTCTACTCCACGACGCTGGCCGACGACCTGGCCCGGGCCCTGCACGGCGCCATCCTCGATCGCGACGCCTGGCCGCTCGTCCGCTTGGAGCCGCCCGGCCTGGCCGGCGAGTTCTACCGCCACGCCCGCAACCGCCACCGCACGCAGCCGCCGCCGATCGACCTGGCGCTGACCGAGGCGCTCGACGGCTTCGTCCGCATCGACGCGCCCGCCAACACCAGCGATTTGTCCGACATCGATCCGTCGCTCATCGCCGAGGTGGCCGCCGCGCGCCGGCCGTTTCAGGAGGCGTCGCTGGCGCTGCGCTGGACCGGAACCCTGCTGCCCACGCCGGCGCTGGCCCAGCAGGCGCGGATGCCCACGCACGAGTACGCGGCGTTCGTCAACCGGGCGCTGTTCCTCGATCGCCCCGATCCGGTCCGGGCCTGGACCGAGCTGAGCGAACGCCAGGACGAACTGGTCGCCCGCCTGACCCGGGCCACTGAGATCCGGATCGAGGCCGAGGGCACCGACCTGACGGTCGGCGTGGCCGGCCGCACCTGGATCAACTCCGACGGCCGGCACAACATGCCGAGCGGCGAGGTGTTCACCGGGCCGCACGAGGACTCGGCCAACGGCACGATCCGCTTCACCGTGCCCACCGGCCCGCGGGGAGTGACGGTGACCGGCGTCGAGATCGAGTTCCGCGACGGCGCAGTCGTGCGCGCCCAGGCGCAGCAGGGTGACCACTATCTCCAGGCCGCGCTGGAGACCGACCCGGGCGCCCGCCGCCTCGGCGAGATCGGCATCGGCACCAACGCCGGCATCGACCGGCCGACCGGACACATCCTGCTCGACGAGAAGATGGCCGGCACCGTGCACCTGGCCCTCGGCCGCTCGTATCCGGAGACGGGCGGCGTGAACGACTCGGCGCTGCACTGGGATCTCATCTGCGACCTGCGCCGGGGCGGCCGCCTCAGCGCCGACGGGGACGTCGTCGTGGAGGACGGCGCCCTCCGTGTGTGAGCGCTCACATCCACAACCTGGCGTTAACGAGCACCGCCGCGCGGTGAAGTAGGTTCAAACGCATGCGCCGCACCAAGATCGTCGCCACCATCGGTCCCGCGTCCCGCGAGCCCGAGACCCTCAAGCGGCTGCTGGAGGCCGGGATGGACGTCGCCCGGCTCAACTTCTCCCACGGCGACCGCGAGCTTCACGCCGACAACGCGGCCCGCGTGCGCGCCGCGTCCGACGCGGTCGGCAAGCCGGTGGCGATCCTCCAGGATCTGCCCGGTCCCAAGCTTCGCATCGGCGCGCTCAAGGACGACCTGGCCGAGCTCAAGCCCGGCGAGCGGCTCGTGCTCATGTGCGGCTCCACCGAGCCCGGCGACGACGGACGCATGTCGGTGTCCTGGCCCGGGCTGGCGGAGGCCGTCGATCCCCAGGACGTCATTTACCTGTCCGACGGCGCCATCCGCCTCCGCGTCGACGCGGTGCGCACCGGCGACGGCGAGATCGAGACCGTCGTCGAGGTCGGCGGGTCGGTCGCCTCGCGTCAGGGCCTGAACATCCCGGGCTCCACCCGGGGGCTGGCCGCGGTGCCCGAGGAGGACCTCGACATGCTGCGCTTCGGCGAGCAGATCGGCGTCGACGTCGTGGCGCTGTCGTTCGTGCGGACCGCCGAGGACATTGAGACCGTGCGCCGGCACACCCGGCTGCCGCTGGTGGCCAAGATCGAGAAGCCGCAGGCCGTCGACGCTGCCGAGGAGATCATCCGCGCCGCCGATGTGGTGATGGTGGCGCGCGGGGACCTGGGCATCGAGTTGGCGATCGAGGATGTGCCGATCGTCCAGAAGCAGCTGCTGCGGATCGCCGGCCGGCTGGCCCGCCCCTCAATCACCGCCACCCAGATGCTCGACTCGATGGTGTCCTCCTCGCGCCCCACCCGCGCCGAGGCCACCGACGTGGCCAACGCCATCCTGGACGGCACCGACGCGGTCATGCTCTCCCAGGAGACGGCGATCGGCGCCTACCCGGTCGAGACGGTGGCGATGATGGCCTCGATCGCCGAGCGCACCGAGAGCGTCCTCCCGTACAAGGAGTGGAACGAGGAGCGGGTGCGCCGGGACGCTCGGGATCCCGCCTACACCATCGCCTACAGCGCCTGTGCCGCCGCCCGGGACCTCGGTCTGGCCGCGCTCGTCGTCCCCACGCTCTCCGGCCGCTCGGTCCGCCTCATCTCGGCCCACCGGCCGACGGTGCCGATCTATGCGCTGTCCCCCGGCCGGGAGACCGTTCGGCGCTGCAACTTCATGTGGGGCGTGCAGGCGGCCCCGATGCGCCGCCACGAGGTGACCGAGGAACTGATCGCCGACGCCGCTCGGCGCGCCGTCGAGCTCGGCTGGGTCCAGCCCGGGCAGCGGATCGGCATCACCGCCGGTCTGCCCAGCGGCCGCCCCGGCACGACCAGCCTGTTCCAGGTTCAAGAGGTGTAAGAGGTCGCTTAGAGCGCCGCAGACGCGCTCACGTTCATCACCGCTGCCACAACTACGCCGGAAGTTGGGTGTTCACAACAGTGAGGGACCCAGCCAAGGAGGCAGCAGATGAGAATCATGCGAACAAAGATCACGCTCGGCGCCACTGCGCTGACCGTGTCCGCGTTGATCGCCACGGCGGCGGCGCTGCTCGGCGCCACCGCTAGTGCGGCGCCGGTGGCACCCACCGTGACCACCGACCGGGCGGTGCCGGTGAGCTCCGCCGCCGAGACCGTCCTGGGCACGGTCAATCCGAATGGATCACCGACCCGTTACTACTTCGAATACGGCACGTCGACCAAGTACGGTTTGACCTCGCCGACCCACGCCCTGGGATCCGGGTCGACTCCTCAGACCCAGGCTCAGGCCCTGAACGGCCTGACCCCGGGCACCGTCTACCACTACCGGGTGGTGGCGCAGAGCGCGGGCGGCACCGTCGACGGAGCCGACCAGACGTTCACCGCGGGTGGAATCTCGTCCATCCACGTGCTGGGCCGCGAGGGATTCGTATCCCCCGGCGATGTGATCGGCATCCAGATCGGTTGCTTCGGTGGCCTGACCACATGCTCCGGTAACTTCACCGTCACCCACGGCTCGACGCTTGTGGGCCAGCACGGCTACACGATTGCGCCGGAGAGCGGTGGCTTCCACAATTTCAAGCTCACCCCGGCCGGCCACGCGCTGTTGTCACACAACCGGGTCAATCACCTCCTCGGGGTGACAGTGACCGTCAAGGACAGCAGCGGGCAGACGACGAGGTTCGTCGTGCACCTGGCCAAGTGGTTTTGGCACCCGTGAGCTGAACATGCAGTCACCGGCCGGCCCATGGGCAGTGGGCCGGCCGGTCAGGCCGCCCGGGCCGAGTAGAACTCGGCCTCCTGCTCGCCCAGCCCCGTCGCGGGCGGATCGCCGTAGAACCACTCGCGCGCGATCCGGTGGAAGTTGTTGCGCGCGTGCAGCTGGGCGATGACGGCCAGGGTCAGCACCTCCATGCGGCGGCCGAAGATGTGGTCGGGCGGGGCGGACTCGTGGCGCAGCTGGCCGAAGTACTCCGAGCGCGGATCGCTCATGTCGATCAGCACCTGGGTGGCATAGTCGGGCGTCAACTCGATCTCTCGGTCGCACGTGTACCAGGAGGTGGCGGCGCGGAAGTGGGCGAGCACCCGGTCCGGGTTGAACTTCTCAGGCTCCGGGAAGAAGCCGACCTCGGTGCCCAGGCGCATGATCGTGTCGGTGTCGCCGTCGATGATCGCCCTCGCCACCTGGATCTCCAGGTCGACCGTGCCCGGCGGCATCCGCTTGAACAGGCCGAAGTCGTAGAACGCCATGCGCCCGTCGTCGAGCAGCTGCGAGTTGCCCGGGTGGGGATCGCCGGAGAACTGGCCGTGGCGGTACAGGCAGCCGAAGTAGAACCGGTAGATGATCTCCCCGATCCGGTCGCGGTCCTCCTGGGGGTAGTCCTTCAGGGCCTCGAACCCGGTCCCGTGGATGAACTCCGACACCATCACCCGCTCGCGGGACAGCGAGGTGACCACATCGGGGACGACGATGAACGGGTGCCCGCGGAAGATGCGGGCCAGCGTGCGCTGGTTGGAGGCCTCCAGCTCGTAGTCGAGCTCCTCGAAGATGCGCGCCCGGATCTCCTCGCCGATCGCCTTGGGGTCCATGCCGGGCGCGATCCGCTTGGCCAGCCGGAGGATCAGCCCCAGGTTCTGCATGTCGGCCCGGACGGCGGCGCCGACGCCGGGGTACTGGACCTTGACCGCCACCTCGCGTCCGTCCGTGAGCACCCCGCGGTAGACCTGCCCGATCGACGCGGCCGCGATCGGCTCCTCGTCGAACTCGTCGAACACGTCGCCCAGGCGATCGCCCAGCTCCTCCTCGATCACCTTGCGCATGTCCTTGAAGGTGACGGTCGGCGCCGCGTCGCGCAGGACGGCCAGCTTGCGTTGGAACTCCTCCCGGTACTCCTCCGGCACCATCCCGACGTCGAGGAACGAAAGCACCTGCCCCACCTTCATGGCCGCGCCCTTCATCGTTCCCAGCGCCTCGACGATCTGCTCGGCGGCCTCGATCTGGCGACGCTCCAGCGCCACCTGTCGGCCCTCGGGAGAGCGGGCCACGTTGGTGGCGCGGGTCCCCGCCTCACGCAGGGCCTGGCCCGCCGCCAGACTGCCGATTCGCGCCGTCCGGCTGACGCGGGAGGTCGGGATCTTGTCGCCGCGGGGCACTAGCCGTCCCGGCTCACCTGCGAGCCGGGCACGATGTCGTCCGAGCCGTCCGGCCAGCGCACCCACGCCTTATGCCCGCCGTCGTAATCGTCGCCGAACAGGATCAGGGTGGCCGGCTCGCCCATCGCGGTGCAGTGCTCGTGGCCCTCCGGGTCTACGCCGCGCCAGATGCGCACGAACCGGTTGTGCTCCAGCTCGTCGGCCACCGTCGTGGGGTCGGTGTGCCCGGGGTGGATGCGGGTCTGCGGCGGAAGCGCCAGCAGCTTGTCCATGATCGACGTCTTCAGGTCGCCGTACGTGGTGTGGCCCGGCGCTCGCACCCCGCCGACCGATCCGCGGAACAGGGTGTCGCCGGTGAACACGTCGCTGCCGTCGACGAGCAGCGACAGCATCCCGGCGGTGTGGCCGGGGGTATGGATCGGCTCCACCACCAGGGCGCCGGTCTCGATGCGCTGCCCGGGCGACATCGTGCCCGTCGCTCCCGGCACGTCCGAGCGCTCCAGCTCGTGGATGAGCACCGGGACGTCCGGATAGGCCTGACGGACCGCGTCGAGCTCGGCGACGTGGTCATGGTGATGATGGGTGAGCAGCACGTGGGTCAGCGTCAGCTGACCGCGGCGCAGGAACTCCAGCAGGGGCTCCACCGGGCCGCCGACGTCGATCATGACGGCTGATCCACCGATCTCGTCGCCCACGACATACGTGTTCGACAGCCACGGGTCGCTCATCGAACGCTCCACGATCATGGCTTTAGAGCCTACCTTCTGACCGGAAGTCGGGCATCCGGACGCGCGCCCTGACGCACTCGGTAGGCTAGAGCGGATGAGCCTGATCCACACGTGCTACCGGATCCTGGACATCGACCGATCGGTCGCCTTCTACGAGGCCCTCGGCTTCCAGGAGGTCCGCCGGGCCCCGATCCGCGACGAGGCCACCAACGTGTTCATGAACCTGCCGGAGGACGGCGATGAGCCCCGGCTGGAGCTGACCTACAACCACGGTCGCACCGAGCCGTACGAGCTTGGCACCGGCTACGGGCACATCGCCATCACCACGGGGGAGCTCGACGACACGCTGGCTCGCCTGGCGGAGCAGGGAATTGAGCCGGAGCGCCCGCCCTACACGGTCCGTGAGGGCGGCAACCGGCTGTGCTTCGTCCGCGACCCGGACGGCTATCGGATCGAGATCCTGGAACGCAGCTGAGAGGAGGCGCACATGGTCGACACCGCCACGATGGGCAAGCTGCTGGAGCGTTTCGCGCAGGGCGTCGCCGCCCATGACCGTGAGAATCCGGACCACAACAGCTGGGGCATCGGAATGGCGCATTTCGACATCGAGCGCCTCGGTCTGGAGGAGGGGGAGGAGATCCTTCCCGGGATCGTGCTCCAGGCCGACAGCGGCGTCACCGGCAACTTCCGGATCCTGTGCGACGGCCAGCACGACGCCGCCGGCGAGATGGAGGAGGAGGAGACCGTGGACGCGGTGGCCTCCGAGGAGATCGCCGAGCCGGTCTACGTCGACGCCCCGGCCCAGCCGATCCGCCCGCCTCTGTAAGCGCTACACGATCCAGGGCACGCCGGCCCGGTCCGCGACCCGGTCGGCGAGCCACTGGACCGTCGGGCAGCGCAGCTCGTGGCGGGCGCCCGCGCGCAGCACGGCGCCGGCGATGGCGTCGAGCTCCGGCTCGCGCCCGGCCGCGATGTCGCGCTGCATCGACGAGCCCAGCTCGGCGTGGGCGGAGTCCAGCTCGGCCAGGCTGGCGGCGGGGTCCAGCCGCGCGCCGTCGGCGTTGGCGGCGCGGACGGTCTCGGCCACCGCCCCCTCCAGCGCCGAGCGCCAGCGCGGGTCCGACCGCACGTAGCCGATCGGCCGGTCCGCCGCGCTCGTCGTCAGCGCCAGCGGGCACAGCCGTGCCAGCTTCGACCACATCACGTCGGCCTCGCTTGAGCCGATCCGCGCCGGGATCCCGGCGCGCTCCAACGTCGCCGCCACCGCCTCCACCTGCGCCCCGTTGGCGGCGGCCAGGTCAATTCGGCACGACGGGCTGCTCTGCACGATCTCCCCGGGCGCCGGCCGATCGGACTCGATCCGGATGACCGCCCCCGGCACGCGGTCGGACCCGAACCGGGAGCGCAGCAGCGCCAGGTGGTCGAGGCCGTTGAGCAGCGGCACCACCAGCCCGGGCGTCGCGGCCACGCGCTCCAGCGCTGCCGCCAGGCCGACGGCCTTGGTGGCCACGAACAGCACGTCGACGTCGCCGTCCAGCCAGGTGGTCACCGCGGGGCGGGCGGCGAAGTCGCCGAGCACGACGCTGCGCACCGTCAGCCCCCGCGTGCCGATCGCCTCCGCCGTCTCCTCACGCGCGATGACCACGACGTCCTCGCCGGCCCGAGCCAGCGCGGCCGCCAGGAATCCGCCGACGCCGCCGGCGCCCAGCACGGCCAGCCGGGTCACCGGTGTCCCGTCTCGCGGCGAACGGCCTCCCAGGCGGCCCGCGCCTGGCGTAGCGCGCGCAGCACCTGGACCCTGGCCTCCTCGGCGGCCCGCGCGGCCTCCATCGCCTGGCTGCGCGCCCGGGTGCTGCGCGGGAGATTGAACGACCACAGCCCGGTCTCGAGCAGACGGGCGGCCCGCTCCAGGTCCTGGCGGACGGCGGCGCGGAGCTCCTTGCCGCGCAGCCCGTCGGCGATGTGGCGCATGTTCGAGTCCATGGCCAGCTCGGCCAGGCCGGCCAGGGCCCGGCCGGCCACCGTCGGCTCCGGGTCCCGCGGGTCGACACCGGCCTGGGCGGCGAGCTCATCGCGCGCCACCTTGGCCAGACGGTCGTGTAGCTCCAGCCAGGCGGCCCGGAGAGCCGGGGTGGAGTCGAGCATCGCGCCGAACAGGGGAAAGAACTCGATGAGCGCGTCCGGCGCGTCCTCGTACAGCCGGGCGTCGGACATGATCGCGTCCACCACGGCCTCGGTCGGCGACTGGCCCGGCGGGCGGTCGCGCAGCGCCCGGGCCATGTGCTCCACGGCCTCGTCGGCGTTGTCGAGGACGAGCGACTCCTTGGTGGGGAAGTAGTTGTAGACCGTCTTCTCCGATACGCCGACGCGTTCGGCCACCTCGGACACCTTGACGTTGTCGAAGCCGCGGGTGGCGAACAGCGTCGTGGCCGCGTCGGAGATGAGCTGTCGGGTCATCCGCCGCTTGCGCTCGCGCAGCCCCTCGTCTGGATGCTCGCGTCGGTACCAGGCCTCCTGGGCGCGGCGGAACACGCGCATGACCTCGGCGATCCGATCGCCCATCTCGGCCGAGATGAGGCGGTCGAGGATCTCGTCGCCGGCCGTGCCGTCGACGACCTCGTCCGCCGGCTCGGTCTGGGACGCGTCGTCCATCTGGCCGGCACATGCTACCAACACCAAGTTCACTTGCAGAATTCTTTCAGTCTCTGTACTTTTACCGTCCATGACCGAACATGCCATCTCCACCACCGGCCTGACCAAGCGCTTCGGGGGCTTCGCGGCCGTCGACGGGCTGGACCTCATCGTCGACGTGGGCAGCGTCGTCGCGCTGCTGGGGCCGAACGGCGCGGGCAAGACCACGACGGTGCGGATGCTGGCCACGCTCCTGCGCCCGGACGGTGGAATCGCCCGGGTCGCCGGCTACGACGTGGTGCGCGAGGCCGCGCGGGTCCGGGAGCGGATCTCGCTCACCGGGCAGTTCGCCGCCCTGGACAAGAACCTCACCGCCCGGGAGAACCTGATCCTCATGGCGCGCCTGCGCGACCGCAACGCCGCCGCGGCCCGGCGGGTCGCCGACGCGCTGATCGAGCGCCTCGACGTCTCCCCGTTCCGCGACCGGCTGGTCAAGCATTTATCAGGAGGCGAGCGACGCCGCGTCGATCTGGCCGCCGGGCTGATCGACCGCCCGCACGTCCTCGTGCTCGACGAGCCGACCACCGGGCTGGACCCGCGCAGCCGCCAGGTGGTGTGGTCGACGATTCGAGAGCTCGTCGCCGAGGACGTGACGCTGCTGCTGACAACCCAGTACCTGGAGGAGGCCGACGCGCTCGCCGATCGGGTGGTGGTCATCGACCACGGGCGCGCGGTCGCCGCGGGGACGCCGGCCCAGCTCAAGGCCCAGGTCGGCTCGCAGCGCGTCGACGTCATCGCCGCCGACTCGGCGGCGTTCGAGGACCTGGTGGACGAGCTCGAGCCCGCGTTCGAGATCACGCCGCTGCGCGAGCAGCGCACGGTGTCGATCGCCGCCCCGGACGAGGCCGGAGACCTGGCCCGAGTGGCCGCCGCCGTGCGGGCCTCGGGGATCGGCGTCGACGAGATCGCGCTGCGCCGGCCGACGCTCGACGACGCGTTCCTCGCCCTGACCGGCCACATGGCCACCGGGCGGGCGGGTCCGGTTCCCGATACCGAGGAGGCCGTCGTATGACTGCCGTCGCCGCCCGTCGCTCGGCTCCGCTCGAGTTCGCCCGGGACACGCTGCTGCTGACCGGGCGCAGCCTCCGCGCGATCCCGCGCGTGCCCGAGCGCCTGCTCGACGTCACCATCCAGCCGATCATCTTCATCCTGCTGTTCCTGTACGTGTTCGGCTCGGCCATCCACGTGCCCGGGATCAGCTACAAGGACTATCTGTTCCCCGGGATCATCGGCCAATCGCTGGCGTTCGGTGTGATCGGCGCTGGGGCCGCGACGTCGGCCGACATGACCGAGGGCGTCATCGACCGGTTCCGGTCGATGCCGATCAGCCGCCTGTCGGTGATCAGCGGCCAGGTCATGGGCCAGTTCTGCGAGCAGGTGCTCGGCCTGGTCATCACCGTCGGGCTCGGCCTGGCCCTGGGCTGGAACCCGCAGCTGACGCCGGACCACGCGGTCGAGCTGGCGGCACTGATGGCGCTGGCCATGTTCGCGTTCACCTGGTGCGGCGTCCTGTTCGGGCTGCTGGTCCGCTCGCCGGACGCGGTGCAGGGCATGGGGTTCATCGTCATCCTGCCGCTCACGTTCATGGCCGGCACGTTTGTGCCGATCGCCGGGATGGACGCCGTGCCGCGGGCCATCGCGCAGTGGGATCCGATCTCGGCCCTGGTGGCGAGCGTCCGCTCGCTGACCACGCCGGGCTTCCACTCCGGCGGCTCCTGGCAACTCGTTCACCCCGAGCTGGCGATGGTGATCTGGTGCGCCCTGCTGCTGGCCGTCTGCGTGCCGCTGGCGCTGCGCCGCTTCAACCGTACCCTTGCCGCATGACCTACTCGATCGTGGCCCGCGACCCGGCGACCGGGGAGTTGGGCGTGGCCGTCCAATCCCACTGGTTCTCCGTGGGGCCGATCGTGCCGTGGGCCCGCCCCGGCGTCGGCGCCGTCGCCACCCAGGCCAACGTCGCCGTCGCCTACGGGCCCCGGGCGCTCGACGCCCTGGCGCGCGGGGAGGCGCCCGCCGACGCGCTGGCCCGGCTGGTCGCCGAGGACCCGCAGGGGGCGTCGCGGCAGGTGGCGATCGTCGACGCCGACGGGGCGGCGGCCGCCCACACCGGAGCGGCGTGCATGCGCTTCGCCGGCGACATCCAGGGCGACGGCGTCTCCTGCCAGGCCAACATCATGACCTCGGCCGCGGTCTGGCCGGCGATGCTGGAGACCTTCACCGATGCCTCAGGAACCCTCACGGAGCGCCTACTGGCCGCGCTGTTCGCGGCCGAGGGGGCCGGGGGCGATCTCCGGGGGCGCCAGTCCGCGGCCATCCTGGTCGTGCCGGCCGCCGGTGAGCCGTGGGAGACGGTGACCTCGCTGCGGGTGGAGGACCACCCGGAGCCGTTGGTCGAGCTCGAGCGCCTCGTTCGCCTCGGCGAGGCCTACCGGCTGGCCGGCCAGGGCGACGAGTGCCTGGCCGCCGAGCGTTTTGACAACGCCGGGCGGTTCTTCCTGCGCGCGGTCGCGGTCGCGCCCGAATCAGACGAGCTGCGCTTCTGGGCCGGCCTCGGCGCCGCCCAGATCGGCGACATGGACACCGCGCTCAGCCACGTCCGCGCGGCGATCGCCGTCAACCCCGGCTGGCGGGAGCTGCTGGCCCGCCTGACCCCGGACGCGGCGCCATCCGCGGCTGCGGTGCTGGCGCGCCTCGACGGCCGGCCGTAGCCCACTCGGAGCACGAAAGGGTCGGACAACGGCGCTCCGATGCTCAGAGTCAGTCGATGAGCACGCCCGGGTTCAGCGCGCCGCCCGGGTCAAGCGCCGACTTGGCCGCCCGCAGTGCCAGCGCGAACGGCTCCGGCCGCTGCCGGTCATACCAGGGGCGGTGGTCGCGGCCGACCGCATGGTGGTGGGTGATCGTGCCGCCGGCGCCCAGGATGGCGTCGGCCGCGGCCGCCTTGATCGCCGCCCACTGCTCCAGCTCCGCCCCGGGCCGGGCCGGGGCCAGGACCGTGTAGTACGGCGCCGGGCCGTCCGGATAGACGTGGGTGAACCGGCAGGTCACCGAGCCGTCGCCGCACACCTCGCGGACCGCGGCCGTCGTCCGCTCCATGACGGCCGCGTGCAGTTCGCCGAACCGGTCCCACGTGACGGCGGTCTCGAACGTCTCCGAGATCACCCCCATGGCGACGAACACATCGCGCAGGTACGGCGCCCGCAGGAACGCGTCGCGCCAGCCGCTGACCGCATCGTCATCCCGCGGACCGGCCGCGTCCTCCCAGCGTCCGCCGTGGTCGCCGCAGCACTCCAGCGCCCGGTCGAGCAGCGCGCCGACCGGGAAGGCCGCCGACTCGAACCCGAGCACCAGCAGCGCCGCCGACCCGTCCCCGGCGCCGGTGACCCGGGCCTCGCCCGGGTCGATGAGGCGGCAGTTGGCCGGGTGCAGCCCGGATTGGGCCAGGGCCCGCACGGCCGCCGCGCCCGCCGCGAAGTCGCCGAACCGCACCGACGTGCTCGCCCGCCACTTCGGTCGCGGCCGGACTCGCACCCAGGCCTCGGTGATGATCCCCAGCGTCCCCTCCGAGCCAATCAGCATCCGGTCCGGGGACACGCCCGCCCCCGAGCCGGGCAGCCGCCGCGACTCCCACACCCCGGCCGGGGTGAGCGCCCGGACCGATTCCACCAGGTCGTCGATGTGGGTGTACAGCGTGGCGAAGTGCCCCCCGGCCCGGGTGGCGATCATCCCGCCGAGCGTCGCGAAGGCAAACGACTGGGGGAAGTGGCGCAGCGTGAGGCCCTGCTGACGCAGTTGGTCCTCCAGCACCGGGCCGGTCGCCCCGGCCTGGATGCGGGCCGACAGCGAGACCGAGTCGACCTCCAGCACGCGGTCGAGCGCGCGCAGGTCGATCGTCACCACCCCGGCGAAGTCGCGGCCGGCCAGCGCCGGCTCCACCCCGCCGACCACGCTGGTGCCGCCGCCGAACGGGACGACCGCTGCGCCGGCGCCGAGGGCCCAGTCGAGCACCTCGGCGCACTCCGGCTCGGTGCGGGGACGGGCCACCACGTCCGGCGGGTGCGCGAACTCCCCGGCGAAAGCCCGCACCACGTCGCGGTATGAGCGGCCGTAGGCGTGCAGCGCGCGCTCGTAGGGGTCGGCGCGGCACACCGCCTCCAGCCGCTCCGGCGCCCGCAGGCGGGGCGCCGGCAGGTCCAGCGCGGACACGGGTACCGCGGCGCGTGGCTCGGTCTGGCCAAAGCCCAGGTGCCCGGCCAGGAACGCGGCGGTGGCCCGCAGCTCATCCGGTTGCGGGTGCTCGTCCTCGTAGCCCCAGCCCCAGTGCTTCAGTCGCCTGTCGTTGGCTGTCACCCGGGCAGCCTATCCCGGGTACCGTGTAGCGATGTCGCTCCCGCCCGGAATCCTGGCCAGCGGTCCCTGGCGGCCGGACGACGTCGAGGTGGAGTGGGGGGAGGAGCCGTTTCGCCCGTCGGCGTCGGTGACCGACGAGGCCGACCGGGCCCTGGAGCAGTTGCGTGACCGCGGCTCGCCCAGCCACGACGGCCTGGCCGGGCGCCTGCGCGACTTCTCGGTCCGCGACGGCCGGCTCCGGCTGGAGTGCGAGCCGATTCGATGGGCGCTGCGGCTGCTCGACCGCGACGCCATGCAGAGCCTGTCGGCCCTGTGCATCGTGCGCTCGGCCGACGGGTCCTGGCTGGCCGGACGGCGCGCTGCCTGGCTGGCCACGTGGGCCCGGCGATGGGCGCTGGGGGCGGCCGGGTCGGTCGAGGTGGGCGAGAACCCGGCTGACACCCTGGTCCGGGAGCTGTCCGAGGAGTGGTCGGTGAGGGCCGACCATCTGTCGGTGGAGGCACTGGTCAAGCTGCCGAGCGGGCTCGTCTCCCTGGTGGGGATGGCCTGGCTGGCCGAGGGGGCGACGGTCACCCCGGACTCCGAGCACGACGAGTACGCCTGGTGGCCCCCCGAGGTCGCCCGCTGGCCGGCCCACGCCGACGCGCCGCTGCGCCGGATCGCCGAGCTTCTCTCCGCCTGATGGTCGACGACGCCTTCCGCCGCATCGTGACGTTCCGCCGCCTGGAGATCGTCTCGTTCTGCCACTCCGTCATCTACCTGACACTGCTCCTCTGCGCGTTCGGTCTCGGCAACCCGGAGCCGGCCACGTTCGTCCTGGGACTGGCTCACGGGACGATCTGGATCGCCATGTCGCTGGTGTGCATCGCCGCGGCCCGTCTGCGGATCATCCCGTTCTGGCTGGCGGTCACGGTGGCGGTCCTCGGCGGCCTCGGACCGTTTGCCGGATCGATCGGCTTCATCGTCGAGGGTCGGCGCCGCCGGCAAGCCGGTGTGCAGGGCCCCACCGGGCCCGGTCGAGCCCAAACTTCGCAGTAGAGTGGGAGCCAGACTTCAGCGATGGCGGTAGACACAGGAACTGTTCAGGTCGTCATGCCCGCGATGGGCGATTCGGTGGCCGAAGGCACCGTGCTCGAGTGGCACAAACAGGAGGGCGACAGCGTCGCCGCCGATGAGACGATCGTCGAGATCTCGACCGACAAGGTCGACGCCGAGGTCCCCTCGCCGGTGGCCGGCACCGTCGTCAAGCGCCACGTGGCCGAGGGCGACACGGTCGCCGTCGGCGCGCTGCTGGCCGACGTCGCGACCGATGGCAGCGCCGCGCCCAACGGGACGCTGGCGCCCGACCCGGCTGGGGTGGGCGGAGCCGTTTCCGGCGAATCGCCGCCCGCCACCCGGCAGGAGGCCGCTGCCGCGGCCGGCAACGAGGCCGAGCAGAGCCGGATGACTCGCGCGGCGCGCGAGCAGGCGAGGCCGGATGCCGAGCGCGCGCTCAGCGCGAGCGCCGCCGAGCACGCCGCTGGTCAGACCGTTGACATCGTGACCCCCACCGGGGGCGAGTCAGTGACCGAGGGCACAGTGCTGGAGTGGTCGGTCAAGGTGGGCGACGCGGTCAAGCAGGGCGACACCGTCGTCGAGATCTCGACCGACAAGGTCGACATGGAGCTTCCGGCCCCGGCCTCGGGCACGATCACCGAGATCCTCGCCGGCGAGGGCGAGACCGTGACGGTCGGCCAGGTCATCGGCCGCATCAGCGCCGACGCAGGCGCGCCGGCATCGTCCGCGCCCGCTCCGGCCGCCGGCAACGGTGCTCAGGCCGCCCCCGCCGGGACCGCCCCGGTCGGCAACGGCGCCAACGCGTCGCCGGTGGCCCGCCGGGTGGCTGCCGCCGAGGGCGTCGACCTCACCGGAGTAACGGGCACCGCCCGGGGCGGGCGGATCACCAAGGCCGACGTGCTGGCCGCACAGGGCGGCAACGGCGCCGCCACCGCTCCGGCTCCGGCTCCGGCGGGAGCCCAGCTCATCAAGGGCGGCGGCGCCGCGCTGGCGCGCTACATGGAGCAGAGCCGGGAGATCCCCACCGCCACCTCGTTCCGCACCCTGACCGTCACCGTCCTGGACCAGCGGCGCAAGCAGCTCAAGGCGGCCGGCCAGCGCGTCTCGTTCACCCACCTGATCGCCTACGCGATCGCCCGGGTGGGCACCGACGAGATGCCGGTCATGGCCCACCACTTCGCCGACATCGACTCAAAGCCCCACCGGGTCGACGACGGCGCGGTCAACCTCGGCCTGGCGGTCGACGTGGAGAAGAAGGACGGCAGCCGCACGCTGATGGTGCCGGTCATCCGCGACGCCGGCCGGCTCAGCTTCCGGGAGTTCCTCGACGCCTACAACGCGCTCGTCGACAAGGCGCGCACGAACAGCCTCGGCGCCGATGACCTCCAGGGCGCCAACATCTCGCTCACGAATCCCGGGGGGATCGGCACCGTCGCCTCGGTGCCCCGCCTGATGGTCGGCCAGGGGACGATCGTGGCCACCGGCTCGATCGGCTATCCGGTCGGCCTGGAGCGGATCGGCGAGATGATCGGCGCCGAGAAGGTCATGACGATGACCTCCACCTACGACCACCGGATCATCCAGGGCGCCGAGTCCGGCCGCTTCCTCCAGCACGTCGAGGCGCTGCTGGGCGGCGAGGGCGACTTCTACGATCGCGTGTTCGCCGACCTCGGGGCCACGCTGCCCGAGCTTCCGCCCCCGCCCGCGCCGGCCACCGCCGCGGCCGCCGTCAGCGCGCCGGTCCCCGGCGCCGCCGAGACGACGACGGTCCACGACGAGGAGCTCATGCAGGCCGTGCAGGCGGCCACCTCGCTGCTCAAGGCCCACCGGACCCACGGCCACCTGGCCGCCCGCCTGGACCCGCTCGGCCGCGAGCCGGAGGGCGACCCCTCGCTCGACCCGGTGCCGCTTGGGCTGACCCCGGAGCTGATGGGGCAGATCCCGGCCCGGGTGCTGCGCATGTACGTGCCCGGCGCCACCCTGGCCGACGCGCTGCCCCAGCTGCGCGAGACCTACTGCGGGACGATCGCCTACGAGATCGAGCACATCGCCTCGCACCGCCAGCGGCTGTGGCTGCGCGAGGCCATCGAGTCTGGCAAGTTCCGCCGGCCGCTGACCGCCGACGAGCAGAAGGCGCTGCTCAAGCGCCTGACCGAGGTCGACGCCTTCGAGCGGTTCATGCACAAGGCCTACCTGGGGCAGAAGCAGTTCTCGGTGGAGGGCCTGGACATGACCGTGCCGATGCTGGACGAGATCATCCAGCTGTCGGCCACCCGGGGCGCGCGCGAGGTGGTCATCGGCATGGCTCACCGCGGACGCCTCAACGTGCTGGCCCACAACCTCGGCCGCGCGTATGACTCGATCTTCGCCGAGTTCGAGGGATCCACCACTTTGGAGCCGATCACTACCCTGCCCCAGGGCGGGACCGGCGACGTCAAGTACCACCACGGAGCCCAGGGCTCCTACCAGGTGGGTGGGCGGGATGGATTCGAGTCGATCATCGTGCGCCTGGAGTCGAACCCGTCGCATCTGGAGTTCGTGGCCCCGGTCGCCGCCGGCGCCACGCGGGCCGCCCAGACGACCCGCCAGGGCCCGCACGCCCACCAGGACACCAACGCGGCCATGCCGGTCATCCTCCACGGCGACGCCGCGTTCCCCGGCCAGGGCGTTGTGGCCGAGACGCTCAACCTGCAGGCGCTCGACGGCTACACCGTCGGCGGCACGATCCACCTCATCCAGAACAATCAGGTCGGCTTCACCACCGACCCGGACGACGCCCGCTCCACCACGTACGCGTCGGACCTGGCCAAGGGCTTCGACGTGCCGATCATCCACGTCAATGCCGACGACGCCGCCGCCTGCATCAGCGCGATGCGGCTGGCCTTCGCCTTCCGCCAGGAGTTCGGCCATGACGTTCTCATCGACCTGATCGGCTACCGCCGCTTCGGCCACAACGAGGCCGACGAGCCGGCCTACACCCAGCCCGAGATGTACCAGGTCATCAAGAAGCACCCGCCGGTCCGCGAGCTGTTCGCCCGCCAACTGGTCGACCAGGGGGTCGTCTCCGAGCAGGAGTCGACCGAGATGACCGACCAGGTGTGGGCGATGCTGTCCGATGCCCACCAGGAGCTCAAGGAGCGGATCGCTGCGGCCAAGGACGTCGAGCACGCCACCGGCGAGTACCAGCTCGACCGCACCCCGTCGCCGGAGGTCAAGACCGCGGTCGCCCAGGACCGGCTCGGCGTCCTCAACGAGGAGCTGCTGTCCGTCCCCGACGGCTTCACCGTCCATCCCAAGCTCATGCGCCAGCTCGAGCAGCGACGCGAGGTGTTCGAGAGCGGCGAGGGCATGGTCTGGGCCCACGCCGAGTCGCTGGCGTTCGCCTCGCTGCTGACCGAGGGGATCCCCATCCGCCTGACCGGCCAGGACACCGAGCGCGGCACGTTCAGCCAGCGCCACCTCGTCCTCCATGACCCCAAGACCGGGCAGGAGCACTGCGCCATGCAGCACCTCCCCGGGGCGCTGGCGCCGATGGAGCTCCACAACAGCCCGCTCTCGGAGATGGCCTGCGTCGGCTTCGAGTACGGCTACTCGCAGGAGGGGCCCGAGACGCTGGTGCTGTGGGAGGCGCAGTTCGGCGACTTCGTCAACGGCGCCCAGGTCATCATCGACCAGTTCATCACCTCGGGCCTGGCCAAGTGGGGCCAGACCTCGCGCCTGACCCTGCTGCTGCCCCACGCCTACGAGGGCTCCGGTCCGGAGCACTCCTCGGCCCGGTTGGAGCGCTTCCTGCAACTGGCGGCCGAGGGCAACATCCGGGTCGCCTACCCGACGACCCCCGCCCAGTACTTCCATCTCCTGCGCCGCCAGGCCCGGATCGCCAAGCAGCGTCCGCTGGTGATCATGACGCCCAAGAGCCTGCTCCGCCTGCCCCAGGCCGCCAGCCCGGTGCAGGACCTGGTCTCCGGGCGCTTCCAGCCGGTGCTGGCCGACCCGCAGGTCGCCGACCCCGAGCAGATCACCCGCCTGGCGCTGTGCACCGGCAAGATCTACTACGACCTGCTCGCCTACAAGGCCCGGCAGGAGGGCGCGTCGGACGGCGTGGCCATCGGCCGAGTCGAGCTTCTGTATCCGTTCCCCCAGGCCGAGATCCTCGACGCGGTCTCGCGGTACCCCAACCTCCGCGAGGTCGTCTGGGTCCAGGAGGAGCCGCGCAATATGGGCGCCCGCGCCTTCATGTCGCCGCGGCTGCTGCAGGTCCTGCCCGAGCACCTGCAGTTCGGCTACATCGGCCGGCCCGAGCGCGCCGCGTCCGGCGAGGGCTACCCGGTGGCTCATGCCACCGAGCAGCAGCGGATCATCTCGACCGCGCTCGACCTCGGGCTGACGATCTCGCAGTACCCGCGCAAGCTCCCCGGCGAGCGTTAGGGCCCTGTTGGGGTACCGGGCCGGGGTGGGCCGGGGGGCGAACTGGTATTCCGCATCTGACCCGCATCTGACACTCTTCTCCCATTCGCTTTCGTAGAGACGGTTCTCGTCGCGACAACTCACGGCGTCACCTGACGCCCAGCATCGGGGTCCATGACATGGCGATCGACCTCGGGACCGCCAACACGCTGGTGTACGTGGGCGGCCGGGGCATCGTGGTGTCCGAGCCGTCGGTCGTGGCCTCCGACGTCGACACCGGCCTCGTCCACGCCGTCGGCGCCGAGGCCGAGCGCATGATCGGCCGGACCCCGGCCTCGATCTCGGCCACCCGGCCGCTGCGCCACGGGGTGATCGCCGACTTCGAGGTCACCGAGGAGATGCTGCGCTACTTCATCCGCAAGGTGATCGACCGGCGGATGGCCCATCCGCGCCTGATCGTGTGCGCCCCCTCCGGCGTCACCGAGGTCGAGAAGCGCGCCGTCGAGGAGGCCTCCCTGGCCGCGGGCGCCCGGCGGGTGCACCTCATCGAGGAGCCGATCGCGGCGGCCATCGGCGCCGGCATGCCGATCGAGGAACCGGTGGGCCGGATGGTGGTCGACGTGGGCGGCGGCACGAGCGAGATGGCCGTCATCTCCCTGGGCGGGATCGTGATCTCACGTTCGGTGCGGGTCGGCGGCTATGAGATGGACGAGGCGATCGCCCATTACATCCGCTCGGAGTACCACCTGGCGATCGGCTCCCGGACCGCCGAGGCGATCAAGATCGAGCTGGGGTCGGCGGTCCCCCAGCAGGAGGAGTTCACCACCGAGGTCCGCGGTCGCCACCTCGCCACCGGGCTGCCGACGGCCGTCCAGCTGCGCTCCGAGGAGGTGCGGGCGGCGATCGCCAGCCCCCTGCGGGAGATCATGCAGGCCATTCGCGACACGCTGGAGCAGACCCCTCCGGAGCTGGCCTCCGACATCGCCCGGGACGGCATCCTCCTGGCCGGAGGCGGCACTCTGATCCGGGGCTTTGACCAGATGGTGGCCGCCGAGACCGGAATGCCGGTCTACCGCGCGGATTCTCCGCTGACCTGCGTCGCGGTCGGCTCAGGCCAGGCCCTTGACCACCTGGACCAGCTGAGCATCGTCACGCGGCAGCTGGGCCGGGCGCCCACGACGCCGGACTGGCGCACCGCCCAGCCGTAACCGGGCGGCGGCGGCGCTCAGCGCGCAGCCGGCCAGCAGGATCAGGAACGGGTCGAAGGGCACGCGGAAGCGCGGGGTCTCCACGTTGATGGGGACGATCGTCAGCCACCACAGAACCGGCATCAGCCACAGCCACCACGGCGCCCGCCTCATTTCCTTCGTGAACAGGCCGGCGATCGCCACCAGGCACAGCGCGTAGAACGAGTACACGCCGATCGTCGCCCAGGGCTCATGGACGTTGAGCGCCGACGTCGAGGCCCGCCAGGCGAAGGTGCCCTCCAGCTCGAACATCCGCAGGGTGTTGTCGAAGCTGGCCTCGATCGGCGCCAGTGGATGAGCCTTGATGTAGTCGAGCGCCTCCCGCGTCAGCTGGCTGGAGAGCTGCGGCTCGGTCTCGTAGTTCGAGAGCGGCGCCAGGTAGTGCAGCGCCTTCACGTGGCTGAACAGGTGCCACTTGTAGGGCAGCTGGGGGTCGTGGGCCGAGCGCGGGTTGTACGTGCCGGCCAGCGTGATGCCGGTCTCGTCGGAGATCGGCACGAAGCTGTGCAGCTCGACGGCGTTCCTGATCGTCCACGGGGCGATCGTGGCGCACGCCAGCGCCACCAGCAGGGCGGGGGCGGCCAGGGCGCGCAGGCCCGGCCGCGACCGTTGCGCCTGCCGCCGGCGGGCCACGGCCCAGGCCGCGATCCCGAACGGGATCAGATACAGGATCGCGTTCTCGTGGGCCAGCGCGGCCAGCCCGGTCAGGACGCCGGTCGCGGCGATCCAGGCGTACGGCCGTCGGGCCCGCCGCGTGCGCAGGGCCGTCCAGGCCGCCGCCAGCTCGAGGGGGACGACCAGGTTCTCGGCGGCCAGGATCCCGGAGGACACGATGAACACCGGATAGATGGCGGCCAGCACCATCGCGGCGAAGGCGACGCCCTCGCCGAATGCCTCCAGGGCCACCAGCCCCAGGAGCGCGACACTGATCGTGCCGGTGATGGCCATCTCGGTCCGCTCGCCGGGCACCGCCGTCCGGCCCCCGGCCTGGTGGCCGTCGAGCAGGTCGGTGAGGGCCAGGAAGTAGGGGAAGGCGGGCGGAAAGTACGCCGTCGGTCCGCGGGAGCCGCCGGCGCCAGACTTGGGCGCGCTGCCCGTGTGGTAGTCGCCGTAGGTGGCGACCATGCTCGCCATGCGGTTGTAGGTGCCGGCGTCGTTGATCGCGTGGTAGGGCTCCGAGGCGTTGTAGCCCAGCCGGATGCCCAGCGCGACCAGCAGGATGACCGCGACGGCGAGCGCTTTCAGCTTCGCGCGGCTCTGTCCGGTTAGTGGATCCCGACGATTCCGGCGCATACCCAGTTCGACGCCCCGGCGCCGCCGTTCCAGATCCGGGACGCGACCGCGTCCTGCTCAGATTTGGGGGCCAGGTACGCCGCTGGGCCGGTCCCGCCGAACATCCTCCAGGTCGCCGGCATGATCTGGTAGTAGCCGGATGCGCCAGCGCTGTTGGGCGGCAGGTCCTGGCCGCCTGATTCACACAGCACGATCGAGTACGGAATCGCCCAGCCGCCGGACGGTCCGAGCGCGCCGCCCGAGCCTCCGCTCGGGGCCGGTGTCGGAGACGGAGCCGCCTGCGCCGCCTGCTGGGCCGCGGCCGCCGCCGCCGCGGCAGCCCGGGCCGCCGCCGCCGCCCGCGCGGCCTCCACCTGGGAGATCCGGTGACGCAGGCCGGCGGCCCTGATCTGAGCGGCGACGAGCTCCGACTGCTGGGCGGCCCGGGCCCGCCGGACGGCCGCCTGCTTGGCGTTGAGCAGGGAGTTCATGCCGGCCAGCGCGCGGGCCTGCATCGCGGCGCCCTCCGCCATCCGGCGGTCGGCGGCCTGGAGGGCGGCCAGGCGGCGCGCGGCCTGATCGGCCTGCGCCTTGGCCGTGCGGGTGATCGTGATGATCGTCTGCTGGTGGCGCTCGGCCATGCCCAGGTAGTTGAGCTGGTCCAGCAGATTGTTGAAGCCGCTGGAGGAGAGGACGACCGAGACGAGATCCGGCTGGGTGCCCTCGTAGTTGGAGACGAGCTGGCGGCGCAGGATCATCTTGGCCAGGGCCAGCCGGTTGCGCAGCTTGACCAGCAGGGCCCGCTCCTTGTTCAGCGCCGCCTGGGCGCGAGCCAGCTTGACCCGGTCGGTGGCCAGCTCGGCGTTGACCCTCGCCTCGCGCGCCTGGACGAAGCTGATCTGGTTGTCCAGCGAGGAGATCAGCCCGGACATCGAGCCGATCCTGGAGCTGAGGTTCTGTTGCTGCGCCTGCGATTGCCCCAGCTGGGACTGCAGCTGGCCGAGGTCGGCCGCCGACGTGCCGGAGGGGGTGAGCACCGCCAATCCGGTCGCCAGCACCGCGGAGAGCGCGATCGCGACCGCGGCAGCGCGGGGTGGAGATGTGCGGCGGCAGGTGCGCATCGGTGAGGCCCGCGCATCGAGGATTTGTCCCATGGCATGGGATCCGCGGTGGCGGCGACCTTAGCAAGAAGGCGTGGATGCGGTGCCGCCGGGTGCCCGGGCGGCCGACCGCGCCCTGGCCGCGACCGCCCAGCCGACGGACGCCCGGGGCGGCCTAGGATCGATGGCAAGCGGCCGCAGGCGAGCGAAGGGTGGTACCGAGATGGCACGGGCAGTCCGGTTCGACGAGTACGGCGGGGTCGACGTCCTGTACGTCGGCGACGTCGATCCGCCCCGGCCCGGGCCGGGGCAGCTGCTGGTGCGGGTCAAGGCCGCCGGGATCAACCCCGGCGAGGCGAAGATCCGCCGGGGGATGATGCACGAGCGCTTTCCGGCCACGTTCCCGTCCGGCCAGGGGAGCGACCTGGCCGGCGTCGTGGAGCAGGTGGGCGAGGGGGCGAGTGGCTTCTCGGTCGGCGACGAGGTGCTCGGATTCACCCACAATCGCGCCAGTCAGGCCGAGCTGGTGGTGGTGGGCGCTGGAGACGTGGTCCGCAAGCCGCCGAACGTGACCTGGGAGGTCGCTGGGGCGCTCTACGTCGTCGGCGTCACCGCCTGGGCGGCGGTGGGAGCCGTCGACCTCAGTGCGGAGGACACGGTCGTCGTCTCGGGCGCCGCCGGCGGTGTCGGGTCGCTCGTCGTCCAGCTGGCGCGCCGGACCGGGGCGCGCGTCATCGGCCTAGCCAGCGAGCGCAACCACGAGTGGCTGCGCAGCCACGACGTCACTCCGGTGACGTACGGCGACGGTGTGGAGGACCGGATCCGGGAAGCGGCCGGAGGGACGCCGGACGCGTTCATCGACACGATCGGCGAGGGTTATGTGGATCTGGCGCTCGAGCTCGGCGTCCGCCCGGAGCGCATCGAGACGATCGCCGACTTCGCTGCCGCCCAGCAGCACGGCACACAGATGGCGGGCAGCATGTCCCCGGATGACCCGGCCGGAGCCCTGGCCGGGCTCGCCGCGCTCATCGACCGGGGCGAACTGGAGATCCCGATCGCCGGGGTGTACCCGCTGGAGCAGGTCCGCGACGCCTTCCGAGAGGTGGAGCACGGCCACACCCATGGCAAGATCGTCCT
>JBPYFQ010000163.1:0-23909 GCA_051985625.1 Solirubrobacteraceae bacterium
GCGATACCGATGGCCTGCGCGCCGACGATCGGCCTCGTCGACTCGAACGTTGCCATCGCCGCCTGCACACGGCTGCTCTTGCCCTCCCGCGCGCGCGCGAGCCGGGCGTCGAGCTTCTCCTTGCCGCCGAGGAGGCAGCCTCCGGGCACGCGGACACGCCTCGTTTGTGGTGCCGCCGGGGACGCCCGGGCTGGAGATGGGGACCAAGGTCCGCAAGCACGGGCTGCGCGCCTCTCACACCGCTGACGTGTTCCTCGACGATGTGCGCATCCCGGGCTCGTGCCTGCTCGGGGGCCGGGAGAAGCTGGAGGAGCGGCTGGCCCGGGCCCGGGAGGGCCAGAGCTCCCGCGGGCAGGCGGCGATGCGGACGTTCGAGATGAGCCGCCCCACGGTCGGCGCTCAGGCCCTCGGCATCGCGCGGGCCGCCTACGAGTACGCCCTGGACTACGCCAAGGAGCGCTCACAGTTCGGCCGGCCGATCATCGAGAACCAGGCGGTCGCGTTCACGCTGGCCGACATGAAGATGGAGATCGACGCCGCCCGGCTGCTCGTCTGGCGCGCCGCCTGGATGGGGCGTACCGGCAAGGAGTTCAACGCCGCCGAGGGCTCGATGAGCAAGCTCAAGGCCGGCGAGGTGGCCGTCTGGGCCACCGAGCGGGCCATCCAGGTCCTGGGCGGCAACGGCTACACCCGGGAGTTCCCGGTGGAGCGGATGCACCGCGACGCCAAGATCTACACGATCTTCGAGGGCACCTCGGAGATCCAGCGACTGGTGATCAGCCGGGCGATCTCGGGAGTGCAGATCAGGTAGCACGTTGCCCGGCGCGAGTCCCCCGCGGCGGGTTTATGGCGGACGGGAGGTCTGCTCCGGGGCGGAAAAACGACGGGCAACGAAGGCGGGATGGGGCGTGCCAGGTGGTAACAATGTCACTCGCGTCGCTGCCGCGGGGGAGGGTTGGGAGATTGTTCCCACCCCTCGGGCACAATCTCCCACGGGTGTACGCGCGGAGCTGCGTGAGGGAGATTGTTCCCGCCATATCCCGCTGCAACGACCGAAGTCACCCGGTCTTCCTTGCCAATGCCGTTGAGAACCCGGAGCTAACCCCTCGCCCGCCGCAACGCCGCCGCGAGTGATCGAGCAACGAAGCTACCGCGCCCCGCCGCCCAGGAACGAGTCCACAAACTCCGGGCTGGCCGACAGGTCGGCCGGCGTGCCCTCCATCTGCAGCCGCCCGCCGCCGAGCACGTAGGTGCGGTCGGAGATCTCCAGCACCGCCCGGGCCCGCTGCTCGACGACGAGCACCGAGGCGCCGGTGGCGGCAAGTTGGCGCACATGCTCCTGCAGGACGGTGTGGGCGATGATGGGGGCCAGGTTGGCGGTCGGCTCGTCGAGCACGACGAGGGCCGGGGCGAGCATCAGCGCGCGGCCCATGGCGAGCATCTTGCGCTCGCCGCCGCTGAGCTTGGCCGCCCGCCGGCCGGCCATGCGGCTCAGCTGCGGAAACACCGTCATGACGTGGGCGACGCGCGGCTCTATCTGGCGGGCCTTGAGCAGGTAGCCGCCCATCTCCAGGTTCTCTCGCACGGTGAGCGGCCCGAACACGTCGTCGACCTGGGGGACGTAGCCGACGCCGATCCGGGCGATCTCGTCGGACGCCCAGCCGGTGGTGTCGCGGCCGCCGATGTGCACGGTGCCGGACAGGGTCTCCACGACGCCGACGATCGCCTTGAGCAGCGTGCTCTTGCCCGACCCGTTGGGGCCCACGATGGAGACGATCTCGCCTGGCGCCACCGAGATCGAGACGCCGTGGACGACCGGGCTGCGGTTGTAGCCGGCGGTCAGGTCCTCGGTGCGCAGCTCGATTCCGTCGACGCGCTCGTCGAGCAGCGCCTCAGCGCTGACCGGCTCAACCGACAAGGTAGGCCTCCACGACTTCCTCCTTGGCCCGCAGCGCGGCCATGGTTCCCTCGGCCAGCACCTTGCCGTCGGCCAGGACGAACACCGGGTCGCAGAACTCGTCCATGATCGAGAGCTCGTGCTCGACCATGACCACCGTGGTGCCCTCCTCGCACAACCGGACCAGCTGCATGCCGATCTCATGGGCCAGCCGCGGGTGCACGCCGGCCATCGGCTCGTCGAGGAGGAGCACCTCGGGCTCGGCCATCAGGGCGCGCATGATCTCCACCAGGCGCCGCTGACCGCCGCTCAGGTCGCCGGCGTAGCGATCGGCGAGGGCGAGCAGGCCGAAGCGCTCCAGCATGTCCTCGGCGCGCTCGATCGAGGCCCGCTCCTGAGCTCCCCAGTAGCGCCGGCCGAGCACTGCGCCCCGGAACGTCTCGCCCCGCTGATTCGGAACGGCGGCGACGAGGTTTTCCAGGACGGTCAGGCGCTTGAACTCGCTGGCCAGCTGGAACGTCCGCACCAGCCCCAGCCGCGCCCGGCGGTAGGCGGGCAGCCCGGTGACGTCCTCGCCGCGGAACAGGACGTGACCGCTGGTCGCCGGCAGCGTCCCGGCCAGCATGGCCAGGACGGTCGACTTGCCGGCGCCGTTGGGGCCGATGATGCCGGTCAGGCGGCCGCGCTCGAACGTCATCGACACGTCGTCGACGGCCGGCACGCCGTTGAACGTGCGGACCAGGTCCCGGCACTCCAGGATGACCCCATGGGAACCCGACCCAGTGGCGGCGGCGCCCTCCGACCCACTGGCGGCAGGGCCGTCCGATCCGGAAACGGCGGCGCCGTCCGATCCATTGGTGGCGGCGCCGGCGATCCTCGGCCGGGCAGTCGTGGCGATCGCTTCCGGCGCCGTCGTCTCGTCGGGGAGCGGCCGCGTGGAGAGCTTGCGCCGGCG
The DNA here is from genome assembly GCA_051985625.1 of Solirubrobacteraceae bacterium. Lineage (GTDB taxonomy): Bacteria > Actinomycetota > Thermoleophilia > Solirubrobacterales > Solirubrobacteraceae > Palsa-465. The sequence goes on from JBPYFQ010000163.1 coordinate 2,853, forward strand.
CTCGGGCAGGATCCCCTGGGGGCGGAACCACAGGAACACGAGGATGAGACAGCCGATCACGACCCACTGCAGCGCCGGGATCAAATTCGGGTTGCCGTTGACGGGCGGGATGTAGCGGGTCGCCTCCTCGAAGGCGACGGGCACCAGGATGGCACCGAGGATGGCGCCGCGGTGGTTGCCCAGGCCACCGATGATGACCGCGGCGAACAGCACGACGGTCTCGGCGTAGCCCCACGCCTGCGGGTCCCACAGGTTGATGAACCCGACCAGGACCGCACCGGACAGCCCGGCGATGGCACCGCCGATGACCAGCGACGACGTGCGCAGCGACCGCAGGTTCTTGCCCAGCGAGTCGGCCACGAGGTCGTTGTCGCGCACTGCCCGCTGCGTGCGGCCGAACGGCGAGTTGGTGATCCGCTGGCAGAACCAGTAGATGGCCAGGGCCAGCAGGAGGGCGGCGATCCCGTAGCCCCACTGGTACGTGGCGCCCTGCGGGTTGAAGTGGCTCTGCAGCGGCGCCGGGACCAGTGACAGGCCGGCCGCCCCGTTGAACAGCGGCACGTAGTTGTTGACCAGCAGGTTGAACATGACGGCGGTGACAAGCAGGCCGACGGCGGCGAAGTCGCCCCGCAGCCGTTTGCCCACGATGGCCGCGAACGGGATCGCCAGCAGTCCGCCGACGATCATCGCCCCGATCCAGGGGAACGGGAACGGCAGGTTCCAGCCCAGGACGTAATGCTGGAAGCCGCCGAAGGCGCCGGAGGACGGCAGTGACAGCACGGCGGCGGTGTAGGCGCCGGCGGCCTGGAAGATGATGAAGCCGAAGTTGGTGACCCCGCCGATGCCGAACTGCTGGCTCAACCCCAGGCAGGCGAGGGCGTCGACGCCCGCGTAAACGAGGATGTTGGTGATGTAGTAGACCATCGGGCGATCAGGCCCTTCCGGCCTCGACCGGCGCCCCCAGCAACCCGGTGGGGCGCACCGCCAGCATGGCCAGCAGGATCAGGAACGCGATCACGTCCTTGTAGTCGGAGACGATGACAGCGGCGCTCATCTCGGTGGCCAGACCGATGACCAGCGCGCCGAGCATCGCTCCGTACGGCTCGCCCGGGCCGCCCAGGAACACCGCCGCCAGGATCAACACCAGGAACAGGTCGGTGCTGGTGGCGCCGAACGTCCCCGAGTTCATGGCGAACGTGACCCCGGCCAGGCCGCACAGCGCGCCGCTGATCAGCCAGGTCATCATCACGACCCGGCCGGTCCGGATCCCGCAGTTGCGGGCCAGGTTGGGGTTGGCCGCCGTGGCCCGCATGGCCTTGCCGAGCTTCGAATAGCGGATCAGCGCGTGCACCAGCAGCATCACGACGACGGCCAGTCCGATGATCACCAGTTGGACGACGGTCAAGTCGATCGAGCCGATCTTGACCGTCGCCCCCTGGCTCATGTTGTACGACACGTTGGTGGCGCCGGCCAGCGCCTGGGTGCCGAACTCCAGGATCAGCGTCATCCCGAGGGAGACGATGACCATGGCGATCGGCGAGCTTCCCCTGCGCTGGAACGGTGTGTACACCAGGGTGTTGAGCAGCACCGACAGCACCGCCCCGGCAGCGATCCCCGCCAGGGTGGCGATCCACACGCTGACGCCCGCGTTGTTCACGGCGTAGGCCGCGTACATCGACACCGTCATCACCGCCGCGTAGGCGAGATTGAGGATGTTGGTGACCGCGAACTGGAGGGTGAATCCCACCGCCGCCAGGGCCAGGACAGCCGCGCTGACGAAGCCGAACCCGACCGAGGTGACGAGGAGGCTGCCGGTGACGAGCATGGTGCTACAGCCCGAGTGCCCGGAGCCGAGCGACCGAGATGTTCCCGGCGACGTTGACCGAGCCCGAGGGCGAGTACGTGTCGGTCTGGAACAGCCCGGCCGAGTCGTGGTAGGCGTCGAACATGGTCGGCCCGCCCGGGCCCTCGTAGCGGATCTGCTTGCCCGCCTTGAGGGCCGCGGCGCCCTGCGGGAAGGAATGCACGACCGTCGCCCCCGGGACCCCGTCACCGATCTTGATGATGTACGGCATGTACGCCGACGGCGACGTGCTGTGGGCCGCCAGCATGGCGAGCGCGGCCAGGTTGATCCCGTCGTACAGGTGCACTCCGCCCGGCGAGGTCAGATAGGTCGCGAAGTTACCGGTCGAGCCGACCTTGCCCTTCTCGGCGTTCATCGCCTGGGCGAAGGCCGAGTAGGCCGGGCCGGTCGTCTCGGTGACCAGGTTGTCGGCGGCGAAGCTGGAGGCCAGCGTTTTCGCCCCGACGGCCGCCGCCACCGACTTGTACCAGTCCGGCGAGATCGTCGCCGATGTGCCGATGATGGGAATCGCCTTGCCGTTGTTGAGCTGCTTGACCTCGGTCATGAAGGACGCCTCTGTGGGGCCGAGGGCCTCGGTCATGATCGCGTCCGGGTGGGAGTTGACGATCGCCGCGGCCTCGGTGCGGAACGTCGTCGCGTTGAGGTCGAGGGTCTGGTTGGAAACCACCTTGATCCCGGCCTTCTTCAGCGCTGCGATGGCCGGTGCCACAAACGTCTGCGAGCCGATGTCGTTGCCGAACGCCAGCGCGATCCGCTTGTAACCCTTGTCCTGGGCGATGGCGGTCATGGCGTATGACTCCGACAGGTCGGGTGGCACCAGCCGGTAGAAGTAGGGGAACTTCACGTGGTCGAACTCCGACTGCCCGGTCATGCAGAACGACGGAGTGTGGTTGGCGCCGAAGATCGGCACCACCGACGCCGCCTCATCTGAGGTGCAGCCGATGATCAGGGCCGGGGCTCCGGAGGCGTACATCTGATGCACGGCCGGCACCGCGTCGGCCGGATCGCCGCGGGTGTCCACCGTCTTGCAGCCCATCTGATGCCCGTCAACGCCGCCGTCGGAATTGATGACGTGCGTCGCCGCCGAACACGCCACCAGGTATGTCGGGCCCAGCGCGCCGTCGGTGCCGGTGAACGGCGCCACGTCGGCAACGGTCAGCTTGGAGCCGGAGCTGGCGGTGGAGCTGGCCCCGCCTCCGCCGCCTCCCGCACTCGGGCTGTTGGAGCTGCTCCCGCAGCCGGCGGCGGCCAGCCCCAGCACCGCCGTCATCACCGCCGGCAGCAGCATCCGGCGCGCTCTGTGTGTGGACCTGCGTTCATCCATGGTGTGTCCCTCCTCCTCCTACGACCGGCTTGTCAGAGTGTGGCCTTGTCCTTGACCGGCGGATCCCACGGCCAATCGGCGTGGTCACCGCCCTCGGAGACAACTGTATTGGCGATGCGCCCCAGCCCTTCGATGCTGACCTCCAGGAGGTCACCTGGCGTCAGCCAGACGGGCGGGGTGCGGGCGAAGCCCACGCCGCCCGGGGTTCCGGTGGCGATCACATCGCCCGGGTGCAGTGTGGTGAACGAGGACACGAACTCGATGCACCGCGGGACGTCGAAGATCATCTGCGCCGTGCTGGCCGACTGCATGACCTCGCCGTTGAGCGTCGTGGTGAGCTGAACGTCGGAGGCGTCGAGCTCGTCGGTGGTGACGATCTCCGGGCCGATCGGCATCGTGCCGTCGAAGTTCTTGCCCGCCGTCCACTGCGAGCCCGCCCGCTGCCACTCGCGGGCGGAGCCGTCCATCATGATCGTGTAGCCGACGATCGCCGACAGGGCGTCCTCGGCGCGGATGTACCGGCCGCCGCGCCCCACGACGAGCGCCAGTTCTCCCTCAAAGTCGAAGCGGGAGGTCAGGTTCGGCTTGACCAGATCGCCGTACGGGGCGCACACCGACCCGGCGTCGCGAACGAACAGCTCCGGCCACGTCGTCGGAGGCCGCCCGCCCTCCAGCGCGTGCTCGACGTAGTTGACGCCGAAGCACAGGACGCGCCGCGGGTTGGGAGTGGCGGGGCCGAACTCGGCCTCGGTCAGCTCGCGCCCGTCCTGTTCGGCGGCGCTCCGGACCAGGTCCATGACCTCCGGGCCGCCGGAGAGCACGGCATTGAGGTCCGACAAGCGGTCGTCCCCGGTCGCAGTGGCTACGTCGACGTAGCCGGATCGCCCGCGGACGTGCAGGCGGGGTCCTCCGTCCGTGTTCACGGTGGCAAGTCGCACAGCTATAGATCTCCTCTCCTACTGAAGCGTCGGCCACGTCGAACCAGGATTGGGTTCGATGTGTCGGATTGGTTTGGAACCTACACCCCGTTCGAATTCAAGTCAAACCACAACGTTAGGAGTAGGTAAACCGTCGGACAAGGTGACATTGGTTGACGGCTCCTGTTTAATGGCCGCCGGGGGAAGTACGGTCCCTGATCACCAGTTCCATTGCATCGATGGCGGTTTCACCTTCTCCGGCACAGCCCCAGCCTCCGGCCTACGGACGCGAACTGGCGCGCCTGATCCTGGCGCGCTGCGAGGACCCGGCGTACGCGCCGGGTGGACGGCTGCCGACCGAGCGGAGCCTGGCGACCGAGTTCCGGGTGACGCGGACGGTCGTCCGACATGCGCTGGCGGTGCTCGAGGCCGAGGGGCGGGTCTCCCGAGAGGTCGGCCGGGGAACGTTCCTGCGCTCGCCGACGAGGGGCGACGGCCTGGCCGGTGCCGCCGGCCGTGGGGTGGCCGGGATCAGCCCGGCCGACGTCATGGCCGCGCGGCGGCTGATCGAGCCGCAGGTGCTGCCGCTCGTCGTGGCCTGGGCCACGTCGCGGGATTTCGCGGAGATGCAGCGGTGCCTGGAGGGCGGCGCCGGCGCGGAGAGTGCCGAGGAGTTCGAGGGGTGGGACTTCGCGCTGCACCACGCGATCGTGGCGGCCAGCCGCAACGAGCTGCTGCTCACCATGTACGGGGTGGTGGAGACGGCCCGCAAGGGCGAGATCTGGGGCAGCCTCAAGCGCCGGAACGACTCCCGGGAGCGGCGGGCCACCTACCAGGCCGACCACGTCGAGTTGGTTGATGCGCTGGCCGCCCGCGACGTCGACCAGGCCATCCGGGTGATGGACGCGCACCTGGCCCGGGTGCAGGCCAACCTGCTGGCCTCCGCCTCCTCGCTCGGCCGATAGCTCGGTTCAGCCGGTGAGCCGGCGTGCGGTGGCCGCCGCGCCCTCACGGGCGAGCATGGTCAGGCGGTCGGTGACCAGGCCGCGCCACACGTCGTCGTCGGCGAGCGCCTCGGTGAAGATCTGGCGCATCGTCAGCAGGCGGTCGACCACTGCGGCCGGCTCGGTCCGGTCGCCCAAGCGCTCGGCGATCGTGGCGGCGAGCGGGTCGTCAAGCGGGAGCGGGTCGCCGGCGTCGGAGCGACGGGCGCTGACGAAGCGCATCCAGGCGGCGACCCCGAGCGCCACCATCCCGGGGGCGGCGCCCGCCTGGCGGCGGTCGAGCGCCGGAGCCAGCAGGCGCTGGGGCAGCTTCTGGCTGCCGTCGCCGGCGACCTGGAGCGTCGTGTACCGCAGGGCGGGATTGGCGAACCGGGCCAGCACCTCGTCCTGGTAGGCGGCCAGGTCGAACCCGTCGGGGACACGGAGGGTGGGGGCGGCGTCATCGGCCATGAGCGCGCGCACCACCGGGGCGAACGGCTCCACGGCGTCGGCGATCAGCTCGCAGCCGGCCAGCGCACCGAGGTAGGCGAGCGTGGAATGGCTGCCGTTGAGCAGCCGCAACTTGATCCGCTCGTAGGGCGCGACGTCGCCGGTCAGGGTGGCTCCGGCCCGCTCCCAGGCCGGCCGGGCGCCGGCGAACGCGTCCTCGATGACCCACTGGGAGAACGGCTCGGTGATCACGCCGCCCTCGTCGGCCAGCCCGAGCCGGGCGGCGATCTCCGACCGGTCGCCCGCCGCGGCGGCGGGCACGATCCGGTCGACCATCGTGGCCGGGAAGGTGACCGATCCCTCCATCCAGGCTTGGAGTGGGCGGCCCTCGGTGAACTCGCGCATGAGGCCGGCCAACAGGCCGCCGTTGTCCGGGAGGTTGTCGCACGAGACGATGGTCAGCGGGGCGCCGCTCGTGTTGCGGCGCCGCTCCAGCCCCGCCGCCAACCGGCCCAGCACCGTGCGGGTGCCGCCGTCGGCGAGGTCGGCGGTCACGTCGGGGTCGTCGCGCTGCAGGCGGCCGGTGGCCGGGTCATGGCGGTAGCCCTTCTCGGTCACCGTGAGGGTGACGACGGCGGTGCCGGCAGCGGCGATCCGCTCGGTCAGCGCCTCGGGGTCCGCCTGGGCCCATAGCAGCTCCCGGACGGCGCCGATGACCCGCGTCGACTCGTCGCCGCCATCGCGCGCGGTGACCGAGTACAGCCCGTCCTGGGGCGCCATCTGTTCGACGACGTCCGGGCTGCGCTGGGTGACCCCGCAGATCCCCCAGTCCCCGCCGGCGGCGGCGATCGCGTCCTCGGTGAACACCGCCTGGTGGGCGCGGTGAAAGGCCCCGATCCCGAGGTGCACGATCCCGACACTCAACCCGCGCGGGTCCACGCGCGGCCGCGCCTCCGGAACCACGGCCGGCAGGGTGTCGAGGCTCAGGCGCCGCACCGCCGCAGGGGTCAGCCGGTGGCGTCGGCCCGAGCCAGCGCCTCGGCCGGGACCGAGCGGCGAGCCAGCAGCCAATACACCCCGCCGCCGAACAGGGCGCCCATGAACACGCTGAGGTCGGCGCCGTTCGTGGCCGTCGACAACGGCCCCTGCCACACGGTGGTGTGCAGCCACGAGGCCGCGGCGCACATGCCGATCAGCTGAGCCACGAGACCGGGGACGTGGACGCCGCCGGCGCGCCAGTAGATGCCGGCCCGGGGGGTCAGGAGCGCCCGCGAGTCATAGCGCCCGCGGCGCAGCCGCCAGTCGGTCAGATAGATGGCCACCCAGGGGGCGATCCAGACGATCATGAACAGCAGGAAGTCGGTGATGAACGTGTTGAACGAGGACGAGAACACGGTGACCGCGGTCAGGGCCCCGGCCACGACCGTGTCGATCAGGACCGTCTGCCAGCGGCGGATGGTGGGCAGGATCGCCTGCAGGGTCAGGCCGGATGAGTAGAGGTCGACGCTGTTGATGGCGAACAACTGGACGACGACGAAGATCAGATAGGGGACAAGGAACCAGCCGGGGAACGCGTGGGGGAGGCCGGAGATCGGATCGGTGGCCGAGCTGACCGCGGTGGCCACGGCGGCGCCGAGCAGGCTGAGCAGCGTCGAGGCCACGTAGCCGCCGACCGCGACCGACCAGACGATCCGCCGGCGGCTGGTGGCGGCCGGGAGGTACCGCGAGTAGTCGCTGGCGTTCATCACCCATCCATAGCCGCCCGCCGACAGAATGAGCGCCAGCGCCACCAGCATCGTCTCCCAGTCGGCTCCGCTGCCGGCGCCGAGGTGGGCCTTGGGCAGGGTGAGGATGGCGAGCAGGACGAACAGGACGACGAACGGCACGACCAGCAGCCTCAGGACGCGGAGCATCGTTCCGTGCCCCAGCAGGGGGAGGATCAGCTGGATCAGCGCGGCGGCGACGATCAGCCCCACCTTCAGGCCTGTCGACGCGCCCACCCCCGCCTTCGAGGCCAGGGCCAGACCGGCCAGGACGACGAGCGCCAGCCCCTCTGTCTCATAGCCGACCTGGGTGATCCAGTTGAAAGCGGACACCAGCCGGGCGCCCCGGGGGCCGAACGGCGCGCGGGTGATGGCGAACACGGTGGTCCCGGCCGCTGGGCCCTGGAGGCTGCCCAGGCCGGTGATCAGGTACGACAGGTTGCCCACCACGATCACGAGCGCCGCCTGCCAGAAGGACAGGCCGAACGAGATCACGAGCGCCCCGTAGACGACGTACTCGACGTTGAACAGGGCGCCGGCCCACATCCACATCAGGTCGATCGGGCGGCCGCGGCGCTCGGCCGCCGGGATGTAGTCGATCCCCCGGGCCTCGTACGTCGGTTCGTCCTCGACCGGGCCGCCGGGGGCGGGGGGCGGCTCTTTCAGCGCGGTGTCGGTCACGGACATGCGTTACCCGGCGAGCAGTGTGAGCGAACCTTCGGACGCCGATCCGCTGGTCAGGTCACCTCCACCGGGACGTAAGCGAACCGGTCCACGTCCACGAGTCCGCCGTCGGTCAGCCGCAGCTCCGGGATGACCGACAGGGCGATGAACGACAGCTGCATGAACGGCTCCTCAACGCTGACGCCCAGCCGTTCGGCGGCCACGCGGCCGAGCGTGGCGATCTGGTCGGCCACCTCGTCGGCGCCGCGGTCGCTCATCAGCCCGGCCAGCGGCAGCGGGACCTCGGCCAGGGCCTCGCCGTCCAGGACGGCCACCTGGCCGCCGCCCAGCTCGGCCAGCCGGGCCACCGCGGCCGCCATGTCGGCCCCGGAGGCGCCGACCGCGACGACGTTGTGGGCGTCGTGGGCGACGGTCGAGGCGATCGCGCCCCGCTCCAGGCCGAAGCCGGTGGCAAAGCCGCGGCCGATGCGGCCGGTGGCCGCGTGGCGCTCGACCACCGCGGCGCTGGCCACGTCCGCCCCCGGGGCACCGATCTCAAGCTCGCGGTGGCGCGTGGTCAGGCTGTGGCTCTCCACGCCGACGGCCCGGATCCGGGTGCCCGCCGCGGTGGGGAGGACGAGCTCCTCGGCCGTGGGCAGCCGGCCGATGCGGACGGTGCCGCGCAGCAGCTCGGGGATGGACGCCGCCGGCACCGCGCCGGCCTGCAGGCGGCCCTCGTGGGCGACGAGTCGTCCGCGCTGCCAGACCCGGTCCGGGATCCAGGAGCCGAGCCGGCCGAAGGCCAGGATGTCGGCCTGGTGGCCGGGCCCGAGGCTGCCCAGATGGCTGAGGTTGTGGTAGCGGGCGGGATTGGTGCTGGCCAGCAGGATCGCGTCGATCTCCGAGATGCCGGCGGCGACCCCCACGCGGGCGCAGTCGTTGATGTGGCCGAGCCTCCGCAGGGTGTCGGGCTCCCGATCGTCGGTGCAGAACGCCGCCCGGTCGGTGCCGTGGGCGACGATGCCCGGCGCCAGGTCGGCCACGTTCCGGCTGGCCGACCCCTCGCGCAGGAACACCCACATCCCCTTGCGGCGCTTCTCCAGGGCCTCGGCCGCCTCGGTGCTCTCGTGGTCGGACTCAACTCCGGCGGCGATGTACGCGTCCAGCTGACGGCCGGACACCCCGGGGATGTGCCCGTCGACGCGGAGGGGGCCGGCGGCGGCGATCCGGTCCAGCATCTCGTCGTCGCCGGCGATCACCCCGGGGAAGTTCATGACCTCGGCCACGCCGCGGGCGCCGTGGCGCTCGATCAGCCGGCGGATGTCCCGCGCATCGAGGCTCGCGCCGGCGGTCTCGAAGGGCGAGGCGGGGACGCAACTGGAGGCGTAGACGGCGAACGTGAACGGCAGCCCCTCGGCCGCCTCCATGACGGCCAGGATGCCCGCCACCCCCAGCACGTTGGCCAGCTCATGGGGGTCGGCCGCGGCGGCTGTCGTACCGGCCGGCAGCACCGTGCGGACGAACTCGTCGATCCACAGCTTGGTCGACTCCAGGTGCATGTGGGCGTCGATGAACCCGGGCGTGAGCGCCGCGCCGGCCACATCGACGACCTCGCGGGCCTCGCGCTCGCCCCAGCCGGCGATCACGCCGTCGGCGATGGCCAAAGAGGTGTCGATGAACTCGCGGGTGGCGTCGCTGAACACCCGACCGCCCGTGATGAGGAGGTCGGCCGGTTCGTCGCCGCGGGCGACCGCCAGCGCCCGCGGACTGGCCGGAGGTCGTGCCATGGTCGACGACACTGTCCCACAATCGTCGCTCGGGCCCGGTCGCCGGTGCCGCAGCCATCCGGTCGAGCCGGGATAATCCCTGCCCGTGGTTCCCCGGCTGCGTCGAGCGGTAGCGGTGGTCGGCGCGCTGGTGGCGTTTGCCACGTCCGCGGCCGTCAGCGCGCCCGCCCAGGCCTACGTGTTCCGCCTCTCGGTGGGGTCGGCGACGACCACCCGGCCGATCTCGCCCAACTTCCTGGGCCTGGCCTTCGAGTACAACACGATTCCGCACCTGGCCGGCGCCGCCCCCGGGTCGGTCAACCCGGTGTTCGCGCAGCTGCTGCACAACCTGGACCCGACGGGCCGGCCGGTCATCCGGGTGGGCGGGCTGAGCACCGACCGGGTCTGGTGGCCGGTCAAGGGCATGCGTGTCCCCCTCGGCATCACCTACGGCCTGACCCCGGCCTGGGCCGCCGCGGCGCGCACGCTGGCCGAGGCGACGAAGTCCAAGCTCATCCTTGGCATCAACCTCGAGGCCAACCGCGCGCGGATCTCGCAGGTGGAGGCATCCCAACTCGTCGGCGGGGTGGGGGCGGGCAACATCGCCGCGCTGGAGATCGGCAACGAGCCCGACCTGTACACGCTCATCCCCTGGTACAAGAAGCAGCACGGCAAGCCGGTTCCGTGGTACATGCGGACCGGCACGCCGGTCTACTCGCGGCGCCCGTCGTATGGCCCACAGGGCTTCGCCCAGGAGTTCTCGCGCACGCTCCGGGTCATCCCCGGGGTGCCGATCGCTGGTCCGGAGACGGGCAATGCGCCGTGGATGAGCACGTTCAGCCACTTCGTCTCCCGCGGCTCGCGGGTGAGGATGCTGACCGCGCACGCCTACGGCCTCAACACGTGCATCACCGACCCGACGTCGCCCCAGTACCCGTCGGTCCCCAACCTCCTCAACATCGCCAACTCGCGCAACGTGGCCGCCGGCCTGGGTCCCTACATCTCGCTCATCCACCGGGCCGGCGGCGCGTTCCGCATCGACGAGATGGGGTCGATCAGCTGCAACGGCCGTCGCGGCGTCAGCGACACGCTCGCCTCCGCGCTGTGGCTCATGGACTCGCTGTTCCAGATCGCCTCCCAGGGGATCGACGGCGTCAACCTCCACTCGTATCCGAACTCGGCGAACGGCCTGTTCGACTTCAATCTGTCCCACGGTCAGTGGCAGGGCACGGTGCACCCGCTCTACTACGGGGCGCTGATGTTCGCCCAGGCGGCGCCGGGCGGGTCGCGTCTGCTGCGGACCAGCTCGGCGAGCCAGAACGAGCTCCGGGCGTGGGCGACGCTCGGCGCCGACCACAAGGTCCGGGTTCTGCTCATCAACGACGACCTGCACAGCTCGGCGCTGGCCCGGGTGCGGGTGGCCCGCGGGGTCGGACCGGCCGCCGTGCAGCGGCTGGGAGCGTCGAGCGCGTATGCCACCGGCGGCGTCAGCCTGGGCGGGACCAGCTTCGGCGCCCACACGGCGACCGGGGTCCTGCCGGCGCCCTTGCCGCGAGCCGTCGCGGCGCGCGGGGGCGGCTACGCGGTGACGCTTGGAGCCGGCAGCGCAGCGCTCCTGACGATCGCCCGCCGCTGACTCCCGGTTCGGCTCCGGGCCGCTTGACGGCCGAGCCGCACGGAGTAACTTGGGATTGGTGCTGAGCAGCGCGGTCCAGTTCGGCGGGGTGAGGCTCCATCCGGGACAGGTGAACCTGATCGCCCCGCTGATCCTGGCCGTATTCGTGATGTGCGTCGGCGCGCTGATCGTCCCGCTGCTCGGCATCGCCGTGTCCAGCTGTCGCGACGCGCTGCGCTCCTGGCGTGCCCGGCGCCGGCGCGTCCAGGCGGCGGCCGGGGCCGAGATGCGCGCGCGGACGATGATGAGCGAGCTGTGCCCCCACGGCTGGCGGGCGCAGATCACGATCCTGGCCGGCGATGAGGAGCACGAGGGCGGCGGCCGCGGCGGCGTCGCCCTGGATTGGACCGAGTTGCAGGACGCCAGCGGAACCCCGGCCGTGATGCGGCGGGTGTGGGCGCCGACGATCGGCGACGCGCTGGAGGCGATGGTGGCCGACCGGCGCACCGACGAGACGCTGGAGCAGATTGAGCAGGGCGCAGTCGCCGACGGCGCCCTCTGGCCCGACGCGTAACAGGCGGACACTGCTGAGGGCGTAGCCGCCCACTCTGGGGGAGATCCGGCCGAAAAACGGCCGCTTTTCCCCCGGAGTCGTCGGCTGAGCGGTCGGTCGGCAACGCGTGGGCGCGGGGACCGGCGAGACTACGGCGGATGACCGACCTCTACGGCGGAGTCGAGACCGGGGGCACGTGGTGCGTATGCGCGCTCGGTACCGGGCCGGACGGCCTGGTGGCCGAGGAGACGTTCCGGACCGCCGCGCCGGCCGAGACGCTGGAGCGGATCGTGGCCTTCTTCGCCGCCGACGGGCGCCCGCGGCCGCGGGCCATCGGCATCGGCGCGTTCGGCCCGCTGGACCTGAACCCAGACTCCGCCACGTGGGGATACGTGACCGCGACCCCCAAGCCCGGCTGGGCGCACACCGCGCTGGCCGGGGTCATCCGTGACCGCCTCGGCGTCCCAGTGCGGTTCGAGACCGACGTCACCGCGGCTGCGGTGGGCGAGCACCGGTGGGGGGCGGGGCGCGGGGTGGGAACCCTGTGTTACCTGACCGTCGGCACCGGCATCGGCGCCGGGATCATCATCGACGGCCGGCCGGTCCACGGGCTCGTCCACCCCGAGCCCGGCCATCTCCGGGTCCCGCACGACCGGGCCCGGGATCCGTTCGAGGGCAGCTGCCCGGTCCACGGTGACTGCTGGGAGGGCCTGGCCGCCGGCGGCGCCATCTCCGCCCGCTGGGGCGCCGAGGCTCCGGACCTCCCCGACGACCATCCCGCCTGGGCGCTGGAGGCGGAGTACCTCGCCCTGGGGATCCTCAGCATCATCACGGTCGTCTCGCCCCACCGGGTGGTCGCCGGCGGCGGCGTGATGGAGCGCCCGGGCCTGCTGCCGGCCGTCCGCGACCGGCTGCGGGCGCTCAATGGCGGCTACCTGGAAACTCCCCTGCTGGCAGACCGGATCGACGAGTACATCGTGCCGCCGGAGCTGGGCGACCGAGCCGGAGTGCTGGGCGCGATCGCGCTGGCGTCCAGCGCCTGATCGACCCGCGCACCGGACACTTCAGATCCGGGGGCATCGGACCGATAACGACGGTCGATGTCTCGCACGGATGCCTCCCTCACGCCGCCGCCGGCCACGTCGGGCCGCGGCGGGACTCCCACCTCCGCTGCTGCGCGCGCCACGCTCGGATGGGGCCTGCGCGGGGACGACCGCTGGCTGGAGCGGTGGATCCGCTCCACCGAGGACCTGGCCCGGCTGCAGTACAGCCACCGGATGGTCGACGCCGTCATCGAGGAGATCGACGGGCGGGACATCCGCATCGGCGATCACTGGCTGACCGATTACGCCTCCTGCAACTACCTCGGCCTCGACCTCGACGAGGAGATCATCGGGGCCGTCCCCGAGTACCTGTCGCGCTGGGGGACCCACCCCAGTTGGTCGCGCCTGCTCGGCAGCCCGCGGCCGTACGAGGAGATCGAGGACCAGCTGACCGAGCTGCTCGGGTGCGAGGACAGCCTGCTGCTGCCGACGATCACCCACATCCACATGTCGGTCATCCCGGTCCTGGCCGGCCCGGGCACGGTGTTCCTCGACCGGCGCGCCCACAAGACGATCTACGACGGCTGCGCGATGGCCGCCGCTCGCGGCGCCGTCGTCGAGCGGTTCGGTCACGAGGACCTCGACGAGCTTGAGGCGTTGCTCAGGTCCGGCCGCTGGCGGCGCCCAGGAATGATCTGCATCGACGGCGTCAACAGCATGACCGGCAACGCGCCGGACCTGGCCGGTTTCGCCGCCCTGGCCCGCGAGCACGACGTGCTCCTGTACGTCGACGACGCCCACGGGTTCGGCGTCATCGGCGAGCGGTCGCCGGCGGAGCGCTGCCAGTACGGCGTCCGGGGCAACAGCATCGTCCGCCACCTCGACGAGAGCTACGAGAACATCATCATGGTCGGCGGATTCTCGAAGGCCTACTCGTCGCTGCTGGCCTTCATCGCCTGCCCGTCGGCGGTCAAGCGCGTGCTCAAGACCGCCGCCTCGCCCTACCTGTACTCCGGCCCGTCGCCGATGGCCTCGCTGGCCACGACGCTCGAGGGGCTGCGGGTCAACCGTCAGCGCGGCGACGCGCTGCGGGCGGAGCTGAGCCGCCTCACCCGGCGGGTGCTCGACCGGGTCCACGCGCTCGGCGTCGCCACCCCCAACCACTCCGGCTTCCCCATCATCGAGATCCCCCTGGCCGATCCGGACAGCATCGACGCGGTCGGCGATCTCCTGTTCGACCGCGGGATCTACGTGACGATGGCGGCGTATCCGCTGGTCCCGCGCGAGGAGGTCGGCTTCCGCCTCCAGCTCACCGCCGCCAACACCGACGAGCAGGTCGACCACCTGTTGGTGGTCCTGGACGAGGTCGCGGAGCGCTTCAAGCTCCGGGACGGGTCTGCCGAGTAACCCGCCCATGGACCGGACCACGTCACCTGCGTTTTCGCCGGCCCGCCACCTGTGGCTGGTCTTCTTCGTGTTCGGCGCCTTCGTGTGCGGTCTCTACGTCCTCGTCCCGCCGCTGAAGGGCTCGCCGCTGGTCATCAACGGACTGGGGCTGTACGGCATCGTCGGCGCCGCCGCGGGCATCCGGATGTACCGCCCGGCCGCCGCCGTCGCCTGGTGGCTGCTCGTCGCCGGACTCGTCCTGTACTGGGTCGGCGACGTCTACACGTACAGCATCCGGATCCTGCTCAACGTCAACGTCCCGTTCCCGTCCTGGGGCGACGCGGTCTACCTGCTGATGTACCCGGTGGTGATGGCGGGCATCATGGCGCTCGTCCGTCGGCGCAACCGGCGGGCGGACGGCCCCGGGGCGCTCGACGCGCTGATCATGACCCTGGGGCTGGCGCTCCTGTCCGGGATGCTGCTCATCGCTCCCTACCTCCACGACCAGGGCATGGCGGTCCTTCCCAAGCTTGTCTCGGTCGCCTACCCGCTCGGCGACATCATGCTGCTCGCCGCCGGTATCCGCCTCGCCGTCGACGGCGGTAAGCGCCAGCCGGCGTTCTACCTGCTGGTCGGGGGCATCACCTGCATGCTGGCCACCGACGACGTCTACGGCTGGCTGCAGCTCCACAACGCGTTCGAACGCCAGCTGTGGCTCGACGCCGGCTGGATGTTCTTCTATCTCTTCTGGGGGGCGGCGGCGCTGCACCCCTCGATGCGCGAGGTCTCCGAGGTCGAAGCCGCCCGCCAGCCCAAGCTGACCGCGCTGCGCATGTCGCTGTTGGCCGGGGCGACGCTGATCGCGCCCATCCTGTTGGTGTTCAAGGTCGTCCCGCTCCACAACTGGGATCTGGCGTTCGTGGCCGGCGCGGCGCTGCTCCTGTTCGGGCTGGTGATGGCGCGGATGGCCGGCCTGGTGCGCCAGCGCGAGCGCTCGGCCGCCCGCGAGCGGGCGCTGTCGGCCGCCGGCGGGCTGCTCGTCGCCGCCACCGCTCCCCAGGAGATCATGATCGCCACCCTCCAGGCGGTCGCCGACTTCGGCGACGAGACGATCGAGACCCGGATGTGCCGCCTGGCCGGCGAGCAGGCGTCGGTCATCGCCATCGACGACCGCGGCGCGCTGGCCGACTGGGCGATCTCCCCCGAGGTCTCGGCGCTGCTGCATGACCGCAGCCACGGGGCGGTCTCGGCGCTGCCGCTCTACGCCCGCACCGAGCTGCGGCTGGCCGCCGGCGCCGATCCGGTCATGAGCCTGGAGCTGCGCCACGCCGACTCCGACCAGGCCGCTCTGATGCTCGTGATCTCCGGCGAGCCCGTCGGCGAGGAGGAGACCCGGTTCGCGCTGCGGACGCTGGCCCACCAGGCCGCCCTGGCGCTGGGCAGCGCCGAGCTGGCCGAGGAGGTCCACCGCCGCACGTCGGAGGCCCGCTTCTCGACGCTGGTGCAGAACTCCAGCGACCTGATCACGGTGCTGGCCGCCGACAACACGATCCTGTACCAGAGCCCGTCGATCGAGCGCGTCCTGGGCTACACCGCCGACGAGGTGACCGGGCGCCCGTTCGAGGAGCTGCTGCACCCCGAGGAGCAGGGCCGTCTGCTCCGGCGGCTGACCGACGGCGCGGCGGCGAGCGGCCGGCCGGAGGTCATCGAGTGCCTGCTGGCCGACCAGCGGGGCGATCTGCACCACTTCGAGATCCTCCGCGCCGACCTGAGCGACGACCCGGTCGTCGGCGGCATCGTGCTCAACGGCCGCGACGTGTCGGAGCGCAAGAAGTTCGAGGAGCAGCTCGCCCACCAGGCGTTCCACGATCCGGTCACCGCCCTGGCCAACCGGGCGCTGTTCAACGAGCGGGTGCGCCATGCCGTGGCGCGGACGCTGCGCGAGGGGATCGGCATGGCCGTGCTGTTCGTCGATCTCGACGACTTCAAGACCGTCAACGACAGTCTCGGCCACGCGGCCGGCGACCGCGTGCTCATGGAGGCCGCCCAGCGGATCTCGGGCAGCGTGCGCGCCGCCGACACCGCCGCCCGGTTCGGCGGCGACGAGTTCGCCATCCTGCTGGAGGACGTCGCCGACGTCCAGCACGCCGCCGAGACCGCCGAGCGGATCCTGGAGGCGCTCGGCCGCCCCCTGGAGCTCGACCACAACGACCTCACCATCCGAGCCAGCCTGGGGATCTCGGTCGCCGAGCCCGGCCGGCCGACCGACGCCGACGAGCTGATCCGCAACGCGGATGCCGCCATGTACATCGCCAAGGGCGACGGCAAGGGCGGCTACCGGGTGTTCGAGCCGGCCATGCACGAGCAGGTGGTGGCCCGCCTGGAGCTGCGGGCCGACCTGGAGCGCGCGCTGGCCCGGTCGGAGTTCGAGCTGCACTATCAGCCGCTGGTCCGCCTCCAGGACGGGGCGGTGACCGGCGTCGAGGCGCTGCTGCGCTGGCGCCATCCGACCCGCGGCCTGGTGCCCCCGATGGACTTCATCCCGTTCGCCGAGGAGAGCGGACTGATCGTCCCGATCGGCCGCTGGGTGCTGCAGGAGGGCTGCCGCCAGGCCAAGCTGTTCCGCGACCAGCTGATCGGCGGCGTCCGGCCGACGGTGGGGATCAACCTGTCGGTCAAGCAGCTGTTCGCCTCCGACATCGTCGACGACGTCTCGGCCGCGCTGGCCGACGCCGATCTGGAGCCGAGCGCGCTGACCCTGGAGATCACCGAGTCGGTGATGATGACCGACACCGAGCTCGCCGTCGCCAAGCTGTCCGAGCTCCGCGCGCTGGGCGTCCGCCTGGCCATGGACGACTTCGGCACCGGCTACTCGTCGCTGAGCTACCTGAGCCTGTTCCCGCTCGACGTGCTGAAGATGGACCGGTCGCTGCTGGCCGCCGGCGCGTCACCGGTGACGTCCGGGCTGGCATCGGCCGTCCTGGGGCTGGGCGCGACGTTCGAACTGGAGGTCGTGGCCGAGGGGATCGAGTTCCCGGAGCAGTCGACGACCCTGCGTGAGCTCGGCTGCGAGACCGGTCAGGGCTTCTTCTTCGCCCGGCCGATGGAGCCCGACCGCCTGATGGGCTACCTGCGCGAGCGGGCCGAGGACACGGACCCGCCAGCCCCAGTCCTGCCCGCCGGCGCCTGAGGCCGGGCGCCCATGCAGCCCGGCTACGAGGGGCTGGACCGGGCGGGAGGGTTCGACTTCAACCGCGCCCGGCTGCTGGCCCCGCTCGCCCACCGCGACTACCGGCTGCTGGCCGGCGGGATGGCGGTCTCGCTGCTCGGCGACGGCCTGTTCCTCGTTGCCCTGGCCTGGCAGGTGTACGCGCTGTCCAACGCGCCCACCGCCCTGGGCGCAGTGGGGATCGCGATGACCGTGCCCACCATCACGTGCCTGCTCATCGGCGGCGCGGTCTCCGATCGCCACGACCGCAGGCGGGTGATGCTGGCCGCCGACGGCCTGCGGGGGCTGCTGCTGGCCGTGCTGGCCGCCCTGTCGGTGGCGGGCGCCCTGACCCTGGCCGAGCTGATCGGGGTGGCTGTCGTCTACGGCGCCGCCACCGCGTTCTTCGATCCGGCCTCCGACGCGCTGGTGCCCCAGTTGCTGCCGGTCGACCTGCTGGCCCAGGCCAACTCCCTGGACCAGCTCATCCGCCCCGTCGCGCTGCGCCTGGCCGGGCCGGCGGTGGGCGGGCTGGTGGTAGGGCTGCTCGGCTCGGGCGGCGCGTTCGGCATCGACGCGATGACGTTCGCCGTCTCCGCCGGGACGCTGCTCGCCATGTCCCCGCGCCGGGTCGTGGCCGAGGACGTCGGCTCGGTCCGGCGGGAGATCGGCGCCGGGCTGCGCTACGTCCGCAGCCACGCCTGGCTGTGGGCCACGCTGGTCAGCGCCGCCGTCGCCTACCTGCTGTTCATGGGACCGACCGAGGTGCTGCTGCCGTTCATCGTGTTCAAGCGGCTGCACGCCGGGGCGGGCGACCTCGGCCTCATCTTCGGCGCCGGGGGCCTGGGATCGCTGGCCTGCGCGCTGGTGATCGGCCAGCGGGGGCTCCCGCGCCACACGATCACGTTCATCTACGCCGTCTGGACCCTGGCCACGCTGGCGGTGGCCGGCTACGGGATCGCCACCGGGCTATGGGGGCTGATGCTGGCCAGCGTCGCGTTCAACACGCTGGAGACGGCGGGCACGATCGCCTGGGCGACCGCCAAGCAGCGCCACGTTCCGGCGGCCCTGCTCGGCCGCGTCTCCAGCCTCGACTGGCTGATCTCGATCGGCCTGCTCCCCGTGTCCTACGCGCTGACCGGCCCGGTCAGCGCGGCGATCGGCCCGCGCGCCACGCTGATCGGCGCCGGCGTGCTCGGCGCCGTCGTCACGTTCGCGCCGGTGCTGATCCCGGAGGTGCGGGCGCTCGACGCCTCAGCCCAGCTGCTGGATGCGGATCAGGTTGCCGGCGGGGTCACGGAAGGCGCAATCGCGGATCCCGTAGGGCTGGTCGGTCGGCTCCTGGACGACGTCGGCGTCGCCGGACTGGAGCCGCTCGAAGATTCCGTCGAGGTCGGTGGTGGCCAGGTTGATGCTGGCGTAGGTGCCCTTGGCCATCATCTCGGCGATCGTGCGGCGCTCGTCCTCGGTGACGCCGGGGGCGGCCTCCGGCGGGTACAGAACGATTGAGGTACCGGGCTGGTCCGGCGGGCCGACGGTGATCCAGCGCAGGGCGCCGTAGGCGACGTCGTTGCGAACCTCGAAGCCGAGGGTGTCGCGGTAGAAGGCCAGGGCGGCGTCAGGGTCGTCCTGCGGGAGCATGCTGGAGTGAATCGTGATGTCCATGGGGCAGCAGGCTAATTGCGGCCGGCCACCGGCGCTTCTCGATTCCTGACCGGTCTGGTCACCTGCTTGGCCACGCACGGCGGCATGCCCATCGTGGCGCCCGCCTCCTGGCGCCGGTAGGCGCTCGGCGACATCCCGACCAGTTCGGTGAAGCGCGTGCTGAACGTGCCCAGCGACGAGCAGCCGACGTCGAAGCAGACCTCCGTGACGTTCATGTCGCCCCGCCGCAGCAGCGCCATGGCGCGCTCGATCCGCCGCGTCATCAGATACGAGTAGGGAGATTCTCCAAAGGCCAGCCGGAACTGGCGGCTCAGGTGCCCGGCCGACATGTGGGCGCCCCGCGCGAGCGCCTCCACGTCTAGCGGCTGGGCGTATTCCCGGTCGATCCGGTCGCGGACGCGGCGCAGCAGCGCGAGGTCGCGCAGGTGCTGCGCCGTGGCCGGTTGGCTGGCCATGAGGCAGATCATGACACGCACGGGGTTTGCCGATGTGGCGGTGGGTGCCCACGCCGCCGGTGTGCCGATGCGGCGGTGGGTGCCCACGCCGCCGGGTTTGCCGATCCGGCGGTGGGCTAGGTTCAGGGGATGGAATTCGGAATCGGATACTTCCCCACCCCGGACGCGATGTCCCCCGGGGACTTCGCCTCGTTCATCGAGGAGCGCGGCCACGCCTCGCTGGTGTTTGCGGAGCATTCACACATCCCGGCCAGCCGGGAGAGCCCGTACCCGGGCGGCGGCGAACTGCCCCGCAAGTACTTCCACACCTACGACCTGTTCGTGGCCCTCACCCACGCGGCCGCCGCGACCTCCAAGCTGCGCGTGGGCAGCGGCATCTGCCTGGTCATCCAGCGCGACCCCATCCACACCGCCAAGGAGGTCGCCTCCATCGACCAGCTGTCCGGCGGGCGCTTCGACTTCGGCGTCGGCGCCGGCTGGAACCGAGAGGAGATGGCCGACCACGGCACCGATCCGCGCCGTCGCATGCGCATCATGAAGGAGCGGATCGAGGCCATGAAGGCGATCTGGACCGAGGATGAGGCCACCTACCACGGGGAGTTCGTCAACTTCGACCGGATCTGGTCCTGGCCGAAGCCGGCCCAGCAGCCCCATCCGCCGATCATGGTCGGCGGGCTGGGGCCGACGGTGCTCGACCGCGTCCTGGACTTCGGCGACGTCTGGTTCCCCAACTACGGTCCGCCGGACCTGCTCGACCGCGTCGCGGAGCTGCGGGCTCGGGCCGACCGGCCGATCCCGGTCGAGGCGATGGGCGTGCCCGCCGACCCCGGCGCCCTGGAGGGCTTGCAGAAGGCCGGGTTCCGGCGGGCGCTGCACTGGATCCCATCCGCCAACCAGTCGGTCGTGGAGGCGGCCCTGGAGCGCTGGGAGGCGGCAATCGCCGAGCTCAACGGGGAGACGTGACCGGCGCCGAGGCCCGGGAGCGGTTCGCCGCCGCGCGCGTGGCCCGGCTGGCCACGGCCGGGTCCGACGGCCGGCCGCACCTGGTCCCGATCGTCTTCGCCGTCTCCGGCGACATCATCTACAGCGCCGTCGACGCCAAGCCCAAGCGAACGACGGCGCTACGCCGGCTGGCCAACATCCGGGAGAACCCGGCCGTGGCGCTCCTCGTCGACCACTACGACGACGCGGACTGGGGCGCGCTGTGGTGGGTGCGGGCCGAGGGGCGCGGCCGGGTGCTCGACCCGGCGGGGGAGACCCCGTCCGGCATCTGCGACGCCCCGGCCATCGAGGCCACCGAGGCGCACCGGGCGATCGCGCTGCTGCACGAGCGCTACCCGCAGCAGGAGGCGACCGGCGCGGTGCTGGCCGTCGACGTGGAGCGCTGGACGGGCTGGTCGGC
>JBPYFQ010000164.1:0-7813 GCA_051985625.1 Solirubrobacteraceae bacterium
GGGGCCTTGGTGATCTTCTGCGACAGGTACTTGCCCAGGCCGTCGTGCGTCATCCCGCGCATGACCTCGACGCCGAGGTGCGGCACCTCCGTGTCGAACTTCAACGTGTTGTTCTGCCCGGCGAAGATCGCCTCGGACAGGTCCTTGCCGACCTTGTCGGCGTCGATGTCGAACGCGGCCGAGAACTCGATGTCCGAGACGTGGTAGCCGCCGAGGTCGACGTGCATCAGCCCGGGGACCTGCACGGCGGGGTCGGCGTCCTTGTAGTAGTGGACGCCCTGGACGAACGAACTGGCGCAGTTGCCGACACCGATGATGGCGACCCGGACCTTGTCGTACTGGTGGCGGGAGAGCCCGTTGCCGGAACCCGTGGTGGTGGTCATTGGTGTCTGTCCCTTCTGGCGTTTCTGGGAGTGGGCCCGGGAGATAGCGGGCGCCTCATGTACCGCAGAGGCAGTGAGAAGGTTACACGCCAGATGTAGACCGATCGGTTTCCACGGAGAAGCTGGCCGAGGCCGCCAACTGTCAGCGGTAGACCGATCGGTTTCCTACGGGTCCAGTGCTTCGCGGAGAATCGCCGCCGCCATCGCCTGGGCCTCGGCCGCGGGCTGTGGGCTGTCCTGGACGACGACCTGGGCGGCGGCGCCGTCGTAGAGGAGCGCCAGCCGGCGGGCGACGCCCTCCGGATCTCGCGCGCCGGCGGCTCGGGCCAGGCCGGCCAGGCGTTCGGTGAACCGGCGCTTGTACTCGGCTGCCAGCCGATGCGCCCGAGCGCCCGGGTCGGCCGCCTCGACCGCGGCGTTGACGAACGGGTCTCCGCGCAGTGGCCGGCCATCCTCGGCCAGCGCGGCGAACACCTCCAGCAGCCGGGCCCGCGGCGCCAGGTCGGCCCGGCCCAGAACCGCCTGCGGGCCGTGCGACCGGTCCTCGGCCAGGCCGGCCAGATAGGCGGCGACCAGCTCGTCCTTGCCGGCGAAGTGGTGATACAGCGTCCGCTTGGACACGTGCGCGGCCGCGCACAGCTCGGCAATTCCGGTGGCGTTGATCCCCTGGCGGCGGAACAGGTCGCCCGCGGCGGCCAGGATCCGGCCCCGGGCGCCGCGTCCGTCAGCCGGCGTCCGCGCTGTTGAGCTGCTTGCGGACGTAGGCGATCCGCTGGACGACGGTGACCGCGCTCAGCACGGCGAGGACGTAAACGGCCGGGGCGAGCAGCTCGAAGTGGCCGAGCGAGGCCCCGCGGGCGAACACGAGGCCGATCGACAGGATGACGACGCGGACCGGCCGGGTGGCCAGGCCGACCTTGCAGGCCACGCCGAGGGCCTCGGCCCGCGCGCGCGTGTAGGACACCATGAGCGAGGCGAGCACGGCGATCACCACCGCGGCCACGGCCGCCTGGTCATGGCGAGCGGCGAAGTAGGCGGCCACCGCCGCCAGGACGATGCCCTCCTCCAGGCGGTCCAGGGTGGAGTCGAGGAACGCGCCGAACGGGGTCCCCTTGCCGGACATGCGCGAGTAGCGGCCGTCCAGGGTGTCCATGACGGAGCCGACGATGAACGCGATCCCGGCCAGGAAGAACATCCGGTCGATGACCAGCGCCGCAGCGGCGAGGTTGAGGATGAACCCGGTCAGCGAGATGGCATTGGGCGTCAGCCGCGACTCGATCAGGCGCTCGCGCATCAGCTCCTGAGTCGTGGGTCCCTCCCGGCGGGGGCGGGGACGGCGCTGCCTGGGCGGCCGCGGCCGGGCCGGTGGGCTCTGCTGTGCCATGCGGGACAAAGGCTATGGCACAACCTCGCCGAACGCCCACACGTCGGGTCGCGCCCGTCCCAGAAGGGGCCCGGCCACCAGGGCCGAGACGCCGGCCACGGCGGCTCCGAGCACGATGTCGACCAGGTAGTGGTTGCCGGTGACGACCACCACGACGATGATCGCCGCCGGGTACAGGCGCCACAGCATTCGCAGGCACCGACGCGACGTGAGGGCCGACATCGACCAGCCGGTCAGCAGCGCAAAGCACACGTGCATGGACGGGATCGCCGCGTCCGGGTTGACCAGGGCGCCGACCGGGCCGCGCTCGGCGTCGATGCCGGTCAGCTGCCGGATCGGATCGGCGAACCCCCACTGGGGCATGAGCCGGGGCGGGGCCGTGGGGTAGACGGCGTAGCCGATGAGCGCCAACGCCATCGCCAGGATGAAGGTGTTGCGCACGGCGCCGAACGACTCGTAGCGGCGCAGGTAGACGTAGACGAGAGCGCCGAAGGTCACGAGACCGTGGGCGTCGAGGTAGGCCCAGTCGGCCAGGTGCATCAGCCACGGTCGGTGCATCGCCCAGGCCTGAAGGCCGGGCTCCACGAACACGTGCAGCCGCCGCTCCAGGTCGATGACGCGCGTGGCGTCGGCCGAGGCGCGAGCCACGTCATGGCCGTTGACCAGGCCGCGGACGAGCTCGTACAGCAGGTAAGCGGCGGCGAACACGGCCGCCTGGCGGCCGGCGTCCGGCCAGCCCCGTGGCAGCAGGCGGGCCTCGATGTCGCTGACTTGGCGGCGCATCGCGGCGCGGCATCCTACCGCCGCCGACGTCCGCTTCTGGTCAGCCGGAGATCGCGCACCGCCGGCTGTCGGCCCCGATCCGTGCCGGCGAGAACCGGATCGCCAACCGGATCCGGCCCGGCCGGGCGACGGTGATCCGCGTGAACGCGCCGGCCGGGGCGACGCACCCGGTACCCCGGGTGAGCGCCCAGTAGGGGCTGTAGCGGACGCGGACGAGGGCGGTGCCGGTCGCACGCGCCGTCAGCGTGAGCGTGTCGGCGGTCATGGCGGTCACCGTGGCGGCGCCGGTGGCCAGCGGCGTGGGGCGCACGACCGCGTAGACGCGCCAGTGACGTGATCGCATGACTTGCCTCAGGTAGGGCGGGCGGGACCGGATCAGGGATGCCTCGCGCTCGGCCGAGGCGTCCAGCGGGACGTCCGGGAGGGCGACGAAGCGGATCGCGTTGCGGTGCAGCCAGCCGGCGTAGGCGGTGGAGGTGAGCCGCCCGCCGTAGAAGAGGGGGTTGTCCTTGATGTCCAGTTGGCGCTCCCAGCCGCGGGCCAGTGGATAGGCCCGCGCCACCCAGTAGGCCTCCCAATGCGCGCGGGTCAATGGGATCTCGGTCCGGAACACGCCCGGCTGCCGGTCCAGGAAGGCCAGGAGCGGGCGGTAGTAGGCGGCGGACACCGACGGGTCCCCGGCCGTGGTCATCACGTCGCGGACCGGCGCCTGCCAGCCGACGTACAGCAGCGGCACGATGACGATCGCCAGCAGCGCCGACCGCCGCGGCCACCAGATCAGGGCGGCCAGGGGTGCGGCCAGGAACGTCGCCAGGCGGGCGACGTTGCTGCCGACCGGCGAGGGGATGACGTAGCAGGCGAGCGCCGCCACGGCGTAGACGGCGATCCCCGCGCGCAGGCGGGCTGCGGCGGGCGGCAACAGGAGGAGGCCGGCGGCGGCGATGGCGAGCACCGGCAGGAGGGTCGCCAGCCCGAACGGCTCGGTGCCGCCCTCCGGGAAGGCGAACGCGAGCGCGGCGATCGGCGCCAGGGCGGCCAGCCCGACGGCAGACCCCGGGAGCGCCGCGCGGGGGCGGCAGCCGCCGGCCAGGGCGGCCACGGCGCACCCGCCGGCCGCGATCGCGGCAAACAGGGCGGCCACCGGGCTGCACAGCGCGGCGACGGCGGCCAGCAGGCAGGCCGGCACGGTCCGGCGGCGGTCGAGCGCGACGATGGCCCCGAGCGCCGGGAGCGTCCCGAACGCCAGCGCCAGCCGGCCGGTGTACAGGTTGATGGCGGTGGCGGCGCCGAACAGGACCGCCCCCATCCAGGCCCGGCGCCCGAAATGGCGCACGGCCAGGCTCTCGAACAGTGCCGCCGCGGCCACGGCGGCCAGCGCCGCGGCGAGCTGGGGGGAGAGGGCCGCCGACACCGCCGGGAACAAGACGCTGTAGCCCGGCGTGTCGTGGCCGCCGTACCAGAAGTTGTCCCACGCGACGAATCCGTCGGCTCCAAATAGGTGCGCGCGGTACAGGTGGGCGGCGAGGTCGACGCTGGGGGGCGCGACGATGACGTAGGCCGCCGCCAGGACGGCGGCGGTGGCCGCCGGGGCCAGCCGGAGCCAGCGGGCCGGCCGGGTGAGCCGGAGCCACCGGGCCGGTCGGGTGGGGCGATCCACCGCCGGCGCGGCGGTCGCCGTCACGACGTCGGGGGCTTGGCGGCGAAGGCGGCGAGGCGCTCGGTGAGCTGCGGCGCGTCGAGCCACGGCCAGTGGCCGGCGCCGGGGACGCGCTCCACCGTCGCCGACGGCAGGCGGCCGGCGTACGCGTCGGCAAACGACGGGGGGATCCAGGGATCCGCCTCGCCCCACACGATCAGGGCGGGCTGCCGGAGCGTGTCCAGCCGGCTGCCGGCGGCCTCCAGCGATGCCCCGTCGACCGAGCGGTGCAGGCGGAGGATGGCGCGCTGGGTGCCCTGGTCGAACTGATCCCAGACGGCGTCGACCCGACCGTCGGGCCACGCGGCCGGGGTGGCGCTGCCGTGGCGCAGGAGCCGCGCCAGCATCCAGCGGGTCGCCGAGCCCATCGCCAGCTCGCCGATGCCCGGCCGTCGCCACCAGCGCACGATGCCCGGCCAGGAGTACCCCGACAGCAGCGGGATGGGGTCGATGACCGCCAGGCGGTCGACGCGCTCGGGCTGGCGCTGGGCGAACACCAGTCCGGCGGCGGCTCCCCAGGCGTGGCCCACGATCGTCACCCGGGGCAGCGCCAGCGCGTCGAGCAACTCCTCGACGAACTGCGCGTAGCCGGTGAGCGAATAGTCGTAGTTGGCCGCCTTGCCGGAGCGGCCGAACCCCGGGAGGTCCGGGGCCACCCCGCCGGTCACCGCCAGCAGGTCGACCCAGTCGTCGGAGCTGGTGGGGACGCTGTGGAGGTAGAGCACCTCGCCTCCGGCGCCGGCGCGGCGGCGATAGAAGACGGGGGCTCCGCCGAGGTCGATCGTGTGCTCGTCCACTTCAGGTCAGCTCTGCACGCGCCCCGGGCCGCGAGGATAACGTCCCGGCCGATGACCTCCGCCGGTCCTCACACACCGCAAACGTTGTGCCTCGGGGAGGCGATCGTCGACCTGATCGGCGAGGAGCGCGGCAGCACGATGCGCCAGATCCGCCGATTCGTCCCCCACTGCGGCGGCACGGTGGCCAACGTGGCCGTCCATGCCGCCCGCGCCGGGGCGTCGATCGCGCTTGTCGGGGGCGCCGGGGAGGACGACTGGGGCCGGTGGCTGGTCGAGCGGCTGGCCGCCGAGCGGGTCGACATGTCGCGGTTTGCCCTGCTGCCCGGCACCAACACCCAACTGGCGTTCGTGGCGGTCGACGCCGAGGGCGAGGCCTCCTACGAACTGTACGCCGAGCCGGCGCACTCGCTGGTGCGGGTGATGGCGGAGAGCGCCGAGTCGGTGATCGACGGCGCCGGCGGGCTGCTGATCGGCTCCAACACGCTGGCCGGCGAGGAGGAGCGGGCGGTCACCATGCGCGCCGTGCGGGCGGCGCTGGCCCGCGGGTGCCCGTTCGTGTTCGACTGCAACCTGCGCCTGCACCGCTGGCCGTCGCCGGCCGCGGCCGCCGAGGCCGCCCGGGCCTGCGTGCCGGGCGCGGCCCTGGTGCGGGCCAACCAGCCGGAAGCCGAGTTGATGACCGGCACGGCCGATCCCGAGCGGGCCGCCGCCGAGCTGTGCGCGGCCGGAGCGCGGGCGGTGGTGATCTCGCTCGGCACCGGCGGCGCGATCCTCCGAGGCGAGGCCGAGGCGAACGTGGCCGCGGTCCCCGCCGAGGTCCGCAGCACGGTCGGGGCCGGCGACGCCTTCACCGGCGTGCTGCTGGCCCAGCTGGCTCAGAACGGCTTCTCGGCCGCCTCGGCGGCGGCGGCCCTCGACGAGGCCGCGGTGGCCGCTGCGCGGGCCTGCGAGCATTGGGGCGCACTTGACTGAGTCAGCGGTGAAGCGCTCGGGATGGCGGCGGCCGGCGGCCCGTCGGGTGCGCGCCGTGCGTAACCGGCTGCGCCAGATCTACGGAATCCCCGGCTGGGGCGCCCACGGCCATCCGATCGCCGAGCTCGTGCTCACCGTGCTGTCGCAGTCGACGAACGACCGCAACCGGGACGTGGCCTACCTGCGCCTGCGCGAGCGCTTCGCCGACTGGGAGGCCGTCCGCGACGCGCCGGTCGACGAGATCGAGGAGGCGATCCGCCCGGGTGGGATCTCGAAGGTCAAATCGGCCCGGATCCGCTCGATCCTGGCCGCCATCACCGAGACGGCGCGGGGGGGCGAGCTGTCGTTGGATTGGCTGGCCGGCCTGCCGGTCGCCGACGCGCAGGCGTACCTGACCTCGCTGCCGGGGGTGGGCCGCAAGACGGCTGCCTGCGTCCTGCTGTTCGCGCTCGGGATGCGCGACATCCCCGTCGACACCCACGTGTCCCGGGTGGGCACCCGCCTGGGCCTGTTTCGCCCCGGCGCATCCTTCGAGGAGATGCACGACGAGATGCTGGCCATCACGCCCCCCGGGGAGGAGCTGGAGTTCCACATCAACCTCCTGCGCCACGGGCGGCGGACCTGCCACGCCCGGCGGCCGGAGTGCGGGGCGTGCGCGCTGGCCCGGATGTGCCCGAGCGCGTTCAGCTTCGGCTGACGCCGGGCACGCGGCGATGGCTCCGGTGCCTGTCGTACACGCTCCGCGACCCGAGGCGCTCCAGGCGTTTGTGCGTGCGGGCCCGGCGCGCGCGGGGGGCCTTGGGGGCTCGGTTGCATATAGCCTCACTCAGCCCCCAGCGCCCCACCGCGGCTCGCGCAGTCCGGCATTTCCGGTGCATGATGCGGGGCATTGCAGGCGGTGGCAAATCTGCTAGCCTCCCACTCAGATTTTTGTAACCCCAAGGGAGCAGACAAGAACTATGGGAAAGACGATCGGAATCGACCTCGGCACGACCAACTCCTGTATGGCCGTGCTGGAGGGTGGCGAGCCGACGGTCATCGAGAACGCCGAGGGTGGTCGGACGACCCCGTCGGTGGTGGCGTTCACCAGCGGTGGTGAGCGTCTGGTCGGGACCGTCGCCAAGCGCCAGGCAGTGACCAACCCGCAGAACACGATCTTCTCGATCAAGCGCTTCATGGGCCGCAAGGAGGCCGAGGTGCGCGAGGAGGAGGCGATCGTGCCGTACAAGGTCGTATCGGGCCCGGGCGGCGACGCCCGCGTCGAGGCGGCCGGCAAGCAGTACTCACCGCCGGAGATCTCGGCGATGATCCTCGGCAAGCTCAAGGCCGACGCCGAGGCGTACCTGGGCGAGACGGTCGACTCGGCCGTCATCACCGTCCCGGCCTACTTCAACGACGATCAGCGTCAGGCGACCAAGGACGCCGGCAAGATCGCTGGACTCGACGTCAAGCGGATCATCAACGAGCCGACCGCGGCCTCGCTGGCTTACGGGCTCGACAAGGAGACCGACCAGACCATCCTGATCTTCGACCTCGGCGGCGGCACGTTCGACGTGTCGGTGCTGGAGATCGGCGACGGGGTGTTCGAGGTCAAGTCGACCGCGGGCGACAACCACCTGGGGGGCGACAACTTCGACAAGGCGGTGGTCGACTGGCTGGCCGCCGAGTTCAAGCGCGACCAGGCGATCGACCTCACGCAGGACAAGATGGCCCTCCAGCGCCTCTACGAGGCCGCCGAGAAGGCCAAGATCGAGCTGTCCTCCGCCCAGGAGACGCAGATCAACCTGCCGTTCATCAC
>JBPYFQ010000165.1:0-6599 GCA_051985625.1 Solirubrobacteraceae bacterium
GATCATCCGGCCGGAGCGGAACCTCGGCTATTCCTCGGCCTGCAACCGGGCCGCGGCCGCCGCCACCGGCGAGTACGTGCTGTTTCTCAATCCGGACGCCGAGGCGGCGCCGGATTGCCTGGGGGAACTGGTGGCCGCGCTGGCCGGCCGGCCGGACGCGGCGATCGCCGGCGCACAGGTTCTCCTGCCCGGCGCGGACCGCGTGAACGCCGGCGACAACGCTCTCCATCTGTCGGGCCTCTCGTGGGCGGGCCGGTATGGCCTGGCGCCGGAGAGTGGGCCGCCCCGGGCGGCCGCCGTGGTGTCCGGCGCGGCGCTTCTGGTACGCCGGAGCGCGTTCGAGGCGCTGGACGGATATACCGAGGGCTTCTTCATGTACTACGACGACGTCGACCTGGCCTGGCGGGCTCGGTTACTGGCCTGGGAAGTGCTGTTCTGCCCCGCGGCGCGGGTCGTGCACGAGTACGAGTTCGAAAAGGGCGACTACAAGTGGCTCTACCTCGAGCGCAACCGGTGGTGGTGCCTGCTGGCCCACCTGGAGAGCCGGACGCTGCTGCTGCTCGCGCCGCTGCTGGCCGGCGTCGAGGTGGCGATCTGGAGCCGCGCGGCCCGGGAAGGCTGGCTTGGCGCCAAACTGGCCTCCTACCGGTCGCTGTGGGCGAGTCGGAGGGCGCTCCGGATGCGCCGGCGGGAGGTGCAGTCGTCTCGCCGGGTGTACGACCGGGAGATCGTGGAGCGGATGTGCGCGTCGGTCCAGTCGCCGTTTCTGGCCTCAGGGGCCGTACGGCGGGCGGACCCGGCGCTCCGGGCCTACCAGCGCTTCGTGCTCAGAGGTCTTCGGCCACTCGCGGCGCCAGCCGGTTGAACACCCAGAAGCCAAGGGCGAAGACGGCCAAGACGATCCCGATGGGCACCAGGAGAGCCGCCGAGGAGCCGAGGAGCGCACCGGCGCTGGGCGTGGCATGGGTGATGAACGCATGCTTGAACTGCTGGAAGATCACCGCCAGCGGATTGAGCATGTAGATCCGCACGAGCGCCGGGCTGAGGTGCGCCTGCACCACTGCGATGGGGATGATGATCGGCGAGGCATAAAAGATGACCTGGATGAGCACATCCCAGATCGGTTGCACATCCCGCGCGTAAACGAATAGGGCCGACACCAGCATGGCGACGCCGGTGCATAGGATCACAAGCACCGCCAGAATCAACGGCACCTCCAGCCAGCTCAGCATCGGGCTGACGCCGGCCGCCAGGGCGAAGATCAACACGACGACCAGGTTCAGGCACAGGTTGAAGAACGCCAGCAGGACGGTGGACAGCGGGATCACCATGCGTGGAAATTGGATCTTGCGCACCAGAGCCTCGTTGTCGACCACGCTCCGCACGGCCTGGACCGTCGACTCACTGAAGAAGGTGAAGAGCACGATTGCGCTCAGCAGCTGCGCGCCGTAATAGTCATAGCTGTGCCCCTCGCCCGTGCCGACGTGCGCGACCTTCGTGAAGAAGACATAGAGCACGAGAAACAGCAGCAGAGGCCGGACCAACTGCCACAGGTATCCGAGTGCCGACCCGTAGAAGCGCAGCTTCCACTGCATGACCGCGATGTTGAAGGTCAGGTGCCAGAAGCGCCGCCAGTCACCGGTCAGGGCACGCGGACCGGTGATCGGACGGCCGAGGGCCTCGTATGGGGGCGCCTCGACGCTCACGCGCGGGTGCGCTGCACGTGGGTGGCGGCGACCCGGTTGATGCTGGAGTGGACGGGCAGGTCGACCACTCCGCCCATCGCCTCGGGACCGGTCACCACGAAGGAGAAGCTGCCCGCGGAACGGTCGAGCAGATCCAGGCCCGACCCGCGGTGCGCGAGTTGGAAGACGGGCGCGTACCGCCCGGGCGCCAGGACGTTGTCGAAGCTGAAGGAGAACACCGCCTCTTCCCCCGCGGCGAATCGTCCGGAACGCTCATTCTCGATCTCGGTGCTGGCGATGACCACTGCTCGGTGCTCATCGTTGTTGATGTGGACGCTGGCCGCGGGGTCCAGGACGTCGACGAGGAACGCGACCCGTGCGTTCAGCGTCACGCGCTGATGCTGGGGAAGCGACGTGAGGCGCTCGCCCTCGGCGTTCTCCAGCCACACTTCGTCGACGCGGGCCTCGCCTCCGCCCGGGTGGGCATCAACCGCCGCCTCCTCCGAGCCCGCCTCACGGCCGAAGTTGAGCTCCAGGTACCGATCCGCCACGTCGCGCGGGTCGCCCAGGTACACCGGGTTGCCCCGCTCCAGCAGGAGCGCGCGATGGCAGAACCGCTGCAGCGAGCCCATATCGTGGGTGACGAAGATGATCGTCCGGCCCCGGTCGCGCAGATCGTTGAAGACGTCGAAGCACTTCTGCTGGAAGGCGGCGTCTCCCACGGCCAGGACCTCGTCGATCATGAGGATGTCGGCATCGACCTGAATCGCCACCGAGAAGGCCAGCCGGACGTGCATACCCGAGGAGTAGTTCTTGAGCTTGAGGTCCTTGAACTCCTCCAACTCGGCGAACTCGATCACGCTCTCGTAGCGCTTGCGCGCCTCACGCGGGGAGAGGCCGAGCATGATCCCGTTCATGACGACGTTGTCGCGCGCCGCCATGTCCGGGTTGAATCCGACGCCCAGTTCGATGAACGTCGACAGGCGCCCGCGACACCAGATATCCCCGTCGGCTTTGTAAATCCCGGCCAGACACTTCAGCAAGGTGCTCTTGCCGCTCCCGTTCCGGCCGGCGATCCCAAAGAACTCGCCGGGCTGCACGGCGAAGGAGACGTCGTTCAGTGCTTGAAACGTCTGCCGGCGGATCCGCCGCCGGGGATGGAGCGCGCGCTCCTTGAGCGTGTGCACTTGCTCCTCGGGAACGCTGAACGTCTTGCTGACCGATCGCGCGACCACCACCGGCAGCCGCTCGCCGCCGACGGCTGCAGTTGGCATGCCCGGGAGGTTAGCCGAGTAACCCTCATGCTCACGCAGAGCGCCTCGGCCCTTCGAGCCACGATCGGTCCCGCTCACGTACGTCCTTCCAGTGACAGCCGCTCGACCAGCCGGCGAGGGAGGCGGTCGGCGCGGCCACCCAGCAGTCCCCCCGCGGTGCGCATGCCGTGATGCAAGAAGGAGGCGCCCGCCACGGCGAGTTCGCGGCGGCGCGCGCCCGGATCTGCCCGCGCAACCTGGCGGTGGGCAAATCGCCAGTCGGCCATCACATTCCCGCGGAGGTTCCGCGCCGCGGATCGGGGGTCCACGGCCCAGTCGTAGACGTCACGCACTGCGCGGGCCTCGTCGAAGCTGCGGCGCAGCGACGACCACGGCGGGTAGTCGTGCGAGTGGATCACCGCCGCCTCCGGGACGTACACCTTGGCGAAGCCGGCCCGGAGCATGTCCTGCGCCAGGAGGTGGTCTTCGGCATAGGCGATCTGCCGGAACGGCACCCGCTCCCAGGCGGCCCGCGCGACGCACCCGTTGGCGTCGGTGAAGAAGCCCAGGCGGCCCAGGAAGCGACGCGGCGGCGCATCGCGCTGTGACGGATCGAGGACGTCGATCCTCGGCTCCCCGTCAGAGAACGACTCAAACCAGTCGGTCAGTTCGCGCACGACGCTGAGGCTGGCCCCGGGCCGCGGCCGGTACGGCCCGAAGGCGAGCCCAACGTCGGAAGACAGCGCGAAGGCCGACAGCAGCCCAGCCAGCCAGTGCTCGTCGCCGGGAACGGCGTCCTGGGTGAGGAAGACGACGTGGTCGCCGCGCGCCTCGGACATCAACAGGTTCCTCGTGCCCCCGTGCGAGAAGCTCTGCCGCGGGATCTCCATCACGTCGGCCTCATAGCCGCGCGCGATGTCGACTGTGTGATCCGCCGAGCCAGAATCGCACACCAGCACCTGCACCTCCTGGGCCACGCGCTGGGCGCGCACCGCCGCCAGCGTCTCGGCGAAGCCCACGCCCGCGTTCAGGGTGGGAATGGCCACGGTCACCACGTTCGACACGGCATGAATGTTGGCGCGTATAGCCACGGAGTGGTCCCAGGCTCGCACCCGGCGGGGACTCCACTACGCTGCGCTGCCATGCAGCGCTCCGCTGAGGCAGCGCCGGAGCGAGTGGGCCTCCGGCGGCTGGCGCCACCCAAGAGTCTGGCGATACTGCTGGGGATCGTCGTCATCGTCGGCCTGTGCTGGGCGCTCCTGGTGCCGCCTTGGCAGTCGCCCGACGAGATCTCCCATTACGCCTACGCGGAGAGCCTCGCCGCGGGCTTCACGCTTCCCGGTAAGCCGGCGCGACCCGAGATCTCAAGCGATCAGACGCTGGCCGACGGGTCGGTGGGCTCCAATCGCGGAGCGTTCTACCCCCAGTCGGCGCCGCCCAATTGGAGCCGAGCGGACTGGGCTGAATACCTGGCCCGCGAACGTCTGGACCCTCCGTCCCGGACCGACGGCGCAGGCCTGAACTCCGCCGATTACAACCCTCCGCTGTACTACCTCCTCGCCAGCGTCGGCTACCTGATCGACAACGGTGGGACCGCGTTCGGGCGGCTGTACGCGATGCAGATCGAGGGCGTGCTGTTGCTCGTCGTGACGACCATCGGCGGGTGGCTGCTGGCGGGTGAGGTGTTCGGTCGCCGACGCCTGCCCCAGCTGGCCTGCGCGGCGGTGGCCGGCCTGCTGCCGATGACGACGTTCATGTCGACATCGGTCAATCCGGATGCGCTCCTGATCGCGCTGTGGACGCTGGCCCTGTGGCTGGGAGCCCGGGTGATCAATCACCGAGCCCGGGGCTGGGACGCCGCCGCACTGTGTGCCGTGACGGCGGCGGCGATCCTGACCAAGGCGACCTCCTACGCCCTCGTCATCCCGGTCCTGCTGGCGCTGCTCGCCGGCTGGCTGCGCCGGCCGGCAGCCGAGCGGGGACCGGCGCTGAAACGCCTCGCGGCGGCGGGACTGGCCCTGGTGGTCCCGGTGCTGGGATGGCTGGTGTATGCCCACACATCATCGAGGCCCGCCATCAACCAGATTGCGACGTCGACGCCGTCCGCGTCCTCGTCGGCCGCGACCCCTGCCCACGGGTTCAACCTCCGCCAGTTCATCAGCTACGTGTGGCAGTTCTACCTGCCGCGCCTCCCCTTCCTCACCCCCTTTCGTACGACGCCGGGGCTCCCCGTGTACGACATCTGGGTGCGTCAGGGGATTGGCATGTTCGGCTGGCTGGACGTGTATCTGCCCGCCTGGCTCTACAACGCGGCGGGAGTCGCGGCCGCCGGAATCGGCGTCACCGCCGTCGCACTCCTGGCCCGCCTGCTCAAGCGCCGCCATCTGCTGCTCCTGGGCTACTTCGCGCTGACGCTGCTCGGGCTGCTGGCGCTGCTCCACCTGGGTGAATACCTCGTGATCATCGGTGGGGGAGGTCAGTTCAACCAGGGCCGCTACCTCCTGCCGGTTGTCGGGCTCCTCGGCCTGGCCATCGCCCTCATCGTGCGAGCGCTTCCCCCGCGGGTCCGGCCACCGGCGTGCGGATTGGTCCTCACGGGCCTGCTCGCGCTCCAGGTGATCTCGCTCTCGGCCGTCCTTCAGGCGTATTACCTGTGAGGGCTGCGCGGTGACACGGCGTCGTGGATTGCTCGCCTGCACGACCCTGGCCGTCCTGGCGCTGGCCGGCTTGCTCGTGGCCGCGACCCAACCGATCGCGCGGCGCACGTTCCTACTGGACGCGCCCAACGCCACCTTGCTCGCCGTGCTGCGTCCGTCCTCCCACGTCTGCGAGGGGCCGATCGTCAGCCAGAGCCCGACCCAGAGCGTCGGCTTCTGGGGCATGGCCGGCCCCGGCCAACGGGCGCAACTCACCGTCGGCATTCAAGACGCTGCCACGCACAAGCTCCTCGCGTCGGTACCGGTGGCGGCTCCCCCGGTCGAGGCTCAGGTGAGGGCTCGGCTCCGCCGCCCACTCCCCGCCGGTCTACCGCTGACGATCTGCCTGACTCAGGACGCGGGCACGCTCTCGCTCTACGGTTCGGGTGCCGAGAATCCCCGCATCGTTATGACGAGCAAGCTCATCGGCCCGCAGCCGACCAATGGCCGGGACCAGGAGTTCTCGCTTGACCTGTTCGAGAACCACTCGTTGCTGGACTCCGTCGGACTGGCGTTCTCCCGCGCTGCGCTGTGGCGTCCCAGCTGGGTGGGGACCTGGACCTTCTGGGTCCTGGCGGTGGCGCTCCTGGGTGCGTTCGGCCTCGGCGTGGCCGCCACCGTCACGGCGGCGTCGGCCGACGAGGACGAGGGCCCGGGTCGGGGCGTTCGCGACGCAGACGACAGCCCGCCGCCTCCGCAGGACCAGAGCGGTGAGTCGTCTTCTCCCCGCGTCGCCCTGCGCTGATCTCAGAGGCCGGCTACAGCCCGGACAGGATCGTCCGCAGGCCGTCGCGCAACGAGACCGTCGCCTGCCAGCGCAGCTCCTGCCGGGCCCGGCTGACGTCCAGGCAGCTCCGCCGCACCTCGCCCGGCCGCTCGGGGGCAAACCGCGGGGCGGCCATCGGCCGGCCTCCGACGTCGCGCAGCGCCTCGACCAGATCCAATACCGAGGTCTCGCGGCCGTG
>JBPYFQ010000166.1:0-6781 GCA_051985625.1 Solirubrobacteraceae bacterium
CTGAGGTCGAGGATCAGGGTCGGCGCGGGGCCGTCGACGGCCTCGACCGGCGCCATCACCTCCCAGCCGGCGGCGGCCGCCGCGTCGGCCAGTTCCAGCGCCAGCCGCGAGTCGCCGGCGATGACGACCAGGCCGTCCCCGCCCCCGGCGGGCGGCGGCTCCGGGTCATCCGCGCGGTGCCGGCCGCCCTCCGGGTAGTCGTAGAAGCCGCGGCCCACCTTGCGGCCGTGCCGGCCGCCGGCGACCAGCTTGGCCTGGATCGGCGACGGCCGCCAGCGTGGCTCGCCGAAGCTCTGGGCGTAGAACGAGCGCGAGACGTCAAAGCTGGTGTCGACGCCGACCAGGTCCACCAGCTCGAACGGCCCCATCCGAAAGCCCCCACCCTGGCGGCAGATGCGGTCGATCTGCTCCACGCCGGCGAGGCCCTCGGCCAGCAGCCTCATTCCCTCCAGGGCGAAGGGCCGGTTGCACCGGTTGACCAGAAAGCCGGGCCCGTCGATGGCCTGGATCACGTGCTTGCCCATCGCCTCCCCGGCGGCGCGCGCGGCGGCCAGCGCCCGAGCGGAGGACTCCAGGCCGGCCACGACCTCCAGAAGCGCCATCAGGGCGGGCGGATTGAAGAAGTGCATGCCGACGACGCGCTCGGGGTGGCTCGCCGCCGGGGCCATCGCCGTGACCAGCAGCGACGAGGTGTTCGTGGCCAGCACGCACTCGGGCGAGACGACCTCGGACAGGCTCTCGAACAGCGAGCGCTTGAGCTCGAGGCTCTCCGGTGCGGCCTCGATGACCAGGTCGCAGTCGGCGAGCTCGTCCAGCGCGGCCGCGGGATGGAGGCACTCCCGGGCCCGGTCGGCCGCCGGCTGCCCCATGCGCCCGCGGCTGACCTCGCGGTCAAGCTGCCGGCGGATGCGGTCGATGCCGCGCTCCAGCGCCGCGGGATCCGGATCGTGGAGCCGCGTGGTCAGCCCGGCGACCGCGCCGAGCTGGGCGATGCCGGATCCCATCGTGCCCGCGCCGGCGACGCCCAGGACCCGCGGGGTCTCGGCCGCGCTCACGAGGGAACGAGCGCGTTGATGCCGGTCAGCGCTCGGCCGATGATCAGCTTCTGGATCTGCGAGGTCCCCTCGTACAGGGTGGTGACGCGGACGTCGCGGAAGTAGCGCTCCACCGGATGGTCATCGACGTAGCCGGAGCCGCCGTGGACCTGGATCGCGGTGTTGGCGCACTTGACCGCCGTCTCCGTGGCGTACAGCTTGGCGATCGACGTCTCGGTGGAGTTGGGCCGGCCGGCGTCCTTGAGGTAGCCGGCGCGGTAGACGAGCATCCGGGCCGCGTCGGTCTCCACCTTCATCTCGGCCAGCATCGCCTGCACGAGCTGGAAGCTGGCGATCGGCCGGCCGAACTGCATCCGCTCCTTGGCGTAGTCGACCGAGTAGTCGACGCAGCCCTGGCAGATGCCCACGCAGCCGGCGGCGACGCTGTACCGCCCGGACTCCAGCGAGGTCATGGCGATCTTGAAGCCGTCGCCGACCTGGCCGAGCATGCCGTCCTCGGCCACGAAGCAGTCGTCCAGCGAGATCGAGGCCGTATCGGACCCGCGCAGGCCCATCTTGTGGTGGATCTCCTGGGGCTGGTAACCGTCGTTGCCCTCGGTCTCGACCAGGAAGCAGGCCAGTCCTTTGTGGGCTTTGTCGGGATCGGTCTGGGCGAAGATCAGCGCCAGCTTGGCGTGGTTGCCCATCGAGATCCACATCTTGGCGCCGTTGAGCACCCAGCCGGAGTCGGTGCGCGTCGCCCGCGTGCGCTGGTTGGCGGCATCCGAACCAGTGTCCGGCTCGGTGAGGCCGAAGCAGCCCAGCCACTCCCCGGAGCACAGCCGGGGGAGGTAGCGGCGCTTCTGCTCCTCGGTTCCCCAGCGCACGAGCGCGGAGCAGACCAGCGACGTCTGCACTGACACCACCGTCCGCATGGCCGAGTCGCCCCGGCCGATCTCCTCCACGATCAGCCCGTAGCTCAGGTAGTCGAGCCCGGCTCCTCCGTACTCCTGGGGGACGATCGCGCCGAGGTACCCCTGCCGGGCCATCTGGGCCACCAGGTCCAGGTCGAAATGCTCGTTGCGATCGTTCTCCCGGGCTCGTTCCACGATCTCTGCGTCGGTGAACGACCGGGCGGTCTCCTTGATCAGTCGCTGCTCGTCGGTGAGTTCGAAATCCATGGGCGCAGACGGTACATAAACGAGGGGAGCCCCCGCCGCACGGGCGACGGGGGCTCCGAAACCTGCCGGTTGGCCGCGGGGATCAGCCGGTCGGCAGCGAGGAGAGCGGCGGCTGTGTCACGTCGATGGTGACCGGCTGTGACGCGGCGCCGAGGTTGACCGGTCCGCCGGTGATCCGGGCCCGGAACGTCTTGGTGCCGGCCGTGCCGAAGGTCCAGCCGAACCGGAACGTGGACGCGCGGCCGACGAAGCGCACCCCGACGATGTGCCAGTTGTCGTCCTTGCCCAGCTTCTCCAGGTAGATCAGATGGCCGGCCTTGTCCGGGGACACGCTGCCGGAGAACGTGATGTGACCGTTCACCTGGGAGGTCTGGGAGCTGGCCTGCATGGCGACCACGTCCTGCACTCCCTCAAACAGCACGGCCGAGTGACGCCGGGGCGCGAACGTGGTGCGCACCTGGTACAGCTCGTTCGTGCTCGACTTCACATTGGTGAAGCTGTAGCTGCCGTCAGTGCCGGTCGTGGTGGTGGTCACCTCGCGAAACGGCGTGCGGCCGGGCATGCGGGCGAACAGGCTCACGCTCGTTCCGGGCTCCGGGGTGGTGGTACCGGCGCGGTCGAGGACGCCGGAGATCTTCACCGCCTGTCCGTTGGCGACGACGGGATCCGAGGTGTTGATGGTGAAGTCCGGCGCCTCGGTCTGCTGGATCAGGACCGTCACCGGGTCCGACGGGGCGGACGTGTTGCGGACATCGCCGGGGAACAGCACCCGGACGTCGTACGCGCCCGGCACCCGCCACGCGTAGGAGATGTTGTAGTCCGATCCAGCGCCGATCCGCCCGCGCTTGATCGTGTGCCACCGCTGATTGTTGGCGTTCTGCACCTGCAGGAGGGCCGGGCTGCCGGCATGCCCCGGGGTGACATGACCGGAGAACACCAGCGGGTGGCGGGTCAGCCCGGACTGCGAGCTGGCCGCCAGGCTGACGAGCGCCGCCACGCGCTCATGGACGGTGCGGCTGTGGGTGAGACGGAACCCGCCCGGCCCCGTGACGAACCAGTTCCGGTTCGTCTCCACGACGTCAACGGCGCGAGTGAACTCATATTGGCCGAAGGAGTTCGTCCGCGCGGTGCCGATCAGCGTGAAGCGGGGGGCGGGGTTGATCCGGTGATACAGGCGGATGACCTGGTTGGCGTGATCCGGGCCTTTGAGCCGGCCGTAGATCAGCACCGGATCGCCGGCGATGATGTGGATGGGCACCGCGTGAATGGTCAGCCCGCGGTTGTGCACCGGCGCAGCGCCGGCCGGGCCGGGGACCGCCATACCCCCGAACGCAGCCAGCGCGCTCGCGAGCACGGTGAGACGAAGACGCATGGAGCCTCCTAGACCTGCAATTTGGATAGGACCTCCGCCAGTACTCCGGCCCGCCCAGGCGGTGGCGATGAACGCTCGTATAAACAAAGTGTCAACGGCAAGAGTTGCGGTGGCCGTTGGCAAAAGGCTCGGGGTGGGCTGGAGCCGGCCGGGGCCCGGGGAGTTAGACTCGCTCGGTCAGTGGACCCGTTCGCAATCGTGGTGCTGGTGGCCCTGGGCGGCCTGGTGTTGTGGGTCTGGCTGCTGGGCCGGTCCAACCACAGCCGTGGCCCGGAGCAGATGGGGCTGCGCTCGGCTCGCCAGATCACCGAGGAGCGCGAGGCGCTCGAGGCCGAGGACCTGGCCCAGATGCTCGAGGCTCACAACGCCCGTCGCCGCCGGCGCGGCGAGCCCGACCTGACAGCGGCCGACATGGAGCGGCGGGTGGCCCAGGACGTCTCCGATCAGCTGCGGCGGCGCGAGCAGTATCTGGCCGAGCAGGAGCTCGACGAGCTGCTGGAGGCGACCAACGCGCGGCGCCGGGCTCGCGGGCTTCCCGAGCGCACCCGGGCCGACGTGCAGCGCGAGTACGGCGTCGCCGACGAGCCCAGGGACTGACGCGGCTCCGTGGCGCGTTGTCTGATCGTTGGCTGCGGCTGCCGCGGCCTCGAGCTGACCCGCTCCCTGCGGGCGGCCGGCCACGCCGTGCGCGCCACCACCCGGGACCCCGCGCGGCGGGCCGAGATCGAGGCGGCGGGCGCCGAGGCGTTCGTCGGCGACCCCGACCGGGTGGCCACCCTGGGCTCGGCGCTAGACCACGTCGGGGTGGCGTGCCTGCTGCTGGGGTCGGCCGTCGGAACCGAGGAGCAGTTGGCCGCCCTGCACGGCACCCGGCTGGACATGCTCTTGGAGCGGATGCTGGACACGACGATTCGTGGCGTTGTGTATGAGGCCGTTGGCACCGTCCCGGCCGAGGTCCTGGCCG
This sequence comes from Solirubrobacteraceae bacterium, assembly GCA_051985625.1. GTDB lineage: Bacteria > Actinomycetota > Thermoleophilia > Solirubrobacterales > Solirubrobacteraceae > Palsa-465. Next base: position 4,552 of record JBPYFQ010000166.1, read on the forward strand.
TCGGGGCTTCGCGCGTCCGATATGCCTGCGAGCGGTCGCTGATTCCGTACGTGCTGTTGACGGCGGATCCCGTGGATCGGGACGGGTGGGTGGTTTCGGCGACCGATGCGGTCCAGCGGGCGCTGCTGGCCGAGGGTCAACTTCCGTGAAGCTCGGCGAGAAACGTGACTGTGAGTCCCGTTTCTCGCCGAGGTCCCAGCTATGGGCCGGGCGACCGGCCAATCAGCGGACCAATTCGATCGAAGAGGTCGGCGAGGATGCGGGCCGTGGCGCCCCAGATGAGATCGTCGTCGCCGACGGCGTACGTGTCGGTGCGGATGGGCACTCCGCGGCGCAAGAGGCGGCGGCGGCCATACCCGGCGAGGAGGTCGTCGAGCCCCAGTTCCAGGACCTCGGCCACCTCGCGGGCGCTGAGCCGCCAGGCCAGGCCCGGCTCGATCAGCCCGACGAACGGGTAGATCGCGTAGCCGGTCACGATGGTCGGCGTCGGCTGCAGCGCGCCGAGCATGCGCACGGCGTCCGGGGCCAGCCCGATCTCCTCCTCGGCCTCGCGCAGCGCCGTGGCCTCCAGGTCGGGGTCGGTGTCGTCACGGCGGCCGCCCGGGAACGAGATCTCGCCGGGGTGCCGGCGCAGGTTCTCGCGCCGCCGGGTGAACACCGCGTGCGGCCGGCCGCCCTCCTCGTACAGCGCCACCAGGACGGCGGCGTCCGTCCGTCCGCGCACGTCGAGCGCACTGGCCGCCTCGGCGGTCAGGAGCACCTGGCTCAGCCGGTCGGCGAGCATGGTCGGCCTAGGTCAGGGGGTTGAACAGCAGCCCGGTCGGGATCTTGGGGAAGAAGTAGGTCGACTTGGGCGGCATGCTCTCACCGGCGGCGGCGATCGCCTGGACCCGCTCCACCGGGGTCGGCGCCATCAGGAAGGCCGCGTCGTACTCGCCGGACTCCACCAGCGCCTGCGCCTGCTCGGCATCACGCGCATAGCCCAGGCCGTTGAGGTGATCGATGTCCTCGTCGCCCATCTGGAGCGCCCCCTTGAGGATGAGCGCCTCGAGCACCGCCGTGTCCAGCCGGCGGTACGGCTCGGCCCGGTCGGGCAGGGCCCGGTCGGCGATCGCCGGGTCGCGCAGGGTGAGCAGAGACGAGGTGCTCCCCCGGCCGTCGATGTAGCCCATCCGGACCGTCTCGCCGGAGGCCGGCGCCGGCGGGCCGCTGCCGTCGACGGCCTGGATCTCGAAGTCGCGCCGCAGAGTCTCGGCCAGCGCATCGTGCTGCTCCGGGCGCAGGCCGCGGACGAGGCGGTGGGTGGGGAAAACGGTCAGCCCCGGGTCCTGGAGCGCGACCAGGCACATGAGCACATAGCGGTGGGGCCCCTCGCCGCCGATCTCGTCGGCGTACACCCGGGCCGTCTCGTAGCGGTGATGCCCGTCGGCGATCAGCAACTCGGTCTCGGCGAGCACCTGACCGACGGCGGCGATCGCCTGCGGGTCGGTGACCCGGCCGAGGCGGTTGACGGTCCCGTCGTCGTCGGTCGTCAGCGCCCACGGCACGTCGCCGCCGGCCGCGGAGAGCGCGTGGAGCGCCGCGTTGTCCGGGTCGGAGTACAGGGAGAAGATGGGGGACAGGTTCGCCTTGGTGGCCCGGGTCAGACGCAGGCGATCCTCCCGCGGCCCGGGATGCGTGCGCTCATGGGGGCGAATCCGGCCGGGGCCATACTGCTCCACGCGCACGCGCGCGAACACCCCCTGCCGGGTCCGGCGCTCGCCGTCCGGTCCGACGTAGTCTTGGGCCAGCGTCCACAGCGCCGGCGCCTCGTCCACGACGACGATCCCGTCGCCGCGCCACTGCTCCAGCGTCTCGGCGGCCTGGTCGTAGCGGTCCTCGCCGCCCTGCGGAAGGTCGATCCGCACGACGTTGTACGGCGAGCGCGCCTCCAGCGCCTCCCGCTGCCGATCGTCGATGACGTCATATGGCGGGGAGACGACGTCCTGCAGCCCGTCGGTGCGGTGCGGGTCGTAATGAAGCGCGCGGAAGGCCTGGATCTCTGGCATGGCGAAGGTCGAGGCTATCCGACGGCCGGGGTGGGCGGTCGACAGCCCCCCGGCGAGACGCTCCCGGCCGTGGATTACACTCGCCAGGCACGCGGGGCGTGGCGCAGCCTGGTAGCGCGCCTGCTTTGGGAGCAGGAGGTCCCGGGTTCAAATCCCGGCGCCCCGATGTCAGAAGTGCCTGC
>JBPYFQ010000167.1:0-78040 GCA_051985625.1 Solirubrobacteraceae bacterium
GCCGGCGCCCACGCCGGCCCCGGCGCCTGGGCCGCCCGCGCGCGCCGGGCGGCCCACACGCGTTCGGCCGCCCGCGCCGGAGCTCGCCGGCGCACGCGTACCCGGAGACAGGTCAGCCATTCAGGCCGCCACCAGCGCGGGCCCGAAGCGCTGCCCGCTGTGGCCGGGCAGGGGGACGCCCACCAGGTCGAGCAGCTGCAGCGGCCGGGTCTCCACCACGCGCAGCCGGCTGCCGGGCTCCAGCGGGGTCAGCGAGAGCTCCACGCGCGAGGCGGGCTCGCCGTCCTCCGACCACCAGAAGGCCAGGCGCCCGTCGCCGCGCTCGTCGCCCGGGGCGGTCACCTCCTCCACCCAGCCGGTCCGGACGGTCTCGCCGAACTCGAAGCGAGCCTCGCCGCCGGGCCACAGCTCCAGCTCGACCGCATCGGCCAGCCAGGAGCCGAGCCAGTCCGGGTCGGTCAGCGCCTCCCAGACGACCTCCGGGGAGGCCGCGAAGTCCATCTCCCGCTCAATCAGATCGGTCATGTGTGTGTCTCCTCACAGACGCAGGCACCATTCGCAACTGACGGGTTGCGCGTTCTGCTACGGTGGCAGTCAATAGCAACCATCCGGTTGCACCTTAGCACCCGGATCCCATCCACAGGAGGCCCGATGCCACTCGTTCCGATGGTTGTGGAGCAGACCGCCCGCGGCGAGCGCTCCTTCGACATCTACTCCCGGCTGCTCAACGACCGGGTCGTGTTCCTCGGCGGCCAGGTCGACGAGGAGACGGCGAACCTGATCGTCGCCCAGCTGGTCCATCTGGAGTCCGACGACCCGGACAAGGACATCCATCTCTACATCAACTCGCCGGGGGGGTCGATCTACGCCGGCCTGGCCATCTACGACGCGATGCGATTCATCAAGCCGGACGTCCAGACGATCTGTTACGGGATCGCGATGTCGATGGGGTCGCTTCTGCTCGCCGGCGGCGCGGAGGGTAAGCGCATGGCACTGCCCAACAGCCGCATCCTCATCCATCAGCCTTCGGGAGGTTTTGAAGGTCAGACCACTGACGTTGAGATCCACGCTAAGGAAATTCTCGCGTTACGCGCGCGTGTAGACGAGATCTACGCCAAGCACACCGGCCAGTCGGTGGAACGCGTGCACGCCGACATGGAGCGTGACCGCTACTTCACCGGCGAGGAGGCACTGGCCTATGGCCTCGTCGACCGCGTCATCGAGCGACGGCCGGCGACCGGCGGCGTGCGCGGATTCGGGTCCTCCTGAAGGTGCCGGCGACACCCAAAAGGTAAAAGGGTTGGCAGCGGATGCGGAGGAGCGCAACTTCGCATCCGCTCGCCGGTTGGGGAGTGGAGTGCCGATTCCTGAATGGCCCATCAGCCACGTGTCGAGACGGGCCGATTTGGGCAGTAACCGACGAGATGTGCACGGGTGGCATCTGCAACTTTGTGTAGGTGCCGATGGCCATAGGGTGGGAGAGGATTCCCATTGCTTCATACAGTTGGCCATAGCCCGGAGAAGCTGCTAAACGTAGGGTGCAGGGACACCAGACAGCCGTCGTCACCGCACTGATAGCTCGGGGGAGTTCGCGGAGCGATGGCTATCTGACGAAGTGCTGCCGTGCGGCGAATCGCCGGGCGCAGGGTTCACTGCTGGGCGTCGTGCCAAACCAACTTGGGACCGGGAGCCAAGGTGGGAACCGCAACCAAGATGAACACAACTGCCACAACGAACCGAACCACAATCACATGCCGCATGGGCAATCCGGAATCCAGGCCGAGTTTCCCGTCGAGGATGGCGCGTGCCTAGCGACACGCGCCAGAACGAAACCCAGGGCCGCTCCAGGCTGAACGCTGGACGGGTACTCCAGCGCAGCCGCGACATCGCGCGCGCGCGCCCGCGAGTGAACGCATCCCCATCCGCATCAGCTCACAAGGTGGAGGACACCGCCGCCCACAAGGTGCAGGACCTGGCGATCTCACCCGTGTGGGAGGCGGTCCCCGCGCAACCGGTGGGACCCGGCCGCCACCGTGACACCGTCCTGCGCCGGTCACTGGCAGTGGCGGATGTCATTGCCGCCTGCTTCGCGCTGGTGTTGGTTGTCAACGTCGTCGACGCCGGCACGGTCAGTATTCAGTGGCCGGCGGTGCTGCTGCTGCCGTTTGTGGTCCTGGCGTCCAAGGCACTGGGCCTGTACGACCGTGATCAGCACATCGTGCGCAAGACGACAATCGACGAGCTGCCCTCGGTCATCTATCTGTCGGTCCTGTACGCGATGACGGTGTGGCTGGCCGAGGCCGGCCTCCTGAACGGATCGCTGAACCGGCCGGAGGTGTTTGCGCTGGTCGTGGTCAGCTTCGTGTCGTTTGCCACGGGGCGGTTCGTGGCCCGGGCGCTCACCGCGCTGGCCACTGAGCCCGAGCGCTGCCTGTTCCTCGGCAACGGCAGCGACGCCAGGCGCGTGCGCGGCAAGCTGGAGGGCGCTCCGGGCGTCCGGACGAAGATCGTCGGCCGGGTGTCGCTGGCGCGGATCACGCAGACCGAGCACCGCGGCGCCGCCGGCCCGGTGGGCAACACCGAGGCCCTGTCCCGCGTCATCTCCGAGCGCCGCGTCGACCGGATCATCATCGCCCCGGACGATCACGACCAGGACGAGGTCCTGGACGTGATCCGGCTGATCAAGGCGATGGGCGTCAAGGTCAGCGTGCTGCCGCGGCTGCTGGAGGTCGTCGGCTCGTCCTCCACCTATGAGGATGTCGACGGCCTGACACTGCTCGGCGTGCGCCAGTACGGCGTTCTCTCGACGTCGTCGGAGACGCTCAAGCGGCTCATGGACCTGGCCGGCGCCACGGTCGGCGTGGCGCTCGTCTCCCCGCTGCTCGCCATGCTGGCGCTGGCGATCAAGCTGGACTCCCGCGGGCCGTTGTTCTTCCGCCAGCCGCGCATCGGCCGCCACGGCGAGCGGTTCGAGATGCTGAAGTTCCGCTCGATGGTGCCCCACGCGGACGCCATCAAGCACGAGTTGCGCCATCGCAACGAGGTGCAGGGCGGGCTGTTCAAGATCGCCGACGACCCGCGCATCACCCGCGTGGGGCGGTTCCTGCGCCGCACGTCGCTCGATGAGTTGCCCCAGCTGTTCAACGTGCTGGCGGGCAGCATGTCCCTGGTCGGCCCGCGGCCGCTGGTCGAGGATGAGGATGCTCTCATTGAGGGCTGGCAGCGCCGGCGACTGGCGGTCAAACCCGGGATGACCGGGCAGTGGCAGATCTTCGGCTCGTCCCGGATCCCGATGGAGGAGATGGTGAAGATCGACTACCTGTACGGCGCCAACTGGTCGATCTGGCTGGATCTGAAGATCCTGCTGCGCACGGTGCCCTACGTCCTGCGCCGTCGCGGTCTGTAACCGAAACCGAATGTTCACGGACCGGTAACCGCCGGCCGGTTTGAGCCACCCCGTTCTCGTAAAGCAACCACGCACCACACCTATGTCCACAACAGTCACTCCCACACCCAGCGCGTCACCCCGTCAGGTCGACCTGATGGGGCTGCCCCTGGACGGCCTGACACTGACCGGAGCCGTCGACTATCTGGTCGGCGAGTCCGCCGCCGGACGCGGCGGATATGTGATGACGCCCAACTTGGACAATCTGTATGCATTGACACGGGACCCGGACCTGATGGACCGGGCGCTGTCGGCCGAGCTGCGCGTGGCCGATGGGATGCCCTTGGTGTGGGCGAGCCGGATCAAGGGACGCCCCCTGCCGGGGCGAGTGGCCGGGTCCGATCTCATCCTGGCCCTGACCGACCGGATCGCCGGCAGCGGGAACCGGTTGTTCCTGCTCGGCGGTGAACCGGGGACGGCCGACCGGGCCGCCGACGAGTTGCGCCAGCGCGCCCCCGGCCTGACGGTCGCCGGCACCCACTGCCCGCCGTTCGGCTACGAGCAGCGGTCGGGAGACCTCGCGGAGATCCACGACCGGCTCAAAGCCGCCGAACCGGAATTCGTATACGTCGGCCTGCCGTTCCCCAAGGCGAGCGCGTTGATCGCCGACCTCCGGCGGACGCTGCCACGCACGTGGTTTCTCGGCCTGGGCATCAGCTTCAGCTTCGTCTGCGGCGATGTGCAGCGCGCCCCCGGCTGGATGCAGTCGCTGGGCCTGGAGTGGGCGCACCGCCTCATCCAGGAGCCGCGCCGCCTGGCCCGGCGGTACCTGCTCGAAGGCGGACCGTTCGCCCTTCGCCTGTTCTGGAACTCGTACCTCGACAGCCGCGCCCCGCGCGGCAGCTAAGGAGCCCGCCGTGCCGACTCCCGAGGGAAGCATCACCGCCCGCTCCGTCCGCGGCCGCATGAGGACGCGGACCCGCGTCACCCGCGAGCGCGCGCATCGCGCTCCGTCGGTGGAGCCGCTGTACCGCGCCAAGGCCCCCCTGCGGGTCAGCTTCGCCGGCGGGGGGACCGACGTCGCGCCGTTTCCGGAGCGGGAGGGGGGCCTCGTCCTGAGCGCCACGATCAACCGCTACGCCCACGGCATCCTCCGCCCGCGCACCGACGGGCGGGTGAGCCTGGAATCCCTGGACCTGGGCACCGCCCTGGAGTACGGGGCCCAGGATCCGATCGAGTACGACGGGCAGCTGGATCTCGTCAAGGCGGCGATCCGGCGCGTCGCGGCGCTCGATGTGGCGCGCGGCATCGACCTGTTCCTGCACACCGCGGCGCCTCCGGGCTCCGGCCTGGGCGCCTCGTCGGCCCTGATGGTGAGCCTGATCGGCATGCTGCGCGACTTCCACCGGCTGGCCCTCACCGACTACGAGATCGCCGAGCTGGCCTGGGAGACCGAGCGGCTCGATCTGGGGCTCAAGGGCGGGCTCCAGGATCAGTACGCGGCCACGTTCGGCGGGTTCAACTTCATCGAGTTCCACCCCAACGGCACGATCGTCAACCCGCTGCGCATCCCGCGCACCACCGTCGACGAGCTGGAGGCCAACCTGCTGCTCTGCTTCACCGGCGCCACCCGGGCCGGCGACCACATCATCGAGGACCAGACCAGCCGGTACGAGTCCAAGCAGGAGGACACGCTCGATGGGCTCCGGGTCCAGAAGGAGCTGGCGGCGGCGATGAAGGACGCGCTGTTGCGCGGGAAGCTGACCGACTTCGGCGAGCTGCTGGGCACCGCCTGGAGCTACAAGAAGCGGATGTCGCCGCGGATCAGCACGCCGCTGGTCGACGAGGCCTACGAGGAGGCGCGGAAGCTCGGCGCCCTCGGCGGCAAGATCACCGGTGCGGGCGGCGGCGGCTTCATGCTGTTCTACTGCCGCCCCGGGACCCGGCACACCATCGCCGAGCGGATGCGCCAGCTCGGCCTCCAGGAGGCGGAGTTCGCGTTCGAGCCCGAGGGCCTGAGGAGCTGGACGTATGTCGAGCGTTGACCTGTCACGCGCGTCCCGCGCCGAGCTGCTTCAGGAGCGCATCCGCGAGTCGTTGGCCACGATGGAGCTGCTGCTCGACGACGAGGACGTCGCCGCCGGCGTCGACGGCATCGTCGAGGCGATGGTCGGTGCCATCCGCGACGGCGGCAAGGTGCTCCTGTGCGGCAACGGCGGCAGCGCCGCCGAGGCCGAGCACCTGGCCGCCGAGCTCATCGGCCGCTTCTGCATGGAGCGCCGGCCGCTGCCGGCCATCGCCGTCGCCAGCAACGTGGCCGCGCTGACCGCCATCGCCAACGACTACGACTACGCGGACGCGTTCGCCCGCGCCGTCGTGGGGCTCGGCCGGCCGGGCGACGTGGTGCTCGGCCTGTCCACGTCGGGGCGCTCGGCGAACGTGGTGGCCGCGCTCGAGGCCGCGCGGGACAACGAGATGGTGCCGGTCGCGCTGGTGGGACAGCCCGGGTCGCCGATCGAGCAGGTGGCCGACCATGCGCTGACCGTCCCGGCCGCGCGTACGGCCGGGATCCAGGAAGGGCATCTGCTTCTCGGCCACACGATCTTCGAACTAGTGGAGCGGGAGCTGTGCGGGACCTAGTGGGCCGCCCCACCGCATTCCTCGACCGGGACGGCACGGTGAACGTCAAGGCCCCGGAGGGCGACTACATCACCGCGCCGGATCAGGTCCGCCTCCTGCCCGCGGCGGCCGCGGCCGTGCGCCGCCTGAACGACCTCGATGCGCTGGTGGTCATAGTCACCAACCAGCGCGGGATCGCCCTGGGCCGGATGACCGGGGATGATCTGGCCGGCGTCCACCGGCGCCTCCAGGAACTGCTTGACGAGCAGGCCGGCGCTCACGTCGACGCCTTCTTCGCCTGCCCGCACGATCACGGCGAGTGCGACTGCCGCAAGCCCCAGCCGGGACTGCTCCAGGCCGCCCTGAGCGCCTTTCCCGACATCGACGTCGGCCGCTCGGTCCTGATCGGCGACGCGCCGAGCGATGTCGCCGCCGGCGAGCGCGCCGGCGTGGCCGCCCTGCAGATCGGCCGGGACGCCCCGGACCTGAACGTGGCCGTGGCGCGCGCCGTCGAGGCCGGCCTTCTGGTCACGGGCGCGCCCGCGCGCGGGGGCACGGGCGCGCACACGCGCGTAGGTATGAGCGCGCCCGCGCGCGTAGCCACGGACGAGCCCGCGCGCGCATGACCGTCGGCTACCTCGCCTCCGAGTACCCCAAGGTCTCGCACACGTTCATCGACCGCGAGGTCGCCGCCCTGCGGGATCGCGGCGTTCATGTGCAGACGTTCGCCGTGCACCGCACCCCGGAGGAGCGGCTCTACAGCGACGCGGATCGGCGCGCGGCCAGGGAGACGGTCGCCATCCTGCCCACGTCCGCCGGCCGCCTGCTCGGCGCTCACGCGCGCGCCGCGCTGCGCCACCCCCGCAGGTACGCGCGCACCCTTGCCCGCGCGCTGGCGATGAGCCCCGGCGGGCCCCGGGCCGACCTGTGGCAGCTGTTCTACTTCGCCGAGGCGATCCTCCTGTGGGACGAGTGCCGGCGGCGCGGCATCACCCACGTTCACGCTCATTTCGCCAACGCGGCCAGCGCGGTCGCGATGCTGGTCGCCATCTTCGGAGGCGACGACGGGGTCACCTGGAGCTTCACCATGCACGGGCCGACCGAGTTCGATGACGTCACACGCTTCGCCCTGGCCGAGAAGATCCGCTCGGCCCGGTTCGTCGCGTGCATCAGCGACTACTGCCGGGCCCAGATGATGCGGCTGGTGGAGCCGACCGACTGGGGGCGCCTGGAGATCGTGCGCTGTGGTCTGGACGCCGAGCGGCTGCCGGCCGCCGCGCCCGCCCCGCGTGACCCGCACGGCCCGCTGCGCGTGTTGACGATCGGCCGCCTCGTCCCGGACAAGGGTCAGGCCCTCCTGCTCCGCGCCGTTTCGCGGCTGCGCGACGCGGGCATGCCCGTCCGCCTGACGATCGTCGGGGACGGGCCGGACCGCCGGGCGCTGGAGCGGGCCGCCAAGCGACTCCGCGTGGCCGATCGGGTCGAGTTCACCGGCAGCCTCGGTCAGCCTGAGGTCGCCGGGCGCCTCCGAGAGGCCGATGTGTTCTGCCTGCCGAGCTTCGCCGAAGGGCTCCCCGTCGTGCTCATGGAGGCCATGGCCACCGGCCTGCCGGTCGTCGCGACGCGCATCGCCGCCGTAGCCGAGCTGGTGGAGGACGGCGTCTCCGGCGAGCTCGTCTCGGCCTCCCGGGTCGACGAGCTGGCCGAGGCGATCGCCCGGCTGGCGGCCGACCCGGAGCGGCGGTCGCGGATGGGCCAGGCCGGCCGCGAGCGCGTCCGGCGCGATTACGACGTCAACGACTCGGCGGACACCCTGGCCCGGCTGTTCACGGGCGCCAAGCCCGGCGGCGTCCCGCCGACCGCCCCGGCCGAGGCGACCGCTCCGGCCGAGGCGACCGCTCCGGAGGCGGTGGCGACCTGACCGGGTGCGGCTACATCATCCTGGCCCACCACAAGCCGCGCCAGGCGCTGCGGCTGCTCGACCGGCTGGCCCCGGCGCCCGTGTTCCTCCACGTCGACCTCGGCGCCGACCCGGCCGTGCACCGCTTCCTGGCCGCCGGCGCCGGCGTCCGCGACCACGTGACCCTGCTGCCCCGCAGCCGCTCGGCCTGGGCGAGCTGGGGACAGGTGGAGCCCGCGCTGGCCGGCCTGCGCGCCGCCTACGCGCTGGGGCTCTCGCATGCCGCGGTCCTGAGCGGCCAGGATTACCCACTCGTCCCGCAGGACCAGATCGAGGCGTTCTGCCGAGAGCATGAAGGCACCAGCTTCATGCCGCACTGGCCGCTCCCGTCCAGCATGTGGGGCCGTCACGGGGGCATGGAGCGCGTGCGCTACTGGCACCAGCCGATCCGGCGGCGGCGGTTCCGCATCCCGCTCGCCCGCACCCTGCCTCCCGGGCTGACCCCGCACGGCGGCGCCTCGTGGTTCATGCTGGCGCGCCAGACGATCGGCGACCTCATGCACTTCCTGGCCACCCGGCCGGAGGTGGCGCGCTTCTACCGCCACGCCTGGACCCCGGATGAGATGTTCATCCACACCGCGGTCCTCAACTCCCCGTCGCGGCCGGCGATCGTCAACGAGAACCTCTGGTTCGTGCGCTGGACGCCGAACAGCAAGCACCCCGAGGTGCTGACGAGCCGGGACGCGCCCGCGCTGCTGCAAGCCGCCGGCCAGCCCGGCTCCGCCGGCGGCGAGTCACGCGTGAAGCTGTTCGCTCGCAAGTTCGACGCCGACGTCGACGACGAGGTTCTCGATGCCCTCGACCGCCGGGCGGTCCCCGTCTCGAGGAGACCGCCGGCCGGCGCGCGCGCCGGCTAATCCGGCCGCGTGGTGCGCACCCAGGTCTGGGCGCGCCGGCCTGTCGCAACCCGGCCGAGCACCTTCAGCCGCCCCGCCATGAACCGCGGCGCGTGCGCCAGGGCGCCCAGGCTGGCCGCCGGCGCTCCGGCGGCCGCCAGGCCGCCGAGCACGTACACCGCCTGGCCGGCCAGCGTCGCTGCGGCCATCGCCGCCGTGCGGCGGCGCCCCAGCAGCGCCGAGGCGGCCCCGGTCGTGACGCTGCCGGCGGCGAGCAGCGACTGGGAGGGGACCAGCAGGTCGGCCGCGGCGCCAAGCAGCTGTCGGTCGCCGGCGGCCACGCCCCGGGCGGCGAGCCGCACCCCGTGGGCGCCGGTCAGCTCGGCGTTGCCGGTTTCCCAGCGCATCTGCTGCTCGACCGCGGCGCTCGCCGTGGTCGGCATCGGCGACCGGACGGACGCCCGCTCGGCAAACCGCACGCCGATGCCGCGCTCGACGAGCATGAGGTGAAGCGCGGCGTCCTCGGTGACCGAGGCCGGCCACTGGACGTCGTCGAACAGGCGCAGGCGAAACCCCATGCCGGAGCCGAACAGCCCGCAGGACAGCCCCAGCCGGGCCCGGCCGCGGGCGCGGACGAGGTGCTTAAGCGTGAAGCCGGCGGCGCGCAGGGCGGCGGTCGGCGACTCCTCGGCATTGGACACCTCATAGCGGGCCTGCACGGCCTGGACGGAGGGATCGGCCAGCTCGCCGGCGATCGCCGCGCACAGGTTGGACGAGGCGATGCAGTCGGCATCGACGATGATGACCGCCTCGGTGTCCGGGCGCTCCCGGCGCAGGCGCTCCAGGGCCCACGACAGGGCCGGGCCCTTGCCGCGCCGCGACGGGTCGTCGCGCACCCAGGTGATGGCGCCGGCCCGGGCCGCCACCGCGGCCGTGTCGTCGGTGCAGTTGTCGGCGATGACGATGACCGCCAGCCGGTCGGCCGGATAGGCCTGCCGCACGAGCGCGCGGACCGTCGCTGCCACGCCCGCCGCCTCGTCGTGGGCGGGGACCAGCACCGCCACCGACGGCGGATCGGCCACCGCCTCCGGCGGCCGTCGCAGGGGCCGGGCCCCGGCGGCCAGGAGCGCCAGGAGATAGCCCGCCGACGCGGTCAGCCAGCCCTGGGCCACGGCCAGGCCGGGCCCTCCGGCGCGGCCGGCCTGTCGAGCCGTCTGGCGCGCGATGGAAGCCGCGGGCGTCAACGGTGGTTCCAGCTGGGGTCGACGACCTGCAGCTGGTTCCACGGGAAGGCCTGGAGCAGCTTGTCCGGCGACTGCCCGCCGAACAGCCCGTTCGAACCGACGTAGGGGTCGGTTCCGGTGGGCGTGGGGTCCTGGCCGTACAGCGAGACCGAACCGGCCTGGTCACGCACGATGATCCCGTAGCGCTGAGCGGCCTCGGCGATCATCCGCGTCATCGGCGGCAGGTGCAGGCTGTCCAGGTTCAGCTTGGGGTTGAGCCGAAACCGCGTTCCCTCCGGGATCGCGTTCGGGCTGGCGTCATGGCCGTCGCCGCGCTGGGCGGGATAGACGAACTTGCCCCGGGCGGAGGCGGGGATCGCCATTGCCAGCGCGTGGTCGATATGCCCCGAGCGCAGCTCGTCGATCGTCATCAGCCCGCCGAGCAGGCCCAGACTGGTGGCCGAGCCGCCCCAGTCCGATGGGGCGTCGAAGTAGCCGGGGTTCCCGGAGACGTCGGACATCTTCCCGCCCCAGTACGCGTGCCACTCCCCGTTCAGCTTGCGCGCCTGCCAGAACTCCCACTCGGTGTTCGTCGACGGCTGGTAGACGACCAGCGACTGGTCGCTGCCCGCGGCGGCCCGGGCTTTGGCGGGGATGGGGACGCCGGCGGCGAACGCCTGCGCCAGTTGCCCAACGGTGCCGGGGCCCGACTGGTCGAGCTTGACGGGCACCTTGGCCTGGCCGGGGCCGACGGTGTACACGGGGATGCTGTACTGCGTGGTGTTGATCCACTCGCCGTGGCTGCGGATCTGCTGCTGAAGTTGGGACACGTACGCCGAGGACTGCGGCGACAGCGGCACGGTGGCCGGCACCGGCTCGTTCCACACCGAGTTGGGCGCGTAGGGGCGTGCCGGCGACGGCTGTCCGCCGGGCGTGGTCTGGCCGCCCGCCGTGCTCGATGCCGACGCGCCTCCGGCCGATGACGTGGCGGCCGACGGAGGCCGGGTCGCCGGGGCGCGATGGCTGGGCGACCCTCCGCCCGGCAGCACGATGGCGACGATGACCGCCGCCACCGCGGCGACGACGAGCAGCTCGGCGGCCAGCAGCCACCGCCGCCGGCGGCGCACGACGGCGCCGGGCGGCCGGTCGCCGGGCGGGCCGCCGGACCCCGAATTCGACCGCCCCGCGCGGCGTGCGCGCAGGCGCTCATTCTCCCGCTGTGAGGCGCTCACGCCGCGCTCAGGCTGGGGACGCGGGTGGCCACGGCGGGTTCACGGAGCGATGCGAACCGCTCGCGCCCGCCGACCACGATGCCGGCCCACAGCCAGATCATCCAGTTGTCGAAGGCGTAGTCGAGCGGGCTCAGGTTGGCCTGCACGAACCAGGCGATGGCGATCGCGATGAGCGCCAGTCGCCATGGCTCCACGGCGGGCGGCGCCCGGCCGAGCGTGGGCGCGACGATCCCCATCAGCATGACAACGACCCACATGGCCACGCCGACCAGTCCGAGCTCGGCGGCGTTGGACAGCGGCATGTTGTGGGCGACGTCGATCGTGGACAGCGGATAGGTCGACGACAGGCGGTAGTACGGGGGGCTCTTGGCGCCGAACTCGCCCCAGCCGAAGCCGAGCGCCGGCCGGGCCTCCATCATCCGGAGGGCCGCGCCGTCGGAGTTCAGGCGGTCCCAGACCGAGCTCTGGTCGTTGGTGCGGGAGTTGACGCTGTGCTGCAGGCCGGGGACGAACGCCAGCGCCAGCACCACGGCGACCAGCGAGCACACGGCTGCGACCGGCAGGTATCGGCGCAGACGGCGGTTGGCCAACATGGCCAGGCCGGTCCCGACGGCCGCGCCGACCCACACCTGGCGCGTGAGCGTGAACAGGATGCCGGCCGCGCACAGGACCATGACGGCGATGACGGCTGCGCGCATCTTGGGGCGCCCCTGCCAGGATGGGAGCGTGATGGCGGCCGCCGCCATGCAGTCGAACATGGCCAGACCGTTGGCCCCGGCCTCCAGGAATGGGCCGCGGCTGCGGCCGAAGGTGATGCCGATCGACTGATCGGTGATGTAGCTGGGAAAGACCAGGCTGTTCGCATGTAGGCGCTCAAACAGCGCCATCAGCCCGAGGTAGGCGCCGAGGAAGACCAGGCCGATGGCCAGGATCCGCCGCTGCTCCGGCGTCTTGAACGCGACCGGGGCGACGAGGAACAGCAGGAACGGAACCAGTCCCAGACGGTCCAGCAGGGCGAACAGCGGCTGGTGCTGGGTCAGCGTCTGCGCCCACGCGGCCGAGCTGACCGCGTACAGGATCAGCAGCAGCATGAGCCAGTGCACCGGGCGGATCCGCGGGCCCTCCCCGTCCCGGATGGAGCGGATGAGCGCCGTGGCGATGCCGCAGGCGACGGCGATCCGATCCAGCGGGATGGGGATCCCCAGGTGGCTCCAGTTGCCCGAGAACACCGACAGGATCATCGCCGCGGTCAGGATCAGCGCCGGCTCCAGCACGACCAGGCAGGTGACCGCGGCCGCGCCCGCCGCCATGCCGATGACGGCGCCGGTGAACGGGTCCAGCCCGCTGACGCGGTGGGATGCCAGAGCCCCGCCGATGCCGCCGATCAGGACGACAGCGACGAAGGCAAGCAGCGGGGATTGCCGTTGAAGACGAACGGCCATGAGAAGCTCCCCGGGCTAGTAGGCGACCCGACGGCGGCGCCGGCGACCCGCGGCCACGGCGACGCCCTCGGTGAGGCCGGCGAACGCGATTCCGATGACCAGACCCGCAACGGCGCCGATGATGCCGTACTTCTCCATGTTGGTCGTGCGGTTGGTCGAGGTCGCGCCGGTGGGGCTCACCAGAACGTCAAGGCTCGGTGCCACGCCCTGTGACAGGTTGAGGTACTGCTGGCTCAGCGACTGCGCCTTGAGCTGGGCGGTTTGCGCGGCGACCTTGGCATTGGCAACCTGGGCCTGGCTGACCTTCGGGCCAGTGGCGCTGCTGCCCGCGTTGAGCTTGCCCTGCAGGTTGCCGGCCTTGCGCTGGAGGATGAACGCCTGGTGCTGGGCCGCCTGGTAGCGGGCCAGCAGCTGCTGAGGCCCGCCCTGCTGGGTGGCGCTGGTATTGACGTACTTCGTCAACGCGGTAACCGCGGCGTTGGCCAGCTTGGTCGCCTGGGCCGACGAGGAGCCCGTGGCGGAGATGGTGAAGGTCGGCTCCTGGGGGATCGGCACCGCGGTCAGCTGCCCGAGCGCCGTGCCCGGGCTCTCGCCGACCGCGCGTCCCGCCGGGACGGCGATGTTGTTGCTGGTGACCAGCCGGCTGTAGCTGCTGGCCAGGGCCTCGGCGGCGGTCAGGTACCCCGGCGTCGCCTGGGTGGCGATGTCGGACTTGCCGACGTTGATGGTGGCCTGCGCCGTGTACGTCCGCGGCTTGGCGTAGCCGACGGCCACGCCGGCGGCGGCGAGCACGATGACCGGCAGAAGGGTCAGGAACCAGTGACGACGCACGGCTGCGGCCAGCGAGAACGAGCGCTCACGCGGGTAGCCGTCGGAAACGCGCGGATCGTGCGCGTAGAACTCGTCGGCCTGGGGGCTTCTCGAGACGGGAGTTGTCATTGAATCTGTCCTCTGGTGTTGCGGAGGCATGGGTTTTCAGCGGCAACGAGCGTCGTCACTCGCCCTGGCGAGGCCGGTGACATGAAACGGTCACCGACGAAGCTTTAACCCGACCCAACGGTGATCGGAGCGGGCAAACCGGTCAAAGCGCTCATCCTGTCACCGAGCGGTGGCTGTGCTCGGAGTAAAGCGCGTGCTTCTGCCTCGCCGACAGCAGTATAGGAATTGCGCGCGACAGGTCCACAAACCGCTACCCGTCGCTCACATCGGCCCTACCCAGATGGGTGGAGGGCTGCACATCAATTTCGAAAATGTCGGCGGTCGCTAACGCGATCGTCACATGGACATCGTCACATGAGCCACAAGCCCGTTTCAGGCGGGCGCGATCGTCGGCGCCGGAAGCGCCGTCCGAGCGGTTCGACGCCGGAGACGGAAGCGCCAGATCCACATCTGACCCAGGGCCTTCACCCGCGACGGCCGCGCCAGCAGCCACCCGGCCTCGCGACGGGCGGACGTCAGCGACCGGCTCCGGCGGGCGGCCTGGAGGGAATCCCAGGCGTTGACGGCCGCCACCCGCTCAATGAGTTGCTCGGTGCACCACGGCTCGGCGCGGTAGCTCTCCACCAGCCGCAGCAGGTTGTCGCGCATCAGCACGGCATCACCCGACACCTGGCCGTCGTGGAGGTGGTAGATGTACCCCGGCTCGGGGCAGGCGAGGATTGTCCCCCGCGCCGCCGTCCGGATCCACATGTCGAGGTCGGCGCCCGTCTTCCAGGGGCGAAACCCGTCCAGTTCCAGCAGAATGTCGCGCCGGGCCACGACGCCGCTGACCGGCACCGGGTTGCTCGGAAACACCAGATCCGCGGGACTGGCGATGACAGTCGGCCGCGAGGCCGGATGGCCGAGGAAGCGGACTTCGTCGCCCAGGCGATACAGGGCCGTGGCGGCCACGGCCACGTGACCGTCCCGCCGCGGCCAGATCGTGGCCAGGTGGTCCGGCAGCCACTCGTCGTCGGAGTCCAGGAACCCGACCCAATCACACCGCGCGGCCCGCAACCCCGTGTTGCGTGCACCCGCCTCGCCGCGGTTCTCGTCGTGGCGGATGACGGTGGCACCGAGTGCACGCGCCACCGCGCCGGTGTCATCGGAGGAGCAGTCATCGACGACGATGACCTCCTCCGGCGGGGAGGGTCGCTGAGCCAGCGCGCTGGTGACGGCGCGTTCGATCAGGTCCGTTCGGTTGTACGCGGGAATGACTACCGAGACAGGAATCGACACGGAACCCTCGTTGACGGTCGAGTGCGATTGTGCTCACTACAACAAGGGACGGCACACACGGCGTTGTAAGATCGCCGCCTACCTGTGCCGAACAGCGAAGAGCACATGAGCCGCTCCACCGAGCAGCCCGCTGTCGCCATTGTAGTGCCGGTTCGCAACGTCAGGGATCTGCTCCGGGAGTGCCTGGAGCCGATCCGGCGCCAGTTGGCCGAGCGCGACGCATTGGTGGTGGTGGACGATGCCTCCAGCGACGGGACCGCGGACGCGGCCGAGCGCCTCGGCGCCCGCGTCATCCGCCGTGGCAAACCGGGTGGACCGTATGCGGCCCGCAACGACGGCTGGCGCGGATGCGCCCAGGATTACATCCTGTTCACGGATGTGCGCTGTGTCGTGCGTCCCGGATGGCTGGAGCGGATCCGAGCGGCGGCAGCCGGCGGCGGCGACCTGATCTTCTCCGACATCGCCGTGCGGGGGGGACACCGGCTGGCCGAGCGGGTCGCCGAACGCCGCCAGCACCTGCTCGTCCGCCACTACGCGGCGACGCCGTATTTCCTGCCCTACTTCCCGACGGCCAACCTGGCGGTCCGCCGAGCGGCACTGGAGCAGGTCGACGGCTTTCGCATCATGCCGAGCGGCGGCGACGCCGATCTGTGCTGGCGAGTCCAGTTGGCCGGCTTCGATCGCGTCTGCGCCATCGATGAGACGCTCATGGAATGGCGCCCGCGGCCGACGGTGCCCGCGCTGTTGGAGCAGTGGGCCAAGTACGGCCGCAGCGGCGCTCGTCTGCGGATGGAGTACGCCGATCGGGGCGCCCCGGTGAAGCCCGCGCTCCACCCGCTGCACGCGGTCGCCCGCCACGCCCGCCGCACCGGCCGGCGCCTGCCGGCCGAGGACGCCGGTTGGACCATCACGCTCGTCGACGGGCTCGTCGACCTGGTCGAGGAGCTCGCCTACGGCCAGACCGTCCGGCGGCTGCGGCGGGAGCGGGCCGCGTGAGCGATGAGCCGGTCGTCGCCTATGTGGTCCTCTGTCATCACAAGGCGCCGCAGGTCCTGCGACTGGCGGAGACGATCCGGCGTCTGAGCCCCCGCGCCCGGGTGCTCATCCGCCACAACCGGCCGTCCGGCTACATCGATGCCGAGCAGGCCGCCGCCGCCGGCGCCGACCTGCTCGTGTCGGACATCGCCACGAGCTGGGGTGGATGGTCGCTGGTCGCCGCCACGCTCGAGGCGTTTGCCGACGTCCGATGCCGCCACGACCCTGACTGGGTCGTCCTCATCTCAGGCCAGGATTACCCGATCCGCCGGCTCGACGAGTGGGAGGCGGAGCTGCTGGCCGGCGACCGCGACGCCGTGGTGCCCGCCGAGCGGCTCGGCGAGGGCCGGTTCGGGCTGCGCCCCCGGGCGCAGCGCGACGGGCTGGTCATGCGCTACACGCACCGCTGGTACCGCCTGCCGCAGCTCGGCATCGTGCCGCGCCTGCCGCGCGTGCTCGTCCGGGCCGTGCGCGCGGTCTGGTACCGGTACCTGTTCGGGCTGCAGGCGCTCCTGGTCCTCAACGAGCTTCCGCGCGGTCAGGGCTGGATGCTCGGCGTGCGCCGCCGGCGCGTGCCCTGGACGCCGGAGCATCCCAGCTACAAGGGCGAGCAGTGGGTGGCGCTGTCACGCCGGGCGCTGGCTGCCGCGCTCGACGGCGAGCGGGCCCGGGACTGGCAGCGCTACTTCGCCACCACACTCGTCCCGGACGAGGCGTATTTCCAGACGCTGCTGATCAACGACCCCGGAATGCGCGTGCGCCGTCAGCGCGTGTCCTGGCTGCGCTGGCAAGAGGACGTGACCAAGCCGCACCCCGTCACCGTGGACCGGGCGGCGCTGGCCGAGGCCGTTGCCTCCGGTGCACCGTTCGCACGCAAGTTCGACGAGGCGGTCACGCCCGGCCTGCTCGACGACGTCGACGAGCGGCTCCTCGACCTGCCGGCTCAGCGCCGTCCGGTCACCTCGTCGTAGAAGGGCTCCTGTCGCGCCGCCTGCCCGTCAGGCGTCTTGGGCTAGCCTGCCCCGGGTGCCGCTGATCCCGCCGCCGCTGACGGATCCGATCTGGGCGCGCCTGCTGGTGCGTGCCCGCGGGCGGTGGATGGCGATGCGTCATCCCGCGCTCCGGCGCGCGCCCGGACTGGCGCTCTCCGCCGGGACCGCCGTCCAGGTCGCGCCCGGTGCGACGATCGACATCGCACCGGGGTTCGTGGCCCGCCGGGACCTGACGCTCACCGTCCAGGGCCGCCTGAGCATCGGCCGCGGCATGTTCTGCAACCGGGGCGTGATGCTCGCCGCCATGCACGATGTCGTCATCGGCGACGACGTCCGGCTGGGGGAGCGGGTGTCGATCATCGACCACAATCACATCATCGAGCCGCTCAACGACATGGCGGCGCGGTTCGGCGCGTATGAGGCCGCGCCGATCGTCATCGGCGACCGCGTTCTGATCGGCGCCAACTGCGTGATCCTGGCCGGTTCACGCATCGGGGACGACGCCGTGATCGGCGCCGGGTCGGTGGTGCGCGGTGAGATCCCGCCGGGCGTGCTGGCGGTCGGCGCGCCGGCGACTGTCAAGCGGGCGCTGCGGGCGGCGTAGGCGCACGGGCGCCGGCCCGCGCTCGGACATCGCCATGTAGAAGGCGTGGCCGACCAGAGAGCACACCACGATGCCGAGGATCGCCATCGGCCATGAGCGCGTGCTGATTGCGCCGAACCACACGATCTGCAGCAGGAAGATGTGGTACGAGGCCCGCCCAAGGCGCTCGAGCAGGCTGTACGCCCCGTTCGTGGACTGCGCCGGGAGCAGGCGCAGGCCGAGGACCGTCAGCCACACGGCGTACAGGAAGCTGATGAAGTTGGTGGTGCGGCTGAACGAGGGCACCAGCCAGCCGAAGCTGAGGGGGTTCTGGTGCAGGACGATCAGATAGATGACGCCGACGAGCGCGCCGGCGCTCAACAGCGCGAACCCCCGCCGGCCGAGCTCGATCCGGCTCAGCCATACGCCGGCCATGATGGCCAGCCCGTACTTGACGATCGCCGCCTCGTAGATGTAGCCGTGCGCCGGCCCGGTCATGTTGAACATGTGAACGTGCGGAGCCAGCAGCTCAAAGCCCACATCGGCCACGGCCACGGCGATGGTGGTGGCCATCGGGGCGCGGGTGAAGCACCAGAACACGAGTGGGAACAGCACCGCGAACTCCAGCACGATCGTCACGAAATAGTTACCGGGCGCGCTGGAGATGGGGAGGACGCCGACGAGCGTCAGCGGCCCCAGGTGGAACTCGCCCACGAGCAGGGCCACCACGAGCGCCACCGGCCAGATCCAGAGGATCGGCACGACGAGCCGCTCAAATCGGCTCTTCAGATAGCTCCGGCTGTACAGGTCCGAGAGCGAGCCCGGCGCGCGCCGGGCCATCGACTGCGCGGCGTTGAGGCCCATGATCACGAAGAACACCGGCACCGCCTGTCCGGCGTACAGGATCTCCCAGGAGTGCTGGAGGAACCCGTCGCCGAACGCGTGCTGCACCATGACGCCGATGATCGCCAGTCCCTTGAGGACGTCGATCTGGCGCACCCGGCCGGGCCGGCGATTGGGGGTCGCCGGCCGAGTGGGGGCGCCACGGCGGGTGGGGGCGCCGCGACGGGAGCCGGGGAGGCGAGAGATTGTGGGCGTCTCCACGAGGCGAGTGCTCATCGGAGCTGATTCAGGCTAGTAGACGGCACGCGGCCGGTGTCACTGTTCCAGACACCCGGGGGAACCGGGGGTTGCGGCTCAAGGCGATCGGGCAGCGTGTCGATATGAAGAGTGCACCGGGGACGCCTGAACCAAACATGAGCTGTTCGCGTCGCCACTCCCTCCCCCTCCTGCTGGTCCTCCTGCTGGCCGTGCTGATCCCGTCATGCGCCCAGGGGGACGGCTCCACCGCGCACAGCCGCGCGGGCGCCGCCGACGTCCGGTGGCCCGGCCGGCCGTTTTCGCCGTCCAGTTTCTGGAACCGGCCGCTGGGCGCAGACCCGACGCTGTCGCCGCTGTCGACCCATTACGTGGCCGAACTCGTGCGCCAGGTGCACGACTACCACCCGTGGATGAACACCACCTCCTACAGCATCCCGGTGTATGTGGTGGGGAGGCACCAGCGAACGCAGCATGTGACACTTGACACATGGGGTCCGGACCTGCAACGTGCGTTTGATCACGTGCCCATCCCGCGCCACGCCCTGGCCGCGGCCGGCACCGATGCCAGCATGACGGTGTGGCAGCCGTCGAGGAACCGGCTGTGGGACTTCTGGCAGATGCGCAAGAAGCACGGCCGGTGGAACGCGCGCTGGGGCGGCGAGATGGACGATGTCTCCGGAAACCCCGGGTATTTCACACACTCCGGCCAGAGCAGCGGCTGGGGAGCGACCGCCACCGGTCTCCCGCTGCTGGGCGGACTGGTCACGTTCGCCGACCTCAGGCGGGGTTACATCAACCACGCCCTGGCCATGGCCCTGGTCGAGACGCAGTGGGCCAAGTTCAGCTGGCCGGCCCAGCGCACCGACGGGAGCAGCTTCACCAAGGGGATCTTCCCGATTCCGGAGGGGATGCGGTTCCGGCTGGACCCGCGCTTGAACATCGCCGCCCTGCACCTTCCCAAAATTGACCGGATGCTGGCCCACGCTGCGCAAAGGTACGGAATCGTGGTGCGGGACAAGGCGGGTTCGGTCGTGTTCTACGGGCAGGATCCGGTGACCCAGGCGGTCAACCCGTGGCCGGCCGCCTTCGGCGGCCAGTACCCCAATCAGGCGCTGGCGCAGTTTCCGTGGTCACACCTGCAGGCGCTGGCGCCGAAGATGGCGTGCTGTTGGTGACCTGACCTCGCCGTCGCTCACCATTCCTCTGCATACTGCGGAGGGTGAGCACCCCTGAGCGCCGGCTGGCGCTGTTGCTGTGTGGCACCCGGAGAGCGCGGGAGGACCGGGGGCACGAGATACCCGAGCTCCTGCGGCGGATCGACGCGTCCCGGTTCGTCGGCCTGCTCGACGAGCTGCGCCTGGCCAGCCTGCTCGGCCACCGCCTCCTGGCGCTTGACGGGGCGCTCGGGGAGCCGCTTCACCCGTGGCTCGAGGCCGAGCTGCAGGCGCGGATCGACCGGGCCCGAGAGGACGGCACCGCGCACGAGCTCATCAGCCTGGCCGTGCTGGCCAGCCTGGAGCGGGCTGGCATCACCGCGCTCGGCCTGAAGGGAAGCATCCTGGCCCGCCAGCTCTACGACGACCCGGGGGCCCGCACGGTGGGAGACATCGACATCCTCGTCACCGCGGCGGATCTCGATCACGCGGTCGAGACGGTGACGCGGATGGGGTGGAGGCATGACCGGCCGCCAGCCCGCGCCACCCGACTCCCCGTGCTGCACGAGACGCTGTCCCGCGACGGGCTGCCCCAGGTGGAGCTGCACTGGCGGGTGCACTGGTACGAGACACAGTTCGCCGCCGATGTGCTGGCCCGCGCGCAGCGGTCCGAGCCCCATCAGCCCCTGGTCATGACGCCGGCCGACGGCCTTGCCGCCATGCTGCTGTTCTACGCCCGCGACGGGTTCTACGGGTTGCGGCTGGCCGCCGACGTGGCCGCCTGGTGGGACCGGCGCTGCGCGGAGGTCGACCCCAACCCGCAGGTGGACACGGTCGCGACCGCGTACCCGGCGCTGGCGGCGCCGCTCGAGGTGTCGGCGACGTTGCTGCGCGCGCTGGTGGGCCTGCCCACGGACGCGGCGCCGACCACGGCGCGCCGCCGGCTGGCCGGCCAGTTGGCCACGCCGTTTGGAGACGTCGATCCGGCGCAGGTCCTGGCCAACGCCAGCCTCGTCGATCTGCTGCTGGCGCCGAGCGGGCAACGGGTCGGCGCGGTCGGCCGGGAGTTGCAGAAGATCCCGGAGGACCTGGCGCGCCCGTTGCGTCCGAAGGATGGCCTGGCGGCCTATCTGGAGCGCTCCGAGCATGGTCTGCGCGTCTTTCGCCGGTGGGCGATCGCGCTCGTGTCGGCCGTGCGTGGTCGAAGCTGAACCTGCGTCCTGTCCGCGGGAGATCTGCCGGCATGACCTCCCAGCGGTTCGTCAGCCGGCCCTATTGAGCTGACGCGACGGGGGGTAGGCTGACGCGACGATGCTCGCTCCGTTTCGCTTGCCCCCCCACTACGAAGAGTTCAATCGGCGCCACCACGCGCCCGACGGGACCCGGTTCCGCAACCGGTTCCAAAACCGGCTACGCCGCCTGGAGCGGAGCCAGTTGCGGCTGCGGTTGGCCGGCCCGTACGCCTGGCAGTCCAACAACACCACGCGTGCCTTCGAATATCCCTGGGCCCACGAGCAGATCCACGGGCTTGGCTCCAAGCTGGTCATCGCCGACGTCGGAGCGAGCCTGGCCGGCCTGCAGTTCACGCTCGCCCAGGAGGGCTATGAGGTGCACGCCGTGGATCCCGGCCTGAACGCAACCGGCGTGGGCTGGGAGGTCGACCCGACGTTTCACCAACTCCTGGCCGAGACCTACCGGGCTCCGGTGACGCTGCACCCCACGACGTTTGACCAGGCCGGCTTCGACGACGGCAGCCTCGATGTGGTCCTGTCGGTGTCCACAATCGAGCACTTCGGGCCCGAAGACCTCGACGCTTTCGCGCAGAGCGCCCGCCGGGCGCTGAAGCCCGGGGGTCATCTCGTCCTCACCATCGACCTGTTCTTGGACCTCGTCCCGTTCACGGACCGCGAGCGCAACCGCTGGGGCACCAACATGAGCGTGGCCGCGCTCACCGAGGCGTTGGGGGCCACCCTGGTCGTCGGCGACCCCAAGGTCCTCTACGGCTTCCCCGAGTTCGATGCGCGCCAGGTCCAGGCCGATCTCGGCCAGTACATGATCGGCACCTATCCAACGTTGACGCAGTGCGTGGTCGTCCGGGTCGGGCCCTGACGCGCGTGCTCGAGTACGGCAGGCGGCGACCCACCCGCGATGCTACGTTTGCCGCAATGATCGGCACGCACCTCCTGTGAGGCCCAGCGAGGCGCGAGAGCTTGCGAAGGCCAGCCGTGACATTCACGGGTGGTTTGAGGCGCATGGCCTGTTTGCACTGATCGACTCCGCACAGCGCGCCGCGGGCATCCGCGGCAACCTGTTCGAGATCGGAGCGCATCACGGCAAGAGCACGGTGATGCTTGGCCGGATGGCCACCGAGACCGAGACCGTCGGCGTCTGTGACATCTTCGGCGAGCAGCACCGCAACGTCTCCGGCTCGGGCTTGGGTGACCGTGCGACGTTCGAGCGCAACATAGAGCGGCTCGCGCCGGGGCGCGAGCTGCAGGTGCACCAATGCCTCTCGAGCGAACTGGCCGGCGATCAGCTCGGCCCGTGTCGTTTCTTTCACATCGACGGCGGGCATCTCAGCGACGAGGCGATGAGCGATCTGCGGCTCGGTGCCGAGGTTACGCTCGAGCGCGGAGTCATCGTCATCGATGATCCGTACCGGATCGAGTGGCCGGGCGTCACCGAGGCAATCGTGGGGTTTCTGAGCGAACGCGACGACTGGGCGCCCGTCGCCTTGGGCTTCAACAAGCTCGTTCTGTGCCACAGAGTCAACCTGGAGCTCTACTCGGCCGCGGTGCAGAGCGACGATGTGTGGTCCTACATCGATGGGCGGGTCTACGACCGCAAGCGCCTGCCGCTCGTCGGGACCGAGACGACGATCTTCTACGTGCCCACCTACCGGCAGATTCCTGAGCTCTTACCGGCCGTCGCGCGGGCTCGATGGCTCTACAGCGCGGTCCGCCGCCGGCTCGGTCGCTGACTCTCACAGGAGGCGGCCGACCTCTTGAGCCGCCTTGGCTACGCTCAGCGGCTGTGCCATCGCCTGCCCCATCCATCAATGCCGATGACGCCGCGATCGAGGACGCGATCGGCCGCGAGCCCCTCACCATCGGATTCCTTCACCTCGGGACCGAGCAGGGCGGAATCCACCGCGACGGGCGGATGCTCGCCACGCGCCTGAGCGAGCGAGCGGGTCTGCGCGCCGTGGAGTGTGCTGTGGACGTCACCGGCGGAGGCGTGGCGGGCATGCGCAGGCTCCTCGGGGCGGCACGCGCCCTCGCCGGCGCCGACGTCACGATCGTCCCCTATAGCCCCAATCGGCTCTGGGCGGGCGGCCGCACTCAGCTCGCGCAGCTTGCGCTCGCCCTGCTCGCACTCTCACGGCCGGTGGCCGTGCTCCATGATGTGTATCCATCGCGTCCGTGGCGCTCGCGCGATTGGTGGGCGTTGGCCATATGTGCCCTGCTGAGCCGGGCGGTCGTGGTCCACGAGGAGCACGAGTTGACCACGCTCGAACCGGTTCCGCGGGGTGGCCGCGTGTTCAGAGTTCCGCTGGCTACCGAGGCGATGTCGCTGCCCCCGAGGTCGCGGGCACGCGCCGCGCTCGGCGTCAGCGAGTCCGCCGTTGTGCTCGGGATGGTCGGCTGGATCCATCGCCGCAAGAACTGCGAGCGCGCCATCCAGGTGCTCGCGCGGCTGCCCGAGGGCGCGCAGCTGTGGCTGATCGGGGCGGCGACTCCCGACGCGACGTCCTACTGTGAGGAGCTCACAAAGCTCGCCGACGATCTCGGAGTCGCCGACCGACTCACCATCACGGGCTATGTGTCTGACGACGAGCTGCACTGCCGCCTGGCGGCGATCGACCTGGCGCTCGCGCCGTACTCAGCGATTGCGGCGTCCGCCTCCGTCTCCACGCTGATCGGCGCCCGTCGTCCCGTGGTCGCCAGCGATCTGGCCGTCACCCGGGAGCTTCACGACATGGCTCCGGAGGCCATCCGGCTCGCCGATGACGCCGAAGCGATGGCCAGGCTGGTGGAATCAGTCCTAGCCGATCTCCCCGGTGACGTCGCGTTCACGCCGATTCTGCGCGCACGCTCGCCCGAGGCGGTCGCCACTTCGTTTGAACGGATCTGTCGCACCGCGGTACGCAAACGGAATCGTGGCGTTCGCACTTCAAGGCATCGTCCCGTGCGCACGCGCCACGGAGCCACGATGCCGCGCGCTGAGCGTACTGGCGCGACAGACGGGTAGGCTCCGGCTGCATGTTGCGGAGCAAGATCGGAGAGCTTCTCGGCCCGCAAAAGCACGACTACGTGCTGAATCACGTCGTTAACCGGGTTCCGCTCGTTGAGCCGCGCATGCGTCTGTACGCGGCTCTGGGCGTACGTCTAGCCGACTGGAAGACCACGACGATCATGCTCGGGACCCAGATTTTCCGACCGGGGCTGCTTGAGATCGATGCCCACACCATCATCGGGCCGCGCTGCTCACTCGACGCTCGAGGTGCAATCAGCGTGGGCAAGAACGTCAACATCAGCGGCGGCGCGATCTTCCAAACCGGCAAGCACAACGTCGACTCGCCGACGTTTGACGCGGACTTTCTCCCGATCGTGGTGGAGAACCGAGCATGGATCGCTCAGAACGCCTTTCTCCTACCCGGGGTGACGATTGGAGAAGGCGCAGTTGTCGCGGCTGGTTGCGTGGTCACCAAGGACGTGGCCCCGTACACGGTTGTTGGAGGCGCACCGGCGCGAAGGCTGCGCGACCGTCCGCGCGAGCTGACGTACGAGCTGACGTATCGACGCAACTGGCTGTAGCGCCCGGGTCGCACGCGCGTGGGAGACCGCACATCAGTGCCATCTGAACGACAGAAACGCGCTCGCGTGGCCGAGGCGGCCGCGCAGCCCATTGCCGAGCGGATCGACGCCCGGTCACCGCTTGCCGGCCACGCCGCGCGGGGCTTCGCCTCGATCGTCAGCGGCCGGTTGGTCAGTCAGGCGGCACAGTTCCTCGCCTCCATCGTGCTGGCCCGCCTGTTGCTGCCGAGCGCCTACGGACTCGTGGCGATCACCTACACGTTGACCGGGTTCGCGTCGCTGTTCAGCGATCTCGGTCTCGGCGCCGCCCTCGTGCAGTCGCCGCGAATCAGCGAACGGGATGCGTCCACCGCGTTCATGATCAATGCGCTGACCGGCGTCGCGATGACGCTCCTGGTCCTTCTGCTGCGGCATCCGCTGGCCAGCCTGCTCGGCCAGCCGCGGGTTGCACCCCTGCTCGCTCTCGCCAGCCTCTCGTTCACCCTCTCGTTCACCGTTGTTCCGTTCGCGATCCTCGAGCGTCAGATGAAGTTCGGCAGGGTAGCCGCCATCGATGTCGTCGCCTCGACGGTCGGGCTGGCGGTGAGCATCGGCTGCGCCGCCAGCGGCGTGGGCGCGGCGAGCCTCGTCATCGGGCCCCTGGCGACCGCGGCACTCTCATCGGTTGGCGGCCTTGCCTGTGCCAGATGGATCCCCAAGGCTTGGCCGCGTTGGTCGTCGGCGCGGTGGCTGATGGGCTTCAGCACTCATCTGACGGGCTTCAACGTCCTGGGGTACTGGGCGCGCAACGCTGACAACCTGCTGCTGGGACGGTTCGCGGGGGCGACCGAGCTGGGGCTCTACAACCGCGCCTACATGCTCATGCTGATGCCCTTGAGCCAGGTCGGCGGCGTACTGGGGCGGGTCCTGCTCCCGCTGTTCTCCAACATGCAGGACGACCATCCCCGGCTGCGCCGGGCGATGATTCGCCTCGCCGGAACGACGTCGCTGATCGTCTTCCCAGTACTCCTCGGGATGGCCGCGACCGCCCACAACTTCGTGCTCGTCGCGTTCGGGCCCCACTGGCGGGGGGCGATACCGCTCATCGTGATCCTCTCCATCTCAGGCATGCCACAGGTGTTCGGCATCCTGTCCGCCCAGGTCTGTCAGGCTGTCGGACAGCCGCGGCTACTCTCGACGTGGGGCGCGGCATGGAACCTCACCGCGCTGACCGCGATCGTGGCCGGGCTGCATTGGGGCGCCGAGGGGGTCGCCACAGCGCTGGCGATCCGCGGATGGCTGTCTATCCCGCTCGAGATGATGCCCGCCCGCAAGACGATCGGGGTCGGGGCCTGGGACGTCGTCAGAGCGGGAGGGCGCCCGCTTGCCGCGGCGGTGACGATGGCGATCGTCGTCGCCACGCTCGGGGCCCTGTTGGACCAGGTCATGCCGATGGCCGTCAGTCTGGTGCTACAGGTGCTGCTAGGCGTCGGAATCTATATCGGCCTGGTGGCCTGGAGTGATCGCACCGCATTCGCCGACGTGCTCATCCTGGCGCGTCAGCGAAGGCTCCAACCCGATTAGGTTCGGTGCCCGCGTCGCGATCGGGTGCGCAGGCGCTGATACAGCGCGACCGTCGATGCGGCCACCGCGGACCAGGGGTACGTCTCGGCGGCCTGCAGCGCCGCATCGCGACGAGCGCGCCAGTCGCCCGTCCGCATCCGATCGAGCGCCGCGGTCAGCTCTCCGGGGCCGAACGTCTCCACCCCGGGCGGGCTCACGAGCTCGGTTGCAGTACTGACGGCCGGGGCGACGACAGGCAGACCGTATGACAGCGCCAGCAGGAGCGCCCCGCTGGAGAAGACGTCGCGGTACGCAAAGATCGCCGCGTCGGCCCGACGGTGCAACGCGCTCACCTCATCGTCCGGGATGTGGCGCGCGTCGATGACCACCCGCCCGTCGTCCCCCGCGGCCTCCCGGATGCGCTCCAGTTCAGCCTCGACGACCGGTTTCCCCGCGATGACGAGACGCACCGCGTCCGTTGGAAGAGCTCGGAACGCGCGGACGAGCTCTGGCAGCTGCTTGTAGGGGCGGATCTGGCCGAAACAGAGAAACTCGAACGGCGCGCCGCTGGAGCTGCGGGGATCCGCGACACCGTAGTGAGCGAACGCGTCCGTGTAGTTGCCGTGTGGAATGACCGAGATCTTCCCGGTCGCCGGATACACGCGGGAGAGGCGCTCCCGGGCGTACGCCGAATGGGTGATCACCCCGTGGCTGAGGAGCATCGTGGTGGCGGCCAGGGCGTGCTCGATGATCGGCTGCCGGGGCTCGTGCGGCCGGAGATTGTGGACCGTCCATACGACCGAGATTCCCCTGCGCCGTAGTCTGGCGAGATCGCGCAGAAAGCGACCGGCGCGGACAGCGCTGCGGATGAAGCCCGACCGGGGCGTCGGATCGAGCGTGACGATGTACTCCAGCCAGTGCAGGTGGACGACCTCCAGGCCGGCGTCGTTCCGCAGGCACTGCGCCAGCGTGAGATCCGTCACGACCTCGACGCCGTCAGCGCGCATGGCGTCACGGAGCAGGCCGATGTAGCTCGCCCGATCGCTGTCGTACCCGGGTGGGAGGTGTGCGACTTTCAAACCGGCCTCGGAGTCCAAACTGGTCGGGGGCTCACTTCAACATTCGGCCCGTCTGCTCATCCCCACGGAGCGGCGCGCAGCCGGCCGGGACGATGCTAGCCCACGCGGCCCAGCGGGATCGGAGGGACGTCAGCCCGCTGAGCGCCGGTGGGCGATCGCACTCGTGTCGGCCGTCCGTCGTCTAAGGTGAACCTGCGTCATGTCAGCGGGAGATCTGCACGCATGACCTCCCAGCGGTTGCCGGTGCCAACGGATGAACCGGTTTCGACACTGCCGCTGGACGAGGTCCCGATCATGTCTTTCGCCGGTATTCGGCGGTCCTGGGGCCGCGGCCGCCGGCGGCGATTGGTGCTGCGCGACGTCGATCTGCACCTGACACCCGGTACGGCCGTGCGCGTGGAGGGAGCCAACGGCGCGGGCAAGACGACACTCCTGCGCATCGGCGCGGGCATCCTGCGACCGGACGCCGGGACCGTCCACCTGGACGGGTTGCCCGGCGAGGGCAACTGGCGCGAGTACCACCGGCGGGTGGGCTTCCTGTCCGCCGGCGACCGCGGACTGTACGCTCGCTTCAGCGTCCGCGGCCATCTCGCCTATGCGACGCGGATCGCGTTCATGGCCCGGTCCGACCGCAAGCAGGCCGTGCAGGAGGCCCTCGTCCGGTTCGACCTTCAGGACCTGGCCAAACGGCGCGCCGACCGCCTGTCCCAGGGACAGCGACAACGGCTGCGGCTGGCCTTGACGGTCGTCCACCGTCCCCGGGTCCTGCTGCTCGACGAGCCGCGCAACAGCCTCGACCTGCCGGGCCAGGCGATGCTGGCCGATGCCGTCACCGCCGTGCTCGCCGCTGGCGGCGCCGTGCTGTGGTGCTCGCCTGAGGGCGAGGAGCAGCCGATTCGGTTCGACGCCGAATACGCCATTCGGGACGGGGCGCTGGAGCCGGCCTGACATGGCCTTCACCCGACAGTACCTGGGGGCGGTGGGGGCGACCATGCGCCGCGACGCCGCCATCTTCGTCACCTACCGCCTGCGCGTCGTGGGCCAGGCGGCCGGAATGCTGCTGACCATGGCCACCTTCTACTACGTGGCCAAGCTCATCAAGCCAGGCGCGGTGGGAGCCCGGGATCAGTACTTCGCGTTCGCCATGCTCGGCATCCTCGTCACCTCCATCCTCACCTCGGCGCTGACGACGGCGCAGGTCGTGCGGATGGAGTTGATGGCCGGCAACTTCGAGCGGGTGCTCGTCTCGCCGATGGGCCCGATCTGGGGCGTCGTGGCCATCGCCGCGTTCCCGGTCACCTACGCCATCGTGTTCGCCTGCGCCATGCTGGGGGTCGCCTCCGCCGTGTTCGGCATCCCGATCCATGTCGGCGGACTGCTCCCCGGGCTCGGCGTGGCGCTGCTGGGTGCGGCGTCGCTGGCAGCGATCGGCCTGCTGTTTGTGGCCGGCCTGCTCGCCTTCAAGTCGTCCATGGGCGCGACGTGGGTCATCGCCGGCCTCAGCCTGCTCGGCGGCGCGTACTTCCCGGTGCGCCTGTTTCCCGGCTGGATCGCCTGGGCCTCGGAGGTGCAGCCGTTCACTCCCACGGTGGACCTGCTACGCCATCTGCTGGTGGGAACGCCGACCCGGCAGCCG
Organism: Solirubrobacteraceae bacterium; assembly: GCA_051985625.1. Lineage (GTDB taxonomy): Bacteria > Actinomycetota > Thermoleophilia > Solirubrobacterales > Solirubrobacteraceae > Palsa-465. The sequence continues at coordinate 28,854 of JBPYFQ010000167.1, forward strand.
GTGTGGCTGGAGCTGGTCAAGCTGGCCGGGTTCACCGCGGCGCTGGCGCCGATTGCGCTGGCGGCGCTGGCGCTGGCGGTCCGCGTCAGCCGCCGGCGCGGCACGATCCTGGAGTACTGACCCCCTCCCGCCGTCGGCCGCACGAGCCGCGGCGGGGCACCGCAGCGGCTACAGCTCGACGAGCCGGGAGTCGTCGAAGCCCTCAGGTGAGAGGACTGGGCGTCCGGCGTACTCGACCCAGGCGTGGGCCTCGAACGCCGGCTTGGAATGCGCGCCGATGACCAGCGTGCTGGGGATGCCCCGGCTGGACAGCAGGTCGGACAGGACGAGCGCCTGGACCAGGCAGCGCGAGTCGGTTGGCAGCACCCGGAGCGTCTTCGTCACGGCGTACCCGAGCCGGGCGGCGACGAGTTCGTGGTCGGCCCCGGCCTGCGGCTGCCCGGACGTGGCCAGGCGGGCGCGGGCGCTCGACACGACGTCGCGGATATCGCCGCGGGACATCCGCCACCGGGAGGTCGCGTAGCTGGCCAGGATCTCGGCGATAAGCGCCGCCTTGAGCGGCCGGGGCATGCCGCCGGCCGGGATCGGCCGCGCTGCGTTTCGTCTGGCCAGTGCTCCGGTCACGTCCGCACAGGGTAGTCGGCACAAAAACGCCACGAGCCACGGCGGCAGGCCGTGGCTCGTGGCGAAAACTGCTCGCAGCTACAGGCTGCGGTGCGTCCTCAGGAGGGGTACGCCGTGTCCGGCTGGCCGAACGGGACGTCCGAGTGCAGCAGGTTCCCGGCCGCCGCGGTGAGGTCGACGAGCGTCCCGTAGTCGCTCAGCTTCGGCGACTCGTAACGGGCGGTCTCCTCCTGAGGAGTGTCGTGCTGGGGGGTCTCCATGCGATCTCCTTTTCGTGGTTTGCGTATGTCAGGCAGGTTAGGCGCCGGCACCGAGATAACCAGTCCAGAATTGGTCCAGGTACAGAAAAGGTGCAGGTGCAGAAAAGGTGCAGGTGGCGGGGTCACACAGTGACCGCGGCGTCACTGACTGACACCTGCGCCACCGCCGGGTCCTCCGCCAATGCGTCGACCCACTCCGGGTCGGCCTGGAGGCGCAGCCACGTCTCCGCCGAGGCGAGATGCCACATGACGCCGAGCGGCGGCGCCTGGGCCGGTGGGCCCGCGCACAGAACCGCCCAGTTGCGGCGCACCCATTCCAGATCCACGTAGGCGCCGATCAGCGCGTCCGGCGCGGTCAGCACCCGCTCCAGCCCGGGCGCGTCGGCGCCGGTCACCGCTCGTCGGCCGAACGGCGAGAAGTCGGCCTTCCGGCGTTGGAGCCGGACGGACTCGGGGAGCAGGCCGCGCATCGCCGCCCGGGCCAGCGGACGGTCGGTGGCGGGATCGAACTGCAGCTGGGGCGGGATGCTGAGGGCGTAGGCGATGAGATCGGGGTCGTACAGCGGCGAGGCGGCGGCGACACCGTTGGCGGCGGCCCGGTGGCGGAGGTACTCCAGGCGCGGCTCGCGGTGGGGCCCGTAGACCTGCAGGTCGGCGAGATGGCGCCACCACAACGGGCCCGTCCCGCGGTCCTTCCAGGCCCAGCGGTCCTCCAGTTCGGCCTCGTGGACGCGCAGGTGGGGGAGGAGCCAGGGGGCGCCGTCGCCCTGCCGCACGCGACGGTCGCGCACCCGCTGGCCGAGTTGGTGTGAGGCCGCCCCCTTGATCCCGAACTCGCGCAGAAGCCACAGCTTCTGGTGCAGCTTGTCCGGCGGACGACCGGGCCAGCGGCCGATGAGCGCCAGCGCCTCGGCCCACCGCCCGCGACGGAGACGGTCGGCGATCACATACGGGGCGAACCCGAGGACCTCGTCGCCGGTCTGGCCGTCGAGCATGACGCTGACGCCGTCGGCGCCGGCCCGGGCGGCGGCGGCCAGATCGATGATCGAGCCCATTCCGGCCAACGGAACCCGCCAGTCCCGGAGGTACCGCAGCGCCTGCCAGAGCGTGCCCTGGGGAGCGATCTCGAACGTCCGCCCGTCGATGCCGAGCGCGCCGGTGAGCGCGCGGATCTTGTCGCCCTCGTCGTACGGGGCCCCGGGAAAGACGGCCGAGTACGTGTGCACGGTGCCCGGCGGGCGCTTGGCCGCGTGGGCGGCGGCGGTGATGATCGACGAGTCCAGGCCGCCGCTGAGGATGACCCCGTCGGTCCCCGGCGACAGCCGGCGCGCGGTGACCCCGAGAATGGTCTCCCGGAGCCCGGCGACCACTGCGTCGCGGCCGTCGGCGCGAGTGCCGGCGTACCGGGGCTCCCAGTACGTCCGGGTCGTCGCCCGGCCGCCGCCGACGGCGACGCACTGCCCGGGACCGAGCCGGCCGATCCCCTTGTAGAGGGTGCGCCCCTCGGGGCAGGCGCCGCTGACCAGCCAGGCGGGGAAGGCGGCCGGATCCGGCGGCGGCTGGGCCGGCAGGAGAGGGAGGAGGTCGCGGATCTCGCCGGCGAACAGGAGCCCGCCGGGGACCGCATACGTGTACAGCTGCCATGTGGCGAGCACGTCGGTGGCGAGCACGCCGGATCGCGCGTCGGCGTCCCAGATGATCGCGGCAAAGCGACCGCGCAGCGACGCCAGGGCGGCGACCCCGTGGCGCCGGTAGGCCGCGGCGACCAGATCGGCCGGGTTGTCACCGGCTGCGCCGGGCTCATACAGGGCGCCGTCGAGCACGCAGGTGAGCGCCCCATGCCGGGCCGTCGACAGCTCGGGACTGTCAGCGGACCCGGCCACCGCGGCCGGGTCTCCCGCCTGCCACCGCGTCTGCCCCGGCGGCAGACGATCGACGGCGGGCAGGGCGGAGACAGGACCGCCGGCCAGGTTGACCGCGCCGCAGATCACCTCAGGCCCCGCTCGCGCAGGTGCGCCTCGATGGCGTCGAGCGTCGCGTCGTCGAGGCCGCCCGTCGGCGTCTGGAGGCGGAACTGCTCGACGCGCTCGTCGACCAGCCGGCCGATCTCCAGGTGACGGAGCAGGCGCTCCGGGGTCGTCAGGTACGGGACGAAGGCCTGGCCGAGGATGACGCGCCGGATCTCGTCGTCGAGCGGGGCGATCGTGAACTCGTCGCCTCGCGCCAGGTAGTACACGGCCCGGAGCGGCACGGCATCGCCGGGGACGTCGCGGGCCACGTGGAGCTTGTCGCTGGCGCCGACGGTCCGGCCGACCTGCTCGTCGCCGGCCATCCACGCATCCTCCGGCCGGATGGCCATGAACGGCGGCCCGGGATGGGCGACGATCTCGCCGTCGCGCTCTCCCAGCGCCAGCACGTCGTCGGTCATGAACCGCGCGCCGCGGAGGACCAGGTGGGCGGTCAGCGTGGTCTTGCCGCTGCCTGAGACGCCGAGAAAGGCGGCCGCCCCGGTGGGCCCGCAGACCGTCCCGGCGTGCAGGACCTCATGGCCGCGGAGCACCGCGGCCACCGGAAGGGCCTGGGCGAACACGAACCGCTCCTGGACCTCGCGGGGGGCCGAGCCGTCCTCGCAGCCGATCCACGTTCCATCGGACGCGATCAGGTAGCGCCCGTAGTCCTCCAGCCACAGCTGGTAGCGCTCCGGGCCGCGGTCGACGGTGAACCGGGTCCGGCCATCCGAGAACTCCGGCTCGAAGATGCGCTCGACTGCTCCGTCCCAGCGGGCGGTGAACTCGTCGGCGGCCAGCAGGCCGATTCGGGTGGTTGCCCCGGCCGGAGGGGTTGCCGCGTCCGCCGGCAGCGCGCCGGTGAGCGCCCAGTCGCACTCGACGTCGAGCCCGTAGGCGCGCAGCGCGAACGGATCGGCCACCCGGTTCACAGCCGGTCCAACTCCCGGTCCACGGCATCGGCCAGGGTGGCGGGCGGCGTCGTCAGATCGGCGCTGAGCTCCAGGACAGGCGTGGCGTCGGCCAGCGCGCCGAACACCTCGAACCGCCGCCGCGCGCGGGCCGTCATGTGGGGGAGCGCGACGGCGAACGGGAGGAGGTCCAGCGTGGTCGCCGGGACGCGGCGGCAGCGGAGAGTCGCGTCATCGGCGCGGCGGACGAGCACGATGGCCGCGGGTACAGTGGGCGGCTGCACAGCGGCGGGCAACTGGACCCAGCGCTCGTCGCCGAACGTGGCCAGGGCTGCGGCGCCGTCGAGGTCGGCGGGATCGAGGACGGCGGGCAGGTTCATGACCGCCGGGCCGGGATGGGCGGCGATGGTGCCGCCGGCCTCCTCCAGCGCCACGATGTCGTCGGCGAACAGGGCGCCGCCGCGACGCAGGAACTCGGCGGCCAGGGTTGTCTTCCCCCCGCCCTGGTCGGCGACGAAGGCCAGCACGCCCCGGTCGGTCGCCACCGCGCTGGCGTGCAGCAACTCGAACCCCACCTGCAGGCTCGTCGTCCACAGGACGGTGTCAAGCAGGACCCGCTGGCTCAGGCGGTCGTCCGGGCGGGCGAATGCACAGTTCAGCCGGCGACGATCGGCCTCGAGATGAAACAGCGCCTGGGGGCCGAAGTGAAACAGCAGGTCCCCGCTTGCGCCCTCCAGGGTGGCAAACGGGCACCCCTCGTAGGCGACGAGGTGGCGGAGAAAGCGTGGGTCGCCGGTGAGGGTGAACAGCGTCTGGGGATCGGCCGGCGTCAGGGTCACCGTCGGTCCCGCCGGGGCGCCGGTCACCGGCCGTGCGCCGGGCAGGGGGAATTCCGGCCGCAGCGTCAGCCCAAACGCGGCGGCGCCGGATGTGACTGGGTGTCCATTTGGCGGAGGCGGGGTAACCTGATGCGCGTCAGCAGTAGCTTGTGCGCTCCCGCACGATGCTCCATGCGCAGAGATGGTGACCTATGGTAATGCGGGAGGCGAACACAAACTTCACCGGCCATGACTATTGAACGCAACGATCTGCTGGATGCCTGCCTGCGACTGCCAGAGCATGTCGTCCACCGCACCTTTGTGGCCGAAACGGTGTTGTTGAACCTACAGACCGGCAACTACCACGGCCTGAATCCCGTGGGCGGCGTGATGCTCGAAGCTGCCACCACCGCTCCGTCAGTGCGTCGAGCCGCCGAGCTCGTCGCGGAGCGATACGGCGAGGACCCGGCGCGGGTGGAAGCCGATCTGCTTGAGCTCTGTCACGGCCTCCTGGAGCGCGGACTCGTGGAGGTGGTCGACGAAGCGCCTGAGATATGACCCTTGCTCTTCCACCACTGAGACTGCTCCACGACGACGCCGGCCTGTGGCCGCGCGCCGCCGAGGTCCTGGGGCTCCGGGGGCCGAGTCCGGCCGAGGCGGCCGGGAGCGGGCCGGTCGGCGTGGTCACCTGGCTGAGTGCCGCCCGGGACGAGGTCGCCGAGCTCGATGGCCTGCGCACGGTGCACGACGGTCCGATCGTGGCGCTGGTGGGAGAGCTGCCGTCGGCACGGGGCGCGAGAGCGCTCAGCACCCAGCTGGAGGGAAGCGTCCTGGCCGACGAGATGGAGCTTTCCCTGCGGCCCACCCTGGCCGCCGTCGCCGCCGGCCAGTGCGTGGTGCCACGGGTCATCCGGCGGCTCCTGGAGCGCCCGCCGCTGTCGCCGCGTGAGCGTCAGGTGCTGGCGATGGTGGTGATGGACTTCTCCAACGCCGAGATCGCGGAGAAGCTGGTGGTCACCGAGAGCAACGTCAAGAGCCATCTGACGTCGGCGTTCAACAAGCTGGGCGTCACGTCCCGCAACGCGGCGGCCGAGTTGATCCTCGACCACGAGAGCGGACTGGGACCGGGAATCCTGCGGATCTCACCGGAAGAGTCCGCCGGCACGTTCCGCGCCGCGCGGGGGCCGGACGCCGGGGCCCGTTCCGCGGCGTAACGGCCACGGTGACGACCAGCCGGGGGGAGGACCGGCCGGCGCCGGGTCGCGGACACCGCCGCCGCCGGTCGCGGTTGACGGCCGCGACCCAAGCGAGCAGGACGACGCCGCCCGGAATGACCACCACCCATATCGCTGCGAGCATCAGAAGCAAAGCGACGTCCTCTACTGGTAGCACGACCGACGGATCCTGTATCGGCACCAGGCCCTCCCGGACTTGAGCGCCAGGCCCACTCGGACCTGAGCACCAGGCCCTCCCGGACTTGAGCACCAGGCCCACTCGGACTTGAGCACGAGGCCAACCCGGACTTGAGCACCCGGCCCACCCGGACTGAAATCTCCGGGGCGTGGGCGGGCCGCGCCGGCCGGGAGGCGGGTGGGAGGGGCCCGATCCCCTCGGTAATCTCTCGGCGCGATGCTCCTGGACGCGATCCTGCCCTCGGCGGCGCCGCCCGGCGTCGAGATCACTGATCTCGTCTACGACAACCGCTTGGTGACGCCCGGGGCGCTGTTCTTCTGCGTCGTCGGCTTCACCCGGGACGGCCACGACTTCGCTCCAGACGCGGTCGCCCGGGGCGCCGCCGCGTTGGTCGTCGAGCGTCCGCTGGACCTCGACGTCCCCCAGGTGCAGGTGCCGTCCGTCCGGGCCGCCATGGCCCCGGCCGCCGCCGCCTTCTTCGGCGACCCAACCGCCCGGCTACAGACTTCCGGTGTGACGGGCACCAACGGGAAGACGACGACGGCGTTCCTGCTCCGGGCCCTCCAGGAGGCCGCCGGCCGCTCCACGGGGCTGCTCGGCACGGTCAAGAGCGTCGTCGGCGGGACCGAGCACGAGGTCCAGCGCACCACGCCGGAGGCGATCGACCTCCAGCGCACGTTTGCTCAGATGCTGGACCACGGCGATCAGGCCTGCGTGATGGAGGTCTCGTCCCACGCCCTCGCGCTGCACCGGGCCGATGCCATCCACTTCGCCACGGCCGTGTTCACCAACCTCACCCAGGACCACCTGGACTTCCATCCCACGATGGAGGACTACTTCCAGGCCAAGCGGATGCTGTTCGCCGATCTCCGGCCCACGTCGGCGATCGTCAACGCCGACGACGCGTATGGGCGGCGGCTCGCCGGCGATGTCGGAGACGCGATCACGTTCGCCCTGTACAACCCGGCGACGTTCCGTGCCATCGATGTCGCCACGCAACTGGACGGGTCCCGCTTCACCGTCGAGACCCCGGACGGTCGCCTGGAGCTGCGTTCCCCGCTCCGGGGCGAGTTCAACGTCTACAACGTCCTGGGCGCGTTCGCCGCCGCCCGGGCTCTCGGCATCCCGGCGGACGTCTGCCAGGAGGCGATCGCCACCGCCGGCCAGGTGCCCGGACGGTTTGAGACGGTCGACGAGGGCCAGCCGTTTGCCGTGCTGGTCGACTACGCGCACACCCCGGACTCCTTGGAGAATGTGCTGCGGGCCGCCCGCCCGCTGACCGAGGGGCGCGTGCACGTGGTGTTCGGCTGCGGGGGGGACCGTGACCGGGGCAAGCGCCCGCTGATGGGCGAGATCGCTCGCCGGCTCGCCGACCGGCCGATCGTCACCTCCGACAACCCTCGCTCCGAGGATCCGGAGGCGATCATCGCCGAGATCCTCGAGGGATCTGGCCCCGATGTGATCCACGACGCCGACCGGCGGCAGGCGATCGCCACCGCGATCGAGGGCGCCGACCCCGGCGACATCGTCGTCATCGCCGGCAAGGGCCACGAGCAGGGCCAGGAGTTCGCCGACGGCCGGAAGATCCCCTTCGATGACGTGACCGTGGCGCGGGAAATCCTGCGGGGCACGGCCGTCAGCGCCGCCACCCCCGCCCCATGAAGCACTGGACAGCCCAGCAGGTCGCGGACGCGGCCGGCGCTCACCTGATGGCGGCCCCCCCGGACGGAGACGGGCCGGCCGGCGCCACCGTCGACTCCCGGCAGACGGCCGGCGGGAGCCTGTTCGTCGGCCTGGCTGGTGCCCGCACCGATGGGGGCCGGTTCGCCGAGGCGGCGCTCGCCAACGGCGCCTGGGGCGTGCTCGTCACCCCGGAGCACGCCGAGCACGCCGAGCAGGCCGCTCGCCATAGCAGCGGGACGATCCTGGCCGCCGGCGACCCGCTGGCGGCGCTCCAGCGGCTCTCGACCGCGTGGCGGCGGGCGCTGGGGGCCGCCGTCATCGGCGTCACCGGCTCGACGGGCAAGACCTCGACCAAGGACCTCCTGCTGGGACTGCTCGCGCCTCACCGGCGGACGATCGCCTCGCGCGCGAACTTCAACACTGAGATCGGCCTGCCGCTGGAGATCCTCAACGCGCCCGCCGAGACGGAGGTTCTGGTCCTGGAGATGGGAATGCGCGGATCCGGGCAGATCGCCGAGCTCACCCAGATCGCCGAGCCAGATGTGGCGCTGATCGTGAGCATCGGTCCCGTCCATCTGGAGCTGCTCGGCAGCATCGAGGCGATCGCCGCCGCCAAGGCCGAGCTCATCGCCGGTCTGCGGGCGGGCGGAACCGCCGTCATCCCGGCGGGCGAGCCGCTGCTGACGCCGCACCTGCGCGATGACGTGACGATCGTCACGTTCGGGGAGGGCGGCGACGTCCATTTCGTCCGCCAGGAAGCCCAGCACGTGGAGATCGATGCCGAGGGAGAGCCGATCGCCCTGGAAGTGCCGTTCACGCAGGCACATCTGCGCGCCAACCTGCTCGCCGCCGTGGCCGCCGCCCGGGCGGTCGGCGTCACTCCGCAAGGGCGGGTGGAGGTCAACTTGTCGGCCGGCCGGGGGCAGCGAACCGAGCTCTCCACCGGCGTGACAGTCATCGACGACTGCTACAACGCGAACCCCATGTCGATGCTCGCAGCCCTCACGGACCTCCAGGCGACGACGCCCACCCGCGCCGGGGTCCGGCGGATCGCGGTGCTCGGCGACATGCTGGAGCTTGGACCGGGGGAGCTCGACTACCACCGGGAGCTCGGCGACCAGGCCATGTCGGCCGGCGTCGATGTGCTGGTGACCGTCGGACCGCTGGCGGCGGCCGGGGCCGACCGGTACGACGGGGAGAGCTACGCGGTCGCCGACGCCGGCGAGGCGGCCGCGCTCGTCCCAGAGCTGCTGCAGCCCGGGGACGTCGTACTCGTCAAGGGCTCCCGAGGCGTGGGGCTGGAGCTGGTCTGCGCCGCGCTCGGCGCCCGGGACGGCACGTGACCGGTTCCTCGTCCGGGCGCATCCTGATAGCGGGGACGGCCTCGCTGCTGATGTGCCTGTTCCTCAGCCCCAAGTTCATCGCGTTCCTGCGCCGGCGCTCGTTCGGCCAGAACATCCGCGAGGAGGGGCCGCGCGGCCACCAGACGAAGGCCGGCACCCCCACGATGGGCGGCATCATCATCTTCCTGGCCATCGCGGTCCCGTACGTGCTGCTGTCCAAGCGCGACTGGCAGTCGATCGGCGTGTTCATCGCCGCCGTCGCCTGCGCGCTGCTCGGCTTCGCCGACGACTACACCAAGATCGTCAAGCGCCGGTCCCTGGGGCTGAGGGCGCGCACCAAGCTGGTCATCACGATCCTCATCTCGGTCGCTCTGTGGTGGATCGCCACCCAGAAGGCGGGCGTCAGCTCGACGATCAAGCTGCGAATCATCAACACCTCGGTCGACCTGGGCCCGCTGTTCCCCGTGTTCATCTACCTCGTAGTGGCGGGCACGACGACCGCGGTCAACTTCACCGACGGCCTCGACGGGCTGGCCGCCGGGTGCGCGGCGATCGTCCTGCTCACCTACCTGGGCATCACGTTCATCATCGGCCAGCGGGACCTCGCCCTGCTGGCGGGCTGCCTGGTCGGCGGCTGCATCGGCTTCCTGTGGTTCAACAGCTTCCCGGCCAGCATCTTCATGGGCGATACCGGATCCCTGGGGTTAGGCGGCGCGATCGCCGGTCTGGCGGTCATGACCGATACCGAGGTGCTGCTGCTCCTGCTCGGCGGGATCTTCGTCATCGAGGTCCTGTCGGTCGTTATCCAGGTGTTCTCGTTTCAGGTGTTCCGCAAGCGGGTGTTCCTGATGGCGCCCATCCATCATCACTTCGAGCTTCAGGCCTGGTCTGAGACCAAGATCATCCTGCGCTTCTGGATCGTCGCCGCCGCCTGCGGGGCGATCGGCTTCGTCGTCTACCAGCTAAGCGTCCGCGGCTGATGGTGGCCGCTCACGTGAGCGGCCACTAGTGCCGTCGGCCGGCGCCCCTAGACCGCGGCCGCCGCTCCCCGGAGGCCCGTATCTCGTCGTCGGCCTGGCCCGCTCCGGGGTGTCGGCCGCGCTGGCCCTGCAGGCGCGCGGGGAGGAGGTGATCGGCGCCGATTCCGGCCGAGCCGGGACCCCGGCCCTCGACGACGCCGTGGAAAGGCTTTCGGCGGCTGGCGTCGAATCCCACCTTGATGCGTCAGGCGACGCCCTTGCCGCCCGCGCCGGGACGCTCATCAAGAGCCCCGGCGTCCCTCACAACGCGCCCGTCGTGGCGGCGGCGCGCGCCCGTGGCGTTCCCGTCCTCGGCGAGCTGGAGCTCGGCTGGCGCCTGGTGCAAAACGAGTTCATAGCGGTGACGGGCACCAACGGCAAGACCACCACCACGGAGTGGATCGGGCACATTCACCGCGAGGCGGCGGCGCCGGTCGCCGTCGCCGGCAACGTGGGAACCGCCGTCACCTCGCTGGTGGGGTCGGTCCCCGCGGATGCGACGATCGTGTGCGAGGCCTCCTCGTTTCAGCTGGAGGACACGCTCGCCTTCTCCCCGGAGGTGGCGGTCCTGCTCAACTTGGCCCCGGATCACCTGGATCGCCACGGCACCTACGACGCCTACGTCGCCGCCAAGCTGCGCATCTTCGCCCATCAGACCAACGACGACGTGGCGATCGCCCCCGTCGACCTCGAGGTCGAGGATCTCGGCGGGTGCGCGCGCCGGATCCCGTTCGGCGCCGGGGGCGGGGCTGAGCTGTCCGAGCGGTCCGGTTACCTGTGGTGGGACGAGGAACCGCTGCTGGCCACGAGCGACATCGCCTTGCCCGGAGAGCACAACCGCGCCAACGCCATGGCGGCAGCCGCCGCCTGCCTGGCCCGGGGCCTGGACCGCGAGTCGGTCGCCGCCGGGCTGCGCAGCTTCCCGGGGGTCGCCCACCGGCTGGAGCCCGTGGCCGTCCGGGACGGCGTGTCGTTCGTCAACGACTCCAAGGCAACGAACGTCGCCAGCACAATCGTCGCGCTGCGCAGCTTCCCCGGGGGCGTCCACCTGATCGCCGGGGGCCAGGGCAAGAGCCAGGACTTCACGCCCCTGGCGCCGCTGGTGGCCGAGCGCTGCCGCGCCGTCTACCTGATCGGCCAGGACGCCGCCCAGCTGGAGCGGGCGCTCCAGCCGACCGGGGTCCCCCTGCGGGCGGCCGGCGACCTGGAGACGGCGGTGGCGCTCGCCGAGGCAGCCGCCCACCCGGAGGAGACGGTTCTGCTCTCGCCGGCCTGCGCCAGCTTCGACCAGTTTCGCGACTTCGAGGAGCGCGGCGACCGCTTCCGTGAGCTGGTGAGGAGCCGGTAGATGGCGCGTGACGGGGCGTCTCGGAGCCGTCGCGGCCGCGACGGCGCGACCGACGGCGGGGGCGGCCGTCGGCGTCCCACGGCGCGGCGGGTCGCCCCCCCGCTCGAGCATCGGATCCTCATGACCGCCACCCTGTGCCTGCTGGCGTTAGGCGCGGTCATGGTCTACAGCGCGTCGTCGCCGCTCGGCGTGCTCGCCTCCCGCGGCGGCTACGGCACCAGCGAGCTCATCCGCTACCTGGCGTTCGGCGCCATCGGCCTGGTGGCGATGCACGTGCTGGAGCGCCGCGGCCTGTCGCTGCTCAACGAGCGGCTGGTCCGGCTCATGCTGCTGGGGTCATTCCTGCTGTTGCTGCTGGTGATGCTCCCCGGCTTCGGCGTCGACATCAACGGCGCCCGGCGCTGGTTCTCGGCCGGTCCGATCCAGTTCCAGCCCTCCGAGGTGATGAAGATCGCGCTGGTCCTGTACGTCGCTCGGTATTTGGCTGACAACCCCCGGCGCTTCGAGGGGTCCGGGCGCCCCGGCCGCCGGGGCGCGCGACCCAGCGGGTGGCAGAACTTCCGGGTGGCGATCGCGCCGATCGCCGTAGTGGCCGGGCCGGCCTGTCTGCTGATCGTGGCCGAGCCGGACCTCGGAACGACGCTCGTCATCGCCTTCACCATCGTCATGTTGCTGGTGGCCGCGGGAATGCGCCTTCGCTACCTGGCGATCATGGGCGGAGTGGCGGTCGCCGCGATCCTGATCATGGCGCTCGCCCAGCCCTACCAAATGGCGCGCCTGACCTCGTTCATCAACCCGTGGGCGTCGAAGTCGAGCGCCGGATTCCAGGCCGTGCAGGGCCAGATCGCGCTCGGCTCCGGCGGGCTGCTGGGGGTGGGCCTCGGCAAGTCGGTGCAGAAGATCTACTACCTGCCCGAGGCCCAGACCGACTTCATCCTGGCCGTCATCGGCGAGGAGCTCGGCGTGCTGGGGATCACCGGCGTCGTCTTCCTGTACGGGATGATCGCCTACGCCGGGCTGCGCACCGCCCGCCGCGCCGCCGGGCGCTACGCCAAGCTACTCGCCACCGGGCTGACGTCACTGATCCTGTGCCAGGGGATCCTCAACATCTTCGTCGTGCTGGGGCTGGCTCCGCTCACCGGCGTGCCGCTGCCGTTCATCTCCTACGCGCCGACCAACCTGTGCATCATGCTCGCGTCGGTCGGCGTGCTGCTCAACATCTCCCGCCCCGGGGCCCGGCGGCTCAAGGTGGTGGACGAGCCGCCCCCGGAGAGCGCGGCCGACCGCAACCGGCGGCGGCAGCAGCGCGGGGCTCGCCGCGCGGCCGGCGGCGATCGCCGGCGCCGGGCGGGCTGAGCAGCGCCGCGCCGCGCCGGGCGGGCGGTGATGACACCATGCACGGCGTGGACGCACCGCGGATCGTGATCGGCGCGGGTGGGACCGCCGGTCACGTGGTGCCGGCGCTCGCAGTGGCCGACGCGCTGCGGGCGCAGGGCGCCCGGGTGGTGTTCGTCGGCGGCGAGCGCGCCGAGCGGGAGCTGGTCCCCGCCGCCGGCTATGAGCTGCGCGCGCTGCGCATGCGTCCGCTGCCCCGGCGCGACCCGGCCGGGGCGGCGCGGGCCGTGGCGGTCGACGCCCGGGCGATGGCCGCCGCCGGCCGGCTCGTCCGGGAGCTGCGGCCGGCCGCCACGCTGGGGGCGGGCGGCTACGTGGCGGGGCCGATCGGGCTGGCGTCGGCGCTCGGCCGGGTGCCGCTCGTGCTCATGGAGGCCGACAGCCATCTGGGGCTGACCAACCGGCTGCTGGCCCCGGTGGCGCGCCGGGTGTGCCTGAGCTTCCCGCTGCCCGGCCGCGACGCTCCGCGCTACCGGGTGACCGGGCGCCCCGGCCCGGAGCCGGCCACCGACCGCGCCGCCGCTCGGCGGCGGTTCGCCCTGGCCGAGGACGAGACGTGCGTCCTCGTGTTCGGCGGCTCCCAGGGAGCCCGGTCGATCAACCACGCCGCGGTGACGGCGTTCGCCGATGCCGGGTTCCGGGTGCTCCACGCGGCCGGTGAGCGGGACCTGCCGGATCTGACCTCGCCCGGCCCCCACTACGACCTGCGCGGGTTCATCACCGAGTTCCGGGAGGCCATCCTGGCCAGCGACCTCGTCGTCGCCCGGTCAGGCGGCTCCGTGTTCGAGGTCGCCGCCCACGGCCGTCCGATGGTCCTCGTCCCGTATCCGTACGCCGCCGCCGACCACCAGGCGGCCAACGCGCGCTTCTTCGAGGATGCGGGCGCGGCGGTCGTCATTGCCGACGGCGAGCTGACCGCGGACCGGCTGGGGCGGGTGGTCGGCGACCTGCTGGCCGATCCGGACCGTCTGGCGGCGATGGGACGGGCGGCGGCCGGCCTGGCCCGTCCGGATGCCGCGCGGGAGATCGCGGCCGAGGTGCTGGCGGCCGCGCAAGCCGGGTAGCCTGTCCCCATGGGACTGATCCTCTATCTCATCATCCTCTTCGTGATGGGCCTGTTCGTCGGAGCCGTGGCCCGGTTGCTGCTTCCCGGCCCCGATCCGATGGGTCTGTTCATGACCGCGGTGGTTGGCCTGACCGGCTCGTTTGTCGCCGGGCTGTTCGCTTGGTACGTGCTTCATCGCCACGGCGGCGGCCTGCTGCTGTCGATCGTGTTCTCGATGCTCCTCGTCTGGCTGGTCCGCCGCTCACGCGCCGGGGCGTATGCCGGGCGCGGCCGGCGCCGTTTCTGACCGCTCCGGACGGGCCGTGACATCGACCAGGCCGGTCACGGCGCCGCGCCGCGGCGTCAGTGACCCGCGCCCGCTCGATCGACCGCTGCCACCAGCTTCGACACCGTCTGGGGGCCGAGCAGGCGGCTGACGACGTGACCGCTTGAGTCGAGTACGAATGCACTCGGCAGCCCCTGAATCCCGTAGGCGTAGCCCGCGGCTCCGGCCGGATCGGCCATCACCGGAAATGACCAGCCGAACCGGCGCACGAACGCCACGGCGGAGCTGCGGCTGTCGCTCCAGTCGACGGCGACGACGGCCGCGCGGCCGTGGAGCGCCCGCGCCGCGCGCGCCATCGTCGGCGCCTCCGTCGTGCACGGCCCGCACCAGCTGGCGAAGAAGTCGATGAGCGCGGGCCGGCCGTGGAGCGTGGCCAGGCTGGCGGGTGCGCCTCTCAGCGCGTGGCTGGGCAGCGGCGGGGCCGGGCGCGCGGCCGACCCGGAGCCGCTCAGGATGAGCACGAGGGCGACGATGACGCCGACTGCGGCCGCGGGCAGGACGAACCGCATCTACTGCCCCGCCAGCAGCGGCACGTCATGGGCGACCGCCGACGGCTTGAAGTTGGCCGGGTAGACCACCATCACCTGGCCGCCGCCGCTGATCCCGTAGACGAGTGCCGAGTGGTTGACCTGGTCGTTGACGGTGGGATTCGACGCCGTGATGCCCCAGGCGCGCCACACCGGCCGCAGCTGGGCGCGGGTGCCGGTCAGGTACTCCATCCGTCCCAGCATGTCGTGCCGGGCGAGGAACGCGTGCACCGCCGTCGGCGTGTCGCCCTTCGGGTCGGTCGAGACCGCTATCACTTGCACCTTGGCGTCCTGCCGGCCCAGGAGCAGCAGCGCGTTGTGGAGGCTGGCGGTGATCAGCGGGCAGACGTCCGGGCAGTGCGTGTACAGGAACGTCAACAGGACCGCCTTGCCGCGGTAATCGGCAAGGTTGACCGGGTGGCCGAGGTAATCGTGGAGCGCCAGCGGGGGTGCCGCCTGCACGTTCGCGAGCGTCGGCCCGTCAAACGACGGAGCCGACGCCTCGGTGGCGCGGGCCTGCGAGGTGGTGCTGGTGTGCGCCGGCGCTGACGAGCCTCCGCAGCCCGCCAGCGCCAGCGCCAGGGTGAGGGCGAGCGCCCCGCCCGCCCACGATCTCACTTGACGACGATGGTGCCGCGCATGAACGGATGGATCAGGCACTGGAAGTTGTAGGTGCCTGGCTGGGTGAACGTGATCTTCCCCAGCTTCGGTTGCGGTGAACCCTTGACTGCCTGCAGCGCGCCGACGTTGGCAAAGCCGTTGCCGTGCGACGTCTGGTTCAACGGAATCGGAGCCGGTGGCGGATCGCTGGGGAAGACCGACCGCGGATCGATGAGCGGCGTCGCGAACCCCTGGGCCAGCGTGTTGAGATACGGCTGCGGGCCGAACGTGGCCGTGTGAGTCTCATCGGACTGAGTCGGCATCGCGAACGTCACCGTCGTCCCTACGGGCACCTGGACGACGCCCTGGAACATCCGCAGGACCTCCACGTCGTGGAACGCCGCGCCCAGGCTGACCCGGTCCCCATGGACCTTGGTCTTCGACAGGCGCTTGGCGATGGCGGCGGCCGCCGCCTGCTGTTTGACGATGGCCTTGGCGTTCTGGCGCGCGGTGGGGATCCGCCTGCCCTTCGGCAGCACGTTCACCACGGCATCCATCCCGGGATGGACATCACAGAAGTACTTGTAGTGACCCGCCTTGGTGAACGTCACCTTGAACGGAGCGGGCGGCCCGAACGGGAGCCCGGAGTCGATGCGCGCGGAGCCGTTATACACGTGGCCCCCGCTCGGCGATGCCAGCGCCGGGTTGAAGCTCAACTGGGGCACCTTGCCGTTGAACCAGAACGGATTACCGCCCGCATCAAGAACGCCGTTCACGATCTTGCCGGTACTGGTGATCAGCGGCAGAGCCTTGCCGTGGTGCGCCGGGAAGTCGATGGTGTGGAAGTTGATCGACATGCCCTGCCACACGACGGTGTCACCAACGTGGACCGTCATCGCGCTGGGAAAGAACCGAAGCGCCTCGCCGTACGGATATTTCTTGGCGAGCTTCGCCTGGAACCCGGGCTGACCGCCCGCGTACACCACATGTGAGCGCGCGCTCGCGATCGCCGGCAGAGCAGCGAAACCGATAGCGGCGACTGCCGCCCCGACCCCAATACGTCTCATGGCAAACCCCCGATTGTCCGCCCTTGACCTTTCTTGGCGGCGGGAATCATATTGACGCCGCCGGGGGGATGCAAGCGGACTCAGTAATCCGCCCGGAGGGATATCAGTAGGGCCGGCTGGGGAATCCGGGACCAAGCTGCTGGTTCCCGTCCTCGGCCATGGCGATCGCGCGGGCCGGCCAGAATACGCCGCCGGGAGGCCCGCCACCACAGCCCGAGCTGTTGCCCGGCGGGTGGGTCCACAGGAACCCGTCGGCGTGCGGGAACCCGGTGGCGGCGGTGTCCAGCGGACCGATCCCGCGGCCGGGCGGGTTGCACAGGTCCGCGTTGCCGTGGTGGACGCGATCCCGGTTGCGCAGGGGTCCGCGCCCGTTATCGGAGGTGTTGACGATGAAGTGCGCGCCGTGGGTGCGCCGGGAGATCCGGTTCGCCCAGCGAATCTCGTTGATCGTCCAGTTCTCGTGAGTGTCGTTGGTGAAGAACCCGCGGATCCGGCTGACATGGATGGCGTTGAGCACCCGCGCGGTGTAGCCGACCGAGTTGCTGTCCGAGTAGCCGCCCTCGACGTAGACGACGGTGTGGGGGAGGGCGCCAACCTTGGCGATCTCGTAGCGCAGGTCGGCCTCCCAGGCGGGCAACGCGCCGTGGGATTGGAGGCAGTGCGACGACCCGACGCCGTCGATCTCGAGCAGAAAGACAGCTGGGCGCCGGTCGATGGCGGCGGCCATGGCGTTGATCTGGGCGTGGAAGAGCCGGTTGTAGGCGCGGACCTCGGTCAGCGTGGGGCAGCCCCCCAACTTCGCGTGCAGGAAGTAGGTGTTGAAGATCGGGATTGTTCCCGGATCGGCCTGCATGTTCTGGCAGAAGATCTTCTCGGTCTGGCCGAAGATCCCGGCCGGCGAGCCGCCCTCGGAGTACATGCTGATCCGCTGCGCCTCCGGCTGGGCGGCGATCTTCGACAACTCGGCGACCTCTTGAGCGACGGTGGGGTTGGCCGCCAGCCGCGCCGCCAGCGGTCGGGATGACAGGGCGCCGGCGAACTGTGCCCAGGACTCGCTGATGGGGAGCAACTGGGGGTTGAGCCCCACCAACTGGGCGATCGCCTTCGCCGCCGAGCCCTTGGCCGGCCCAGGGACGAAGAAGCTGGCGCCGGTGAGCGGGTCGGGGCCGGGCGCGGTCGGGAGATCAAGCGGGTTGGACGGATCGCGCCTGCGCGGGTAGCGCTCGGGGCACTGCTGGCGGTACCGCGCCGAGTGCGCCCGGTGGGTCCGGCTGAACGCGCTCGTCGCCGTCAGGAGCGACAGGGCGGACAGGGCGGCCAGCGCGGCCAGCGCGGCCAGCGCGTGGGTCCCGGCACGCCGCCGTCTGGCTCGGGGATGCGCTGTCGGCTCGGACACGGGAGCGGGGAATGTATCGCTCGACCGGCAGGGCGTATATCGAGTTTTGCAGCGACTTTGATTGATTTGATCACGTTTTAGTCACATTCAGGTTTCCGGTCTGACCGCCGGATTGTGCCCTCCGGGACTTGGCGGTCGTATAGCCTCGCGTCAGGCAGTTCGAACCCAACGTGGGAAACTGGAGCGCGATGCTCTTCGGCCAGCAACACGTCAAGCGGTACCGGGAGACGGACGGCGCCGAGGGGCACGCCTGGCAGGGGGGGACGACCGTCCTGCTCCTCACCACCACGGGCCGGCGCTCCGGTGCATCGCGCACCACGCCGCTCATCTACGGCCGCGACGGCGACAACTACGTGGTCGTGGCCTCCAAGGGCGGGGCCGATGAGCATCCGGCCTGGTACCTCAACCTCCAGAAGGATCCAGAGGTGGAGGTTCAGGTTCTGGGCGATCGGTTCACGGCGCGGGCACGCGCCGCCACCGACGAGGAGAAGCCGCGCCTGTGGCAGGCGGCGGTCGAGCGCTGGCCGGCGTATGCCGACTACCAGCGCCGGACCGAGCGCGACATCCCCGTGGTCGTCCTCGAGCGCTCCTGACCCCGCCGCCCGGCACCGAGGCGGCCTGGAAGGGTCGCCGGCTGCACTTCGTCGGAATCGGCGGGGCCGGCATGAGCGGCCTGGCCCTGATCAGCGCCGCCCTCGGGGCGGCGGTGACCGGCTCGGACCGGGCGCCGTCCTCCTACACCGAGCGCCTGCGCCAGCACGGGATCGAGCCGAGCTTCGGCCATGCCGCGGCGAACGTGCCGGACGGAGCCGAGGTCGTCTACTCGACCGCAATCCCGCCGGATAACCCGGAGCGGCTGGCGGCCGGCACCGAGTTGCACCGCGCCGACCTGCTGGCCCAGATCGCCGCGCTGCGCCGCTGCCTGGCAATCACCGGGACCCACGGGAAGACGACCACCTCGGCCATGGCCGTCCATGCCCTGCGCGGGGCGGGCCTTGACCCCTCATACGTCGTCGGCGGCGAACTGCGATCGACGGGCAGCAACGCCGGGTGGGGGCGCGGGGAGTGGATCGTCGTCGAGGCCGACGAGTCCGACCGCTCGCTGCTCAAGCTCCAGCCGGAAATCGCCGTGCTGACGAACGCCGAGCTCGACCACCACGCCACCTACCGCTCGCGCCTGGACCTGGAGGCCACCTTCCGGGAGTTCATGGGCCGCGCCGGTGAGCGCGCCGTCGTCTGGGACCGCCCGGCACTGCGGGCGCTGTGCCCGCCCGGGGCGGCCGCCTACGACGCCCCGGACGCCGATCTGGCGGCCAGCGGATCGCACTTTTCCTGGCGCGGCATCGACGTCCGGCTGACCGTGCCGGGCGCCCATAACGCCGTCAACGCCGCCGGGGCGCTCACCGCGTGCGCACTGGCCGGCGCCGACCCCGAGCGGGCGACGGCGGCCCTGGCCGACTTCCAGGGGGCCCGGCGGCGTATGGAGCGCCTGGGAGCCACGGCGACCGGGGCCGAGGTCTACGACGACTACGCCCATCACCCCACCGAGGTCGCCGCCGCCATCGCCGCCGCGCGGACCCTGGCCACCCGCCGCCTGGTCGCCGTGTTCCAGCCCCACCTTTACTCGCGCACGCGCGCGCTCGCGCGGGGATTTGGTGCGGCGCTGGCCGCCGCCGATTCCGTGGTGGTGCTGCCGATCTACCCGGCCCGGGAGGCCGCGGAGGACTTCCCGGGCGTGAGCGGCCGGCTCGTCGCGGCCTGGGCGGCCGACGCTCCCGGCCGACGGCCGGTGGCCTGGCTGCCCGGATTCGACATCGCGCGCGGCTTCCTGGCCGACACCCTCCGGTCCGGCGACCTGTGTCTGATGATGGGGGCGGGGAATATCGACTCGCTCGGTCGCTCGCTCGTCGTCGCCTAGGCACCACCGGGCTGACCGGTCGGGTGGGCGGGGGTGGGCGAGGTCCGATTTTTGGCGGCCGGGGCGCCGACTACTCTGGCTTGCGGCATGGCAGATGTCCCCGACGGCGTCCAGCGCGATGACCCGCCGGCCCGGCTGACGGGCGGGCGGGCGAACGAGGTAGGGGTCGTCGGCTCCGGGTCGAACCTCCTCATAGCGGACACGGGCGTCCGCCGACTTGCCTTGAAACTCGACCACGAGCTCAGCCAGATCCCGGTACAGAGCTCCCGCATCGATTGTGGGGGCGGCGCCCGCCTGCCCGCGGTCTCCGCGTTGCGGTCGTGCCCCACCGAATGGAGCCGCTCGTGATCGGCTCCGGGCGCAGCCAGGCGGCGCCCCGCCGCCGGGCGTCGGCGACCATGCCGGGCCGGCGGGCCGCCGGACGGGCGCGTCCCATCCACCGCTGGCTCCCGCGCCCCCGGCCGCGCCTGATCGCCGCGCTGCTCGTCGGCGTCCTGCTCGCCGGCGGCGGCTGGCTGTGGCTGCGCAACTCCTCGCTGGTGGCGGTCCGCCAGGTGACGGTCACCGGGGTCAGCGGTCCCGACGCGGGGCAGATCCGCTCGGCACTGACCGGCGCCGCCCGGGGGATGACGACCCTCGACGTGAAGTTCGCCGCCCTCCGGACGGCGATCAGGCCCTACCCGGTCGTCAAGCACCTGACGGTGAGCACCAGCTTCCCGCACGCGATGACGATCGACGTCGCTGAGCAGGTCCCGGTCGCCGAGATCGCGGCCGGGGGTCGCCAGATCCCGGTGTCGGCCGACGGGACGCTGCTGCACGACGCCGGTTCCACCGGCTCGCTGCCGACGATCGCGGTCTCGGTCCTTCCGGGCGGCACGCACATCGACGGGTCCACAGCGCCGGAGGTCAGGCTCCTCGGCGCGGCGCCATACGCGCTGCTGGCCAAGGTGGCGCAGGTCTCGAGCGACCCCACCCGCGGGCTCGTCGCCACGCTGCGCAACGGCCCCAAGGTGTACTTCGGCGACGCCTCGGACCTGGGCGCCAAGTGGGCGGCCGCGGTCGCCGTG
Organism: Solirubrobacteraceae bacterium; assembly: GCA_051985625.1. Classification (GTDB taxonomy): domain Bacteria; phylum Actinomycetota; class Thermoleophilia; order Solirubrobacterales; family Solirubrobacteraceae; genus Palsa-465. The sequence continues at coordinate 49,640 of JBPYFQ010000167.1, forward strand.
CTGGCCTCCTCGAGCTCCGCCGGCGCGGATTACATCGACGTCACCGACGCGTCGCGGCCTGCCGCCGGGGCCGGTGCAGACTCCGGCTCGGGCACCTCCACGGCCTCCGGCTCCGGCGCCACGGGTGGGACCGGAACGGCTCCAAGCTCAGGCGGGACGGGGACAACGGGCGGAGGCTGAAGCTCAAGTCGAGGGTTAGCCTGGGCCTTTTCCCAACTCTCGGCTATTGTCGAGAGTTCGTCGATCTGCAACGATCGTTGCGGCAGTGGGCGCAGCGTTGACTTCGCGCATCCTTAGCCCCTAACGTGCCAAACTGGTCACGAGGCGCGATGGACGCCCAAACCTTCAACCCTAACTAGAGGGTCGGACGAATCTCATGGAAAGCGGAAGTTATCTGGCAGTCATCAAGGTCGTCGGCGTAGGCGGCGGCGGCACCAATGCCGTCAACCGCATGGTCGACGCTGGGCTGCGAGGCGTTGAGTTCGTCGCGTGCAACACCGACGCTCAGGCGCTCGCCATGTGCGACGCCGACATCAAGCTCAACATCGGCCACAACCTGACGAAGGGCCTCGGGGCCGGCGCCAACCCGGACACCGGCCACGGCGCCGCGGCCGAGTCGCGGGATGACATCAAGGAAGCTCTCAAGGGCGCCGACATGGTCTTCGTCACCGCCGGCGAGGGCGGCGGCACCGGCACCGGCGCCGCCCCGGTCATCGCCGAGATCGCCAAGAACGAGATCGGCGCGCTCACCGTCGGCGTCGTCACCCGCCCGTTCGTGTTCGAGGGCACCCAGCGCGCCCGCCAGGCCGCCGAGGGCATCCAGCGCCTGCGGGAGAACGTCGACACCCTGATCGTGATCCCGAACGAGAAGCTGCTGTCGATCGTGGAGCGCCGGACCACCATCCTGGACGCGTTCCGCGAGGCCGACAACGTCCTGCGCCAGGGCGTCCAGGGCATCACCGACCTGATCACGATCCCCGGCCTCATCAACCTGGACTTCGCCGACGTGCGAACGATCATGCACGAGGCCGGCTCCGCGCTCATGGGCATCGGCACCGCGGCGGGCGAGAACCGGGCGGCCGAGGCGGCCAAGGTGGCGATCTCCTCGCCGCTCCTGGAGGAATCGGTGGAGGGCGCGACCGGGATCCTGCTTAACATCACCGGCGGCCACGACCTCGGCCTGTTCGAGGTCAACGAGGCGGCCGAGATCGTCCAGAGCGCCTCGGACTCCAACTCCAACATCATCTTCGGCGCGGTCATCGACGACCAGCTCGGCGACGAGGTCCGCGTCACGGTCATCGCCACCGGCTTCGACCACGGCCGCGGGCCGAGCACCGCCAGGGAGACGACCCGGCGTGAGCGCCGCGACCGCGACGTGACGATGGACGATCGCCAGCGCTCCTCGCTGGAGATCTCCGACGACGACATCGACATCCCGTCGTTCCTCAAAGACCGCTAGGGTCTCGCGCCGTGCCGAGCGCTTTGATCACCGGTGTAACCGGGCAGGACGGCTCGTACCTGGCCGAGTTGCTGCTGGAGAAGGGGTACGACGTCCACGGGGTCGTCCGCCGGTCCTCGACAGAGAAGTTCGAACGGATCGAGCACCTGCGTGACCGCATCACACTGCACCAGGCCGACCTGCTCGACCATCGCTCGCTGGTCGACGCCCTGCGTGCTGCCAAGCCGGACGAGATCTACAACCTGGCGGCCATGTCGTTCGTCGCCGTGTCCTGGATCCAGCCGACACTGACCGCCGAGTTCACCGGCGTGGGCGTCACCCGCGTGCTGGAGGCCATCCGCGAGGTCTGCCCGGAGGCCCGCTTCTACCAGGCCTCCTCCAGCGAGATGTTCGGCAAGGTCCGCGAGGTCCCCCAGACCGAACAGACCCCGTTCTATCCCCGCTCACCCTACGGGGTGGCCAAGGCCTATGGCCACTTCATCACCGTGAACTACCGCGAGTCCTATGACCTCCACGCGACGAGCGGGATCTTGTTCAACCATGAGAGCCCACGCCGGGGGCTGGAGTTTGTCACCCGCAAGATCACCTGGCACGCCGCCGCCATCAAGCTGGGCGTGACCGACAAGCTCCAGCTCGGCAACCTGGACGCCGAGCGCGACTGGGGCTACGCCCAGGACTACGTCGAGGCGATGTGGCTGATGCTCCAGCAGGACCACGCGGGGGATTACGTGATCGCCACCGGGATCACGCACTCGGTCCGCGACTGCCTGGAGATCGCTTTCGACCAGGCCGGGCTGGAGATCGGCGATCACGTCGAGATCGACGACTCCCTCAAGCGCCCGGCCGAGGTGGACCAGCTGATCGGCGACCCGTCCAAGGCCAAGCGCGACATGGGCTGGGAGCCGAAGACGAGCTTTGAGGAGCTGATCCGGCTGATGGTCGACGCCGACCTTCAGCTTCTGTCCGGACGCGGCCCCCGGTGAGCCCGGCGCGCAGACGCGCGCTCATCACCGGGCTGACCGGCCAGGACGGCTCGTTCCTGGCGGAGTCGCTGCTCGACGACGGCTATGTGGTGGTCGGTCTGGTCCATCCGGGAGGCCAGCAGAACGACGTCGGCGGGGACCGTCTCGGTCTCGCCGCCCACCTGGAGGGCCGCATCGAGGTCATCGAGGGCGACCTGCTGGCGCCGCCGTCACTCCGGGCAGCCGTCGCCGCTGTCCAGCCCGACGAACTGTTTCACCTGGCGGCGCCGACGTTCGTCCCGGAGTCCTGGCGGCATCCGGCCCGGACGATGGAGGCGATCGCCGGTGGGACGGCCACGCTGCTGGAGGCGGTGCGCTCGGACAGCCCGCACACGCGGGTGCTCGTCGCCGGCTCCGGCGAGATGTTCGGCGACGCTCCGGAGAGCCCTCAGCGCGAGGACACCCCGTGCCGGCCTCGCACCCCGTATGCCGCCGCCAAGCTGGCCGCCCACCAGCTCGTCGGCCAGCTGCGCGGCCACGACGGGCTCTTCGCCTGCTCGGGGATCCTCTACAACCATGAGTCCGAGCGGCGGCCGGAGGCATTCGTCACCCGCAAGGTCACGCGCGCCGCGGCCGCGATCAAGCTCGGCCTGGCCGAGGACCTGACGCTGGGCGACACCAGCGCTGTGCGGGACTGGTCGTTCGCCGGCGACATCATGCGGGGCTGCCGGCTCATCCTCGCCCACGGCACGCCCGGGGACTACGTCCTGGCCTCCGGTGTCGGCCACACCGTCGCCGACCTCGTCGACGTCGCCTTCGGCCATGTGGGCCTGAACCCGGCCGACCACGTGCGCACCGATCCCGAGCTCGTCCGGCCGCCGGAAGCGGTCCCGCCGGTGGGCGATCCCGCCCGGGCGCGCGCCGACCTCGGCTGGGAGCCGACGCTGACGTTCGAGCAGTTGGTGGCGCGGATGGTGGACGCCGACCTGGCGCAGCTCAGCGGTGCCAGCGGCCCCGGCGCCGGCTGACCGGAACTCAGCCCACCCGGTCGAGGTCGTCGGGCAGGCCCACCCACGGGTGCCGGCGCGACGCGTGATACATCGATCGCACGGGAGGCGGGAACTCGGGATCCGCGAACGCCCCGACCGGGATGGCCACCGCGTCCGGCTGCGAGCCGAGCACGAAGTACACCGTCGAGCCGCAGTGCGGACAGAAGCTGAACGTGCGGGGCTCGCCATCGTCGTCCGCCGAGCGCACGAACTCGCGCGCCTCCCCGGTGACGTGAACGCGGTCACGCGGGAACCGGGCCTGCACGGCGAACGCGCTCCCCGTCCGGCGCTGGCAGGCCAGGCAGTGGCACACCGAGACCCGGATCGGCTCTCCCTCCGCTTCGGCCCGCAGTTGCCCGCAGGAGCACGCGGCCGTCCGTGTGATCATGCCCGGGACACTACCGCCCGACTCGATCGCCGCCACGGGTTGGTGGGAGGTTCGCTCAGCAACCACCAGATGACACTCGTGGCACCGGCAGCGTTATCGGCCCGCGGCCGCCGCTTGCGTTGTCGGCAGGCGACGGGCAGGATGCGCGTGAGCGATAACTGAGAACCAGGGGGACCCGGGTCATGCCGCAGGCCGACGTCGACGGGCTCAGGATCAACTACGAGATACAGGGCGAGGGGGATCCGCTCCTGCTCATTCCCTACACGGCCGCCGACAACGCGTGCTACGCGTTCCAACTGCCGGCCTACACCGAGCACTTCACGTGCATCGGGTCGACCTGCCGGGATCCGGGAAGAGCGACAAGCCGGCCGGCCCGTACGCCACCGAGGCGTACGCCGACCAACTGGCCGCGTTCCTCGGGGCGATCGGGATCGAGCACGCCCACGTGGCCGGCGTCTCGCTCGGCGCGGCGGTGGCCACCCATCTGGCGGGGCGTCACCCCGAACGCGTGCGGACGCTGTCGCTGCACAGCGCCTGGGACCGCACCGACGTCTACCTGCGCACGGTCGTGGAGCTCTGGCGCGCGCTGGCCGGCGCGCTGCCCGCCGTGGCGGACGTCGTCATCCAGGGCATCTTCCCATTTTGCTTCACGCCGCAGATGTACGACGAGCGGCCCGACTACGCGGAGGCTCTGGCCGACTTCGTGCGGGGCCGTCCGGTGCAGCCGCCAGAGGCCTTCCTGGCCCAGATTGACGCCGTCCTGGCCCACGACGCCTCGGCGGTCCTCGGCGACATCGCCGCGCCCACGCTGGTCACGTTCGGCGCGCACGACGTCGTCACCTCAACGCGGTTCGCCGCTCCCCTGACGGAGGGGATCGCCGACAGCACGCTGGTCGTGTTCGACCACCTGTCCCACGCGGGACTGCACGAGGATCCCGACGCGTTCAACGGCGCAACGCTCGAGTTCCTGCTCAGCCGGGGCGGCTAGCGCGCCGCTCGGCGATGGAGGCCACGATCAGGCTGGCCTCGAACAGGATGTACAGCGGCAATGTCTCCAGCAGCAGCGTGATGGCGTCCCCGGGCAGCGCGGCCGCCACCAGCCCGCAGGCCATGATCGCGTAGCGCCGGTTCCGGCGGAGCTGTCTGGGAGTGACAATCCCGGCGCGGGTGACGGCCAGGACCGCCACCGGCACCTGGAACAGCAGCCCCATGGCCAGCAGCGTCATCGCCGCGAACTTGTAGTACTGGTTCGCCTGGACCAGGACGTTGAACTGGTCGCTGTTGAAGTTCTGGAAGAAGTGCAACGCCGCCGGCAGCACGACGAGGTCTCCGAAGGCGACGCCGGCGGCGAACAGCACCGGAATGGCGCAGGTGATCGGGAGCATCCGCCGGCCCTGCGCCGGCTCGAGGGCCGGGATCAGAAACCAGTAGGCCTGGAGCAGCAGCACCGGCAGCGACAGGATGAGGGCGAACACCAGCGTGACGGTGACCGTCGCCGTGAACGGTTCGCCGATCCCCAGCGTGACTGGACGATCGCCCGCCGGCGGCGCCGACAGGCGGGCGATGTCGCGGCGGAGGTTGGCGTTGACGTCCGCCAGCGCGCGGTGCGCCGCCGCTGACCGGCTCTGGGCGTCGACGATGCCGGTGACCACGCCCAGCTGGACCGCCACGTTGCGGGCGCTGCGCTGGACCGTAAAGGTGGCGCCCAGCGGGCCGCGTCCCTGTCTGACCTGGTGCTGAGTCTGGTGGGCCAGGGGTTGGTTCACCAGATGGAGCAGACGTTGGTTCTGCCAGAAGCAGAGACCGAACGCCACCACGACGGTGGCCAGGCAGATCAGCAGCCGGGTGCGCAACTCGTCGAGGTGGCCGACCATACTGAGGCGATCGTCGTGGGCGATCGGCCGCCAGCGGACCGGCGCCAGCGCATTTGGCATCTGCATGATCGGTGCCTGTGAGCTGCCGGCCTCAGATCAGATCAGGCGGTGACCTTGTCGCTGCGCTCCTGCTCCTGCTCGGCTGACGTCGCGGCCGGCGCCGGCGCGGCGTGCAGCGACGGGGCGGACCGGGCCGGCTCGCTCTCGGTGGACTCGCCGCTCAGCGAGTCCCGGAACCCGCGCAGGCCGGAACCGAGCGACCGGCCCATCTCAGGCAGCCGCTTGGCGCCGAACACCAGCAGCAGCAGGATGAGCAGGAAGGCGATGTGGATGGGGTTGTCGAGGCCGATCATGGGTGGCTCCAATCGGTTGGCGTGCTGTTCTGGTCAATGACGCCGAAACGGGGCATTTCCTTATCGGTGCGCCGTACTTGACAACTACGCGCCGCCGGTCCGCCCGGATCACCCGGTCGGTCTCAGCAGCAGCGCGCTGCCCGCGGGAGGGCATCGGCGCCGCCCGCGTAGAGCACCACGGCCACGGCGGTCGCCAGGTTCAGGCTCGACACGCCCTCGCGCATGGGGATGCGGATGCGCATTTCGGCTGCCGCCCGGGTCGGCTCGGTGAGGCCATGGCGCTCGGTGCCGAAGGCCAGCACCGCGTCGGGCGGGATCCGCCGCAGGCCGGCGGCGTCGCCGTCCGGGTCGACGGCGACGAGTGGCCGGTCGAACGTGGTCCCGGGCGGGACCCGGAGCACCGGCAGGGCGAAGTGCAGCCCGGCCGAGCCGCGGATCGCACGGGGATCCCACGGGTCGTGGTCGCCGGTGGTCAGGACGGCGGCGCTGGCCGCCGCCGCGGCGACCCGGATGGCGGCGCCCACGTTGCCCAGGTCCCTCGGGTTCTCCAGCAGCACGATCGGCCGGTCACGGGCGGCGTCGCGGACGCGCTCGGCGGCGTTCGGCGGCCGGTCGGCGAAGCCGACCACGCCGGTGTGGGGTGCCCGGGGAGCAGCGAGCGCCATCACGGCCGGGTCGGCGGCGCGCAGGAGGCCCCGCAGCGCCGGGCGCACATCCGGGGCCAGTTCGGCGGCCAGCGCGTCGGTCGCGCCGGGGTCCCCGGTCAGCGCCAGTCGCACGCGGGCGCCGAAGCGCAGCGCGTGCTTGAGCGCGTGGAAGCCCTCGAGGATCGCGATGTCGGGGTTGGTCCGGAGTTGGCGAACCTCCGCGCCGAGGTCACCGCCCACTCACTCACGTCTCCAAGCAGTCGGCGTTCACATACCCCGATCGGAACGGATGGGCCTCGCCGGTGTCGTCGTCGAAGGTGTGGCGCCAGACGCAGCCGGTGTCGTTGGCCAGCAGATGGATCGACACCGAGGTCTCCGGCGAGGTGGTCCGGACGCGGTGGACGTCGTCACGCGGGGGTAGGAGCGCGTAGAAGTCGCCGGGCGCCAGCGGGCGTCGCCGCACCGTCTCGAGCCGGCCGTCGCCGGGCCGGTAGAACTCCTCGTCCTGGTTGCCGCGGTAGACGCCGACCAGGCCCCAGGCGAGGTGGTCGTGGACCGGGGTCATCGCGCCCGGCGGGACGACCAGGCTGAACAGGGACAGCGACCGGTCGGCGGCGCGGAAGATGAGCCACTGGCCGATCCCGCCGCCCATCCCGCTGTCGGCCGCCGGCGACTGGAACTCCGGCGGGAGCCACGCCCGGTCGGCGAGCAGGTCGGCGAACAGCGGGCTGATGCGCGCGCACGCGCGCGCGGGCGCGCCTCCGACTGCGATCTCCCGGCGGACGTCGGAGACGAACCGCCGCACCCGGCTGGAATCGACGACGTACTCGTCCTCCGCCAGCGGGTGAAGCGGGTCGCCAGGTTCGAAATCGCACACGCCGGGATCGTACGGCGGATGGTGGCCGGGCGGTACATGGGACCCGCCGGGGTCATGTATTAGCCTGCTTGGCGTGTCCTCCACTGCACCCTCGCTGCGCCGCAGCCCCCTGGACGAGCGCCATCGCGCCGCGGGGGCCAAGCTCATCCCGTTCGCGGGGTGGGAGATGCCCGTCCAATATGCTGGGATCAAGGCCGAGCACCTAGCGGTCAGGACCGGGGTGGGAGTGTTCGATGTGTCACACATGGGGCAGATCGAGATCCGGGGTCCGGAGGCGTTTCACCTGCTCCAGCATCTCCTGTCCAACGACGTGCGGCGTATGCCGGAGGGCGGGGCGCAGTACAGCGTGCTGTGCAACGAGCAGGGCGGGGTGCTTGACGACGTGTTCGCCTACCGCCTGGCCGAGGAGCACTTCGTGACCATCACCAACGCGGCCAACCACGAGAAGGACCTGGACTGGTTTCGCCGCCACACCGGCGAGTTCGACGCCGACGTGATCGACTGCTCGGATGGCTTTGCCATGCTCGCCGTCCAGGGCCCGCGCGCCCGGGAGGTGCTGCGCGGGCTGGCAGACGAGCCGCTGCCGCCTCGGATGCACTGCTGCCAGGCGACGGTGGCCGGAGTGCCGATGCTGGTGTGCGGGACCGGCTACACGGGCGAGGACGGGATGGAGCTCCTGATCGATCCGGAGCGCGTGGTCGAGGTGTGGGACGCCCTGATCGGCGCGGGCGTCACGCCGGTGGGACTGGGTGCGCGTGACACGCTGCGCCTGGAGGTCGGCTTTCACCTGTACGGCAATGACCTGACGGAGGATCGCGGCCCGATCGAGGCCGGGCTGGGGTGGTGCTGCCGGGAGAAGACCGGATTCGTCGGCTCCGAGGCGGTGGCCGCTGTCCGCGCGGACGGACCGAGCGAGAAGCTGGTGGCATTTGAGATGACCGGACCCGGGATCGCCCGCCAGGGCAACCCGGTAGCCGGCGGCGGGGTAGTGACGAGCGGGACCTACTCCCCCTGCCTGGAGCGCGGCATCGGTATGGCCTACGTCCCGGCCGACCAGGCCGAGCCGGGTACGGAGTTGGAGATCGACGTCCGGGGTAGGTCCCGTGCGGCGGTCGTCCGACCCAAACCCCTCTACACCAAGAAGGAGCGCTGAACGTCAAGCATGGCCGATCCCAGCTATCCGGAGGATCTGCTCTACCACCCTGAGCACGACTGGGTGCGCGTGGACGGTGACGAGGGCACGTTCGGGATCACCTGGTTCGCCCAGGACTCCCTGGGCGAGGTGGTGTTCTTCGATCCGCCCAAGGTCGGCACCACGGTGTCAAAGGACGCGCCCTACACCGAGATCGAGTCGGTCAAGGCGGTGTCGGACGTGATCTCGCCGCTGTCCGGCGAGGTCATCGCCGTCAACGAGGCGCTGGCCGACGCCCCGGAAACCATCAATGAGGATCCGTACGGCGAGGGCTGGCTGGTCCGCGTCCGGCTGTCGGATCCGTCCGAGCAGGAGGCGCTGCTCGACGCCGCGGCCTACGAGGCGACGTTGTCATGACGACGTACACGTCTGCCACCGATGCCGACCGGCGCGAGATGCTCGCCGCCATCGGCGTGGCGTCGGTGGAGGAGTTGTTCGCCGACATCCCGGAGCAGCTGCGCCTGGCCCGGCCCCTGGCCCTGGACACGGGGCGGTCCGAGCTGGAGGTCTACGAGGAGCTCCGGGCGCTGGCCGCGCGTAACACCAGCACCGAGGACGAACTGTCGTTCCTGGGCGCCGGCATGTACGACCACTACGTGCCCGCCCTGGTCGATTCGATCATCTCCCGGTCCGAGTTCTTGACGCCGTACACCCCGTATCAGCCGGAGGTCTCCCAGGGTGGCCTGCAGGCGATGTTCGAGTACCAGACGGCGATCTGTGAGCTGACCGGGTTGCCGATCTCCAACGCGTCGGTCTACGAGGGCCCGAGCGCGGTGGCGGCCGCCGGGTACGTCGCCAAGCTAACCCATACCCGCCCACCCCGCGGCCGGTTCGTCGTCTCCCGCGGCGTCCATCCGCACGCGCGTGAGGCGCTGGCCACGCTGGCGCACGGGTGGGGGATGGACGTCGTCGAGGCGCCGCTGCACGACGGCGTGACCGAGCTGCCGGCGCTCGACGAGGACGTCAGCGCCGTCGTCGTCGCCCAGCCCAACTTCTTGGGCGCCGTCGAGGATCTGGAGGCGCTCGCCTCGGCCGCCCATGAGGTCGGTGCGCTGTGCATCGCCTCCTGTGACCCGCTGCCGCTGGCGCTGCTGCGCCCGCCGGGCGAGTGCGGGGTCGACCTCGCCGTGGGCGAGGGCCAGACGCTCGGCAACCGGCTCGATTTCGGCGGTCCGTCCTTTGGCTTCTTCGCCTCCACGGAGGCGCTGCTCCGGCGGGTGCCGGGCCGGATCGCCGGGGAGACGCGCGACCTGGACGGCCGGCGAGGCTTCGTGCTCACGCTGCAGACGCGTGAGCAGCACATCCGCCGGGAGAAGGCCACCTCCAACATCTGCACTTCCCAGGCGCTCAATGCGCTGGCCGGGGTCATCTACCTGAGCTGGCTGGGGCGGAACGGGATCGTCGAGCTGACCCAGCTGATGCTGCAGCGGACCGCATACGCGCGTGAGCGACTGACCGCGCTGGACGGCGTCCATGCCCTGCATGACCAGCCCGTGGTGCGCGAGTTCGCGGTGTCGCTGGACGCCCCCGTCGACGCGGTCATCGACCGCTGCGTCAAGCAGGGAGTCAACCCGGGCTACCCCCTCGGCCGTGATTACCCCGAATATGAGAACGGCCTGCTGGTGGCGATCACCGAGCGTCGCAGCCGCGCCGACATCGACCGGCTGGCCACGGTGCTGGGCGAGGCGGTGGCCGCCGAGCGCAGCGCCCATCTGCACGAGGTGGGCGCATGAGCGTGCAGGCTGCCGACGACGAGCTGACGATCTACGAGCGCTCCCGGGCGGGCCGCCGGGCGTTCGTCGCGCCGGCCCTCGACGTCCCGGAGCGTCCGCTGGACGAGCTGCTGCCCGCGCGCCTGCGCCGCGCCGAGGGGCCGCGGCTGCCCGAGGTGGCCGAGCCGGAGATCGTGCGCCATTACAACCGGCTGTCGAAGCGCAACTTCGACCTGGACACCGGCTTCTACCCGCTGGGGTCGTGCACGATGAAGCACAACCCCAAGCTGCACGAGCGGGTGGCGGGGCTGGACGGCCACGCCCGGCTGCACCCGCTCCAGGATCCGCACCGGGCACAGGGCGCGCTAGAGCTGATGTGGCGCCTCCAGGACGCGCTGGGCGAGATCGCGGGGCTGCCGCACGTGTCGCTGCAGCCGTCGGCGGGCTCCCATGGCGAGCTGGCCGGCGTGCTGCTGACCCGCGCCTACCACGAGGACCACGGCGAGCAGCGCACGAAGGTCCTGACCCCGGACACCGCGCACGGCACCAACCCCGCGACCGTGACGATGGCCGGCTATGAGGTGGTCAAGGTCGGCACCGACGAGCAGGGCAACGTCGACCTCGACGACCTGCGGGCCAAGGCCGACACCGACGTCGCCTGCCTGATGCTGACCAACCCGTCGACACTGGGGCTGTTCGAGCACGGGATCGAGGAGATCGCCGCGATCGTGCACGGGGTCGGCGCCACCCTGTATTACGACGGCGCCAACCTCAACGCGATCATGGGCATCTCCCGGCCGGGCGACATGGGCTTCGACATCGTGCACTTCAACCTGCACAAGTCATTCACCCAGCCGCACGGCGGTGGTGGACCGGGCTCGGGGCCGATCGCGGTGTCGGAGCGGATCGAGCCGTACCTCCCGCGCCCCCAGGTGGTCCGGCGGATATCGGACCCGACCCACGGCCACGACGGCGGCGTGTTCTACGACCTGGATTACGACCGCCCCAAGTCGATCGGCCGGCTGCGCGGCTTCCAGGGCAACTACGGCGTGTTCGTGCGCTCCTACGCCTACATCCGCTCGCTCGGCGCCGCCGGTTTGCGCGATGTGTCCGAGACCGCCGTGCTCAACGCCAACTATCTGCTGGCCCGGCTTCGCACCGCGGGGGTGGCCGACCACCTGCCGGCCGCCTATGACCGGCTGTGCATGCACGAGTTCGTCCTGTCCGGCGCGCCGATGAAGCGGGACCTGAAGATCCGCACCCTGGATCTGGCCAAGCGCCTGCTCGACTTCGGCGTGCACCCCCCGACGGTCTACTTCCCGCTGCTGGTCGACGAGGCGCTGCTCATCGAGCCGACCGAGACCGAGACCAAGGAGACGCTGGACCGGTTCGCCGAGGTCCTGGCCGCGATCCTGCGCGAGGCCGCCGAGGACCCGGAGATCGCCCGCACCGCCCCGCACACCACCCCCGTCCGCCGGCTCGACGAGGCGGGGGCGGCGCGCAGACCGGTCGTGCGCCAGCCGCTCTAGCGTCCCGACGGGTCGCTCTAGCTCAACCCTTCAGATCGGCGCTTATCATCCCGCGCCGATGACGCTCGACCGGCGCCAGTTCCTCGTGAGAGGGGGTCTGTTGGGGGCGGCCGCCGGAGGTGGCGGTCTGCTGCGCCCTGCCGACGCGGCGGCCCATGCCACCGACCCGTTGGAGGCCGACGGCCCGATCCAGCGCTCCCGGATGGGCGGCCCCGCCGCGCGGCTTCCGGGCGTCGCGTTCCACGGCGTCCACCAGGCCGGAATCGTGTCGGCGCCGCCGCCGGCGGCCTGCTTCGCGGCGTTCGACGTGACCGCCGCGGGGCGGGCGGAACTGGCCGACCTGCTGCAGACATTGACCGGGGCGGCGCGGTCGCTCACCGCGGGCGGGGCGGGCGGGTCCGGTTCCGGCGGGGACAGCGGAACGCTGGGGCCGGTGGCGCCGGCCGACGGGCTGACCGTGACGGTCGGTCTCGGCCCGTCGCTGTTCGACCACCGGTTCGGACTGCGCCCCCATAAGCCGGCCGGGCTGTTTGCCATGGCGGCGTTCCCCAACGACCACCTCGACCATGCCCAGGTCGGCGGCGATCTCATGCTGTCGCTGTGCGCCGGCAGCGCCGATACGGCGCTGCACGCTCTGCGCGAGATCGCCCGGCGGACCCGGGGGTCGATGCGGATCCGCTGGCGGGTCGATGGCTTCGTCTCGCCGCCGCGCCCGAGCGGCGCGCCACGCAACCACATGGGGTTCAAGGACGGGATCGCCAACCCCGACGTTCGGCGGGCCGAGGTGGCCCGCCGCCTGCTGTGGACCGGACCGGACCGCGGCGGCCGGGCCTGGACGGCGGGCGGGACCTACCACGTCATCCGCGTCATCCGGATGTTCACCGAGAGCTGGGATGAGCTGGCGGTGGGCGATCAGGAGCGCATCGTCGGCCGCCGGCGCGACAGCGGCGCCCCGCTGGGCGGCAGGCGCGAGTCCGATGTGCCCGACTACGCCGCCGATCCGCACGGCCGGGTCATTCCCCTGCGCGCCCACATCCGTCTGGCCAACCCGCGGACGCGGCGGACCGAGACGACCCGGATCCTGCGCCGCAGCTACAACTACGACCGCGGCGTCGACGCGCAGGGGCGGCTCGACATGGGCCTGATCTTCAACTGCTACCAGCGCGACATCCGCCGGCAGTTCGAGGTCGTCCAGAAGCGCCTGGTGAACGAGCCGATGGCCCGATTCATCTCGCCGATCGGCGGCGGCTATTTCTTCGCCCTGCCCGGTGTGCGCGACGCCTCCGACTGGTACGGGCGAGGGCTGCTGGCTGGGTGACCGTGGACGGATGCATGAATCCGCCCGGCCTAATTGCACGGGATTGACCCGCCGCGCGCCCCAGAACACACAGGAATGTGGACGATTTTGTTCGGTGGGCGTCGCCTTGGGCACCATACCCGTGCGGGGAGGTTTCGGAGTGGGGACACGGATGACGCCATGACGACAGGTTCGACGAGCCGGCTGGTCTCCACCCTCCGGGCTGCCGGGTCGATTCCGCCTGAGGAACGGGTGGCGGCCGGCCGCGTCGGCGGACTGGTCTGGGTGATCGCGTCGCTGAGCGTGATCGCCCTGGCCCTGGTAATGCCCGGGCCAGGCGTCCACCGGGTCGCGCTGCTGGCGATGGGAGCCGGCGGGTGTGCCTGGGGCACCTTCTCCGGACTGCTGCTCGACTACGGCCGCCTCCCGGTCTGGCTCATCCACGTCTCGGCCGCCGTCGGCACCGTCGCCATCGCGCTCGCCATCGGCCTCAGCGGCGGGGCGCAGTCGCCGGTGTGGGCCTGTCTGTTCTACGTGGTCGTGTTCGCCGCCTACTTCTTCACGCCGCCGGCCGCCCTGGCCTACCTCATGGGCTGCGTCGTCGTCGCGGCCGTGGTCGCGCTCACGGCGGCGCCGGCCGGCCGGCCCGAGGGCACCGCCAAGGCAGTGGTGGCGGCGCCGGCGTTCCTGATGGTCGGCCTGGCCCTGATCGCCGGCAAGCGGTTCCTGCTCAACCTGCGCCTGCGCGCCGAGCGCCTGGCCGCCGAGCAGAGCGCGCTCCGCCGGGTGGCCACGGCGGTGGTCAGCGGCGAGCCGGTCGAGCGCTTCTACCGGCTGGTGGCGGTCGAGGCGGCGCGGCTGCTCGGGGGCAGCGGCGCCGGCATCGTCCGTCTCGGTCCGGCCGGGGAGGCGACGGTCCTGGGCTCGTGGGCCGAGGAGGCCGGGCGCGAGTACGCCGCCGGCGACCGCGTCACCGTCGCGCCTCACAGCGACGTGGCCCACGCGCTCGCAGGCCGCGCCCCGCTGGTCAGCCAGACCCCCGGCATCCTCCTCGGGCGCCTCGGCGACGGCTCCAGTATCGTCGCGCCGATCCGGGTGGGCGGCCGGACCTGGGGCTTTCTGGCCGTCGTCTCGGCGCGCGCCGGCGCCCTGCACGGGGAGGAGGCCCGCCGGCTGAACGAGTTCGCCGGCCTGATCTCGATCTCGGTGGCCAACATCGAGGACCGGGCGGCGCTGGCCGCCCAGGCGGCCACCGACGCGCTCACCGGCGTGGGCAACCACCGGACGTTCCATCAGCGCCTGGGCGCCGACCTGGCCCGGGCCCGCCGCTACGGCAGCCCGGTGTCCGTCGCCCTCATCGACATCGACCACTTCAAGCAGGTCAACGACACCCGCGGCCACGACGCCGGCGACGAGCTGCTCCGGCAGGTCGCCCGCTGCCTGAGCGACGCGGCCCGCGCGGAGGACACGCTGGCCCGCGTCGGCGGCGACGAGTTCGCCTGGATCCTGCCCGAGACGACCGAGGATGAGGCGCTGGCCGCGGTCGAGCGCGCCCGCCGCTCGATCGGCCGGTGGGCCCAGCGCCCGGACGGCGAACCGCCGGTCACGATCTCGGCGGGACTGTGCGACTCGCGGTGGACGGCGGAGCCCGCCGAGCTGGTCCGTCTGGCCGATCGCGCGCTGTACTTCTCCAAGGCCCACGGGCGCGACCAGGTCACCCTGTACGCCGAGGACTCGGCCACGACGCCGCGCTGATCCGGCGCGTCGAGGCGCCGCGGCCGCCGCCGAACGTGTGAATCAGGCCACTAGGCTGGGAGGATGCACTTTGTCGTCTTCGGCGCGGGCGCGATCGGCGGTGTCGTCGGCGCCCGCCTGCATCAGGCCGGCTTCGCCGTGACGCTGATCGCCCGCGGCGCCCACCTGGACGCGATCTCCAGGGACGGGCTGGAGCTGGTTACCCCGGAGGAGCGCGTCGTCCAGCGCATCCCGGCGGTGGGCTCGCCCGCCGAGGTGTCCTGGACGGGCGACGACGTCGTCCTGCTGGCGACCAAGAGCCAGGACACCCTGGCCGCGCTCACCGCTCTGCGGGATGCCGCCGGGCCGGCCACCCCCGTGGTCTGCCTGCAGAACGGGGTCGACAACGAGCGCGTGGCCGCGCGGCTGCTCGATTCCGTCTACGGTGCCGTCGTCATGTGCCCCACGGCCCACCTCACGCCCGGATCGGTCGAGGCGTACGGCACCACCTTGACCGGGATGTTCGACGTCGGCGTGTACCCGGACGGGATCGACGCCCGGTGCGAGCAGGTGTGCGCCGCGCTGGACGGCAGTCGGTTCACGTCGCGGCCGGTGGTGGATGTGATGCGCTTGAAGCACGCCAAGCTTCTGCTCAACCTCGGCAACGTCGTGCAGGCGCTGTGCGGTCCCGGCCCGGGCACCGAGGAGCTGACCGAGCGGGCGCGGCAGGAGGGCCGCGCGGTGCTGACCGCCGCCGGGGTGGAGCACGAGGCCCCGGAGGTGACCGATCTCGGCTCGCGCTGGCGGAAGATGGGGGTGCGCGACATCGACGGACGCGACCGCGCCGGCTCGTCCACCTGGCAGAGCCTGACCCGCGGGCTGCCGCTGGAGACCGACTACCTCAACGGGGAGGTGCGCTTGCTCGGGCGGCTGCACGGCGTGCCGACGCCGGTCAACGACGCGCTGTGCCACCTGGCCTGGGAGGCCGCCCGCGAGCGGTGGGCGCCCGGCACGCTGTCCCCCGACGACGTGCTGACGGTGGCGGTATGAGCACTGTCACTGACCCGGTCATCGCCGCCGAGGCCGCCGAGATCGCCGCGCGGGCGACCGACGAGCTGACGTGGCTGGTCGACATCTCCTCGCCGTCCGGCGACATCGACGGCGCCGAGCGGGCGTTGGAGCTGTGCGCCCGGCTGCTGCCGGCGGACGCCGAAGTGCGGCGCGTGCCCTGCTCCACGCCCGGCAGCGCCCCGGACATGATCGGCACCGTGACCGGCACCGGCACCGGGCGGCTGATGCTGCTCGGCCATGTCGACACGGTGATCGGCCACGATGCGCACCAGTCCCTGCGCCGCGAGGGCGAGCGGTTGTACGGCACCGGCACCGTCGACATGAAGGGCGGGGACATCCTGGCGCTCGGCGTGGCCCGGGCCCTGGCCGCCCGCCCCGAGACGTTCGCCGAGCTCGCCGTGCTGCTGGTGACCGACGAGGAGTGGCGAACCCACCCGTTCGTGCACGCCGGGCCGGGCGGCCCGTTCGCCGGCTATGACGCCTGCCTCTGCTTCGAGGGCGGCCAGCACGACGACAACGGCGACGAGGGCGTCGTCGTGCGCCGCAAGGCGGCCGGCACGCTGCGCGTCATCGCCACCGGGCGCGCCTCGCACTCGGGCAGCGCCCCGGATGCAGGCCGCAACGCGCTGCTGGCGCTGGCCCGGACGGCCGAGGCGGTCGCGGCCCTCCACGACCCGCACGGCCCGGAAAAGCTGAGCGCCGTGCCGACGGTCATGCGCTCCGGCGACGCGTTCAACATCGTGCCCGCCGCCGGCGAGCTCATCTTCGACCTGAGGGCCCGGAGCCTGGACGCGTTCGACGCGGTGCTCGCCGCGGTCGCGCCGGTGCTCGACGAAGTCGTGCTCGACGCGCAGATGGAGCGCAACTGGCCCGGCATGGACTCGACGACGCTGACCGAGCCGCTGCTCGCCGCCGCGTCGGACCGGCTGGGCCGGACGATCACCGGCGTGGCGCGCGGCGGGGCCAGCGACGCCAGCCACTTCGCCGACACCATCCCGCTGACCGTCGACGGTCTGGGGCCCCGCGGGGGCGGTGCCCACACGCCGGAGGAGTTCGTGCTGCAGTCCGGGCTCGGGGAGCGGGCCGAGGTGGCCCTGGCGCTGGCCCACGAGGTCCTGGCGAAGAGTTAGCGAATAGTGGCCGATGACCGTGCCCGGGCGGCGGGAGCACGTGTCATCCTTGAGACTATGCCCACCCGGCTCGATCTCACCTCCGGCCCCACCCGGCCGGCGTCGCGCTCCAGTGCCGGCCGCCGGCCGTCGTCCTCATCCCGCCGCTGGGTCAGCCCGGAGCGCCAGCGCGAGTCGGTCCAGGGCCTTGCTCTGCTGTTCGGGATCGTGGCGTTCATGTGGCTGGTGGAGGTGATCAACACCCTCGACGCCAACCGCCTGGACTACGACGGGATCTACCCCCGCAACGTCGACCGGCTGTGGGGGATCCTGACCGCGCCGTTCCTGCACGTCAGCTTCGCCCACCTCATCGACAACACGATCCCGTTCGTGTTCATGGGGGTAATCATCGCGCTGCGCGGCGCTTGGCGCCTGGCCCTGGTGACGCTCATCGTCATCCTGGTCGGCGGTATCGGCACGTGGCTGGTGGCGCCCGGCGGTTCAGTCACCATCGGCGCCAGCGGGGTCGTGTTCGGCTACGCCACGTACCTGTTCGCCCGCGGGCTGTTCGACCGCAGCTGGCTGGAGATCCTGACCGGCGTGGTGGTCGGTGTCGTCTGGGGCGGCGCGCTCGTATCGAGCGTCGTGCCCCACAACGGGATCTCCTGGCAGGCGCACGTGTGCGGCGCGATCGGCGGCGTGGTGGCCGCCTGGCTGCTGGCCGGCCGGCGGACCGGGTCGCCTGGGTCGACCGGGTCTCCCGGGTCGCCCGGGTCGGGCGGCGGCGGCCGGAAGGCCCCGTCCGGGGAGGGCCACCTGCACGACGCGCTCGACAGGGCGCTCGCTCCGTAGCCCCTTCACTCACCCGTGACTCCTCCGAGCCGTCTGGGGGCTGAGTGTGCCTCAAGCACACTGAGCCACCACGACCCCGGTCGCCTCAGTAGCCTGCCGTCCGTGCGCATCTTCTCCGGAATCCAGCCCACCGGCCGCAAGCACCTCGGTAACTACATCGGTGCCATCACCCAGTACGTGGCCGGCCAGGACCGCGGCGAGGCGATCTACTGCGTCGTCGACCTGCACGCCATCACCGTGCCCTACGAGGCGGGCGGCCTGCGCGAGTCGGTCTACGACACCGCGGCCACGCTGCTGGCCGCGGGCCTCGACCCGGGACGCTGCATCTTCTTTCGCCAGAGCGACGTGCAGGAGCACCCGGAGTTGAGCTGGCTGCTGTCCAGCGTGACCTCCTACGGCGACCTGACCCGGATGCACCAGTTCAAGGACAAGGCCGGCGCCCAGCGCGAGCTGGTGTCCGCCGGGCTGTTCACCTATCCGGTGCTGATGGCCGCCGACGTGCTGGCCTACCGCGCCCACGAGGTGCCGGTGGGCGACGACCAGCGCCAGCACGTGGAGCTGATGCGCGACATCGCCGAGCGCTTCAACGCCCGCTACGGCGAGACCCTGGTGGTGCCCGAGGTCCGCATCCCCGAGGTGGGGGCGCGGATCATGGACCTCCAGGCACCGGAGCGCAAGATGTCCACCACCGGCGGCACCCCCCAGGGGACCGTCCTCGTCCTGGACGAGCCGTCGGCCATCGCCAAGAAGTTCCGCTCCTCGGTCACCGACTCGGGCAGCGAGGTCCGGCGGGCCCCGGACAAACCCGGGATCTCCAACCTCATCGACATCCTGGCGGCCGTCCGGGGCGACGATCCGGCGGCGATCGAGGCCGAGTTCGCCGGCTCGGGCTACGGGGCGTTCAAGCAGGCCGTGGCCGACGCGGTGATCGACTACCTCGCCCCGGTCCGCGAGCGCTACCAGGAGTTGCGCGCCGACGAGGGCGAGCTGGAGCGGATCCTGGCGAACGGGGCCGACAAGGCGCGGGCGATCGCCTCGGACACGCTGGCCGACGTGCGCGAGGCGATGGGGGTGGGTCCGGTGACGCTGGGGGTCCGACCCGGCCACTAACGTCTAGGGTCTCATGCGGAGGCCCCGGGCGTGACGCTGACCTACCTTGAGCTGGACCTCGACGTCTTCGCGGGTCCTTTTGACCTGCTCCTGACGCTGATTCTGCGTGAGGAGGTCGACCTGCTGGAGGTCGATCTGGCCGATGTCGTCATCACCTACATCGACCATCTGGAGCGCCGTGGCGACCTCGATCTGGAGGCCGCCACCGAGTTCCTGGTCCTGATCGCGGCGCTGCTGGAGCTCAAATCGCGGCTCCTGCTGCCGGGCGAGGAGATCGAGGAGATCGACCTGGATCCGGGCGAGGCGGCCGAGGAGCTGCTGGCCCGCCTGCTGGACGCCCAGCGCTACCGGGCGGCCGCCGCGTACCTGACCGAGCGCCTCCAGGACGAGGCCGGCCACCGCTTCCGGTCGGCGCCGCTGCCCCCGCAACTGCGCAAGGCCTCACTCCGGGATGCCTCGTCGGTGTATGACCCGGCGATTCTGAGTACGTCGATCGGCAACCTCCTCCAGCTTCCGGCGCCGGTCGACATCCGGCACATCACGATCGCCAAGGTCACGGTGGCCGAGCGCCTGTCCCACCTGCGCCGACTGTTGTCCCGCGGGCGCTTCACCTTCTCCGAGGCGGTCGGCCGGGCCGACCGGGTGACGGTGGCCGTCACCCTGTACGCGCTGCTGGAGCTCTACAAGCAGGGCGAGGCGACCTGGATCCAGGACGAGCCGTTCGCCGAGATCACCGTCCAGTCGTTGCGGCCATCCGAGGGCCTGCGAGCGGTGCCGGATCCGCCGCGGGAGGAGAGGTTGAGCGCGTGAGTAGCCGGATGACTCACGCGGCCTCCGACGGGCGAGGCCGGATGCCGAGCGGAGGCCAAGCGTGAGGGCTGAGCTGGAGCGCACGGTCGAGTCGCTGCTGTTTCTGAGCGCCGAGCCGGTTCCGGCGCCCGCGCTGGCCGACGCCACCGGCGCCGAGCTGCACGAGGTGGTCACGGCCCTGGATCGCCTCCGGGAGCACTACGAGTACGAGCGGCGCGGGTTCGTGGTGCGTGAGCTGGCCGGCGGCTACACGCTCAGCAGCCATCCCGACGCCGAGGCCGCCGCCCGGCGCCTGCTGGCCAAGCCGCGGACCCCGCCGCTGACCGCCGCCCAGGCCGAGACCCTGGCCATCGTCGCCTACCTGCAGCCGGTGTCCCGCCCGGAGATCGCCCGCATCCGCGGCGTGAGCGCGGAGTCGGCGGCGACGACCCTCCTGGAGCGGGGGATCATCGAGGAGGCCGGCCGCTCCCAGTTCGGGGCGGTCCTATACCGGACCACCGACCTGTTCCTCAAGCTGTTCGGGCTCAACGAGCTCAAGGACCTGCCGGACATCGCCGGTTTCGACGCGTCGCCGGAGTTCGAGCAGGAGTTGCGCGAGCGCCTGCTGCGGGCGGGCGAGGCCCGGGCCGGGCTGGCCGGGGTGTCGACGCCGCCGGTGGAGGACGGGGAAGGGCCGGTCGACCACGGCGACGGGGGAGAGGCTGTCGACGACGCGGGCGCCGAAGGCGCGGTCGCCGGCCCCGACGGCGAGATCGTCGACGAGGCCGAGTTCGCCGACGAGGTCGAGGCCGTGGGCGACGTCGAGCCGGCCGAGACGCCGGCACCGGATGCCGGCGAATCGACCGCCGGTGCGGCGGACGCCCCCGATTCCGGCCAGTAGCGCGCGAGTGCCATCTGGTGGTTGCTGAGCACCCATAACCGGCGCTCAGGGCAGGCCGAGGAAGCGGCGGACGTCGTCGGCGTCACGCTGCAGGGCCGCGGCGGCCTCCGCGTCCAGCGACGCGAACGGCTCGATCTCGATCCGCCGCCCGTTGATCCGCCAGCCGGCACCGGCCCGCCCGCCGACGAGGGCAAATCCGCGGAAGATCCCGCCGGTCACAATGAGCGGCTCCTCCGCGCCCAGCACCTCGGCCCGGGAGCGCCAGCCCATCAGCACGGGCTCGAACGCGCCCAACAGGCGGGGCGGCGGCGCCGCCGGTGACCGCCTCGCGCCCTTCAGCTCCACCAGCCCGCCGGGGCCGGCCTCTCGGAGCCGGCCGCCGAGCGCCTCCAGGCCGGCGCGGGCGTCGCGCAGCGGCAGCCCGGCCCAGCGGGCCAGATCGTCGTCGGTCGCCGGGGCGTGGCCGGCCAGGTACCGCCGGGCCAGTTCGGCCAGCGCGACGTCGCGGGGCGGCGGGGGACCGACGTCCGGCAGCCAGTCGCGCACCAGCGCATAGGCGTGCTCACGGCCGGCCATCGGGCCGCGGATGATCCGCCCCTCGATCGACGCCCGCACCAGCAGGTGCACGAGCGCCTGGCCGGCGGTCGGCACCCCGGCCCGGTTCAGGCGCTCGCGCAGGGCGCTGCGGCCCAGCGGCCCCTCCTCGGCGACCGCCCGCTCGATCACCGCCACCCCGCGGGCGGCCGCGTCCGGATCGACCCGCTCCTGAGCGAGCCGCCGCGCAACCGCGGTGCGCAGGGGCGGGGTGGTCAGCAGCTGGAGCATCGGGTAGTCCTCGCTGCGCACCAGGTGCAGCGTGCCCCGGTTGAGCCAGGTGATGAGCAGCGACCGGCGCTCGGTCAGCGCGCGGTCGACGTCGGCCGCGGTCAGGCCGTCCGTCCGGGCTCGGATGGCCAGCCGGGCGCCGCGGGGATCCTGGGCCTGGATCGCCAGCAGCCGCTCGGCTACGGCGACCGGCCCGCGGGCGGGGCTCCCGGAGAGGAGCTGAGCGGCCAGCCGCCGCGCCAGCGGGCCGTCGCGCTTGGTCGACACGCGGGTGATGATGGCGTACGCGTCGCCGGTCGCCCCCGGGAATGAGGCGACCCGCTGCGGCCCGCAAGTCCGCGCCTGGCCGGTAAGAATGGGTCAATTCACTTACTTCTGGTCAACATCGAACCAGCCGAGGTAGGTATGGCGTCAAGATTTATTCGCCCAATACAAACGGGCCGCTAACACAAATGGGATGCGTCGGCGCGCCCCCGCCCCCTCACGACGCCCGCACGTCCAGCTGCCACATCTCGATGGCCTCGACGGCCTGCGCGGGATCGCCGTCATTGCGGTCATCCTGTACCACGGCGGGGTCTCCTGGGCCCCCGGCGGCCTGCTTGGGGTGGAGCTGTTCTTCGTCCTCTCCGGCTTTCTCATCACGTCGCTGCTACTCGCCGAGTGGACGCGGTCGGCCACCATCGTGCTCCGGACGTTCTGGGCCCGGCGGGCTCGGCGGCTGCTACCGGCGCTGTTCCTGCTGGTGCTGGCGATCGGCGTCTTCTACGCGCTCGGCGGCCCTACCACGGCGGTGCCCAACCTGGAGAACGACGGGGTCTCGACCCTCCTGTACTTCAACAACTGGCACCAGATCGCCAACGGCACCAACTACTTCGCCGCCAGCGGGCCGATCTCGCCGCTGCAGCACACGTGGTCGCTGGCGATCGAGGAGCAGTTCTACCTCGTGTGGCCGCTCGTCGTCCTGGGGGTGCTGGCGCTGGCCCGCCGCCGGGGCGCCTCGGGGCGGCGCTCGCTGCAGATCCTGCTCGGCCTGAGCCTGGCCGGCGCCTTTCTCTCCGCCGCCGACATGGCGATCCTGTTCGGAGGCGCTCACGGGCTCGACCGCGTCTACTACGGGACCGACACGCGGGCGGCCGGGCTACTGATCGGCGCGTCGCTGGCGATCGCCGTCACCCTGCACCGCCGCCGCCTGGCGCCTGACGGACTCCCCGGGCTGAGCCTGGCGTGGCGCCACGTGATCGCCGCCGTCTCGCTGGCGTCGCTGGTGGCCATGATCGCGGGCATCGGGCTTGCCGGCGGGGCCGACGGGTGGCTGTACCCGTACGGCATGCTCGGCCTCGACGCGGCCGCTGTCTTCGTGATCCTGGCCGTGGTCGTCACGCCGCAGGCGCCGGTGGTCCGCCTCCTGGCCCTGGCGCCGCTGCGGGGCATCGGCGCCATCTCCTATGGCCTGTACCTCTGGCACTTCCCGCTGTTCCTGTGGCTGGACGAGAGCTCCACCCACGCTGGCGGCGCCGCGCTGCTCGTCCTGCGCCTGTCGGTGACTCTGGCCGTGAGCCTGGCGTCCTACTGGCTGGTCGAGCAGCCGATCCGGCGGCGCCGGCGACCGGCCTGGGTGACCCGGGGCCTGGTGCCCGCCGGGGCGGGGGCCGCGTTCGCATCGCTGATCATGGCCTCGGCGGCGGCGTCGCTGCCGGTCGGCGTCCCGGGCGCATCCCAGCTCCCCAGGGCGCCGGCGCACCTCCGCGGCACCGACGGCCCGTGCACCGAGACGCTGACCGACACGGCGCAGTACGGGCTGGCGCCGCTGGCGCCCGGTCAGGAGACGAAGTTCGAGTACAAGTCGCTGGGCGCCTCGAGCCTGGTGTGGAACGGATCGGCGAAACGGACGTTCGAGACGTGCCCGCCCAAGCGGGTGATGGTCGTGGGCGACTCGCTGGCGTTCACGATCGGCCTGCCCATGATGGACGACGAGCAGAGCTACGGGGTGCAGCTGGCCAACGCTGCCCAGCTCGGATGCGCGTTCTCCACCAAGGGCCAGCTCGACCTCAACGGCACCTGGGTGGACCCGCCCGCCGGGTGCGCGTCGGCCCTGTCGCAGTGGGCGCAGGAGGAGAAGACGCTCCACGCCCAGGAGGTCGTCGTGGAGCTCGGCTACCGGGACGAGTTCGACTGGCGCTGGGGCAACCGGGTGGTTCACCTCGGCCAGCCGCAGTTCGACGCCTACGTCCAGGCCCAGATCGACCGCTACGTGCAGGTGCTCGGCGCCCACGGGGTCAAGGTCCTGTTCCTCTCGGTGCCCTACACCCATCCGCCGGACCAGGCCGACGGAGCCTCGCCTCCGGCCGCGCAGCCGGCCCGCCACGAGCGGATCAACGCGCTGCTGGAACGGGAGGCGCAGCGTCATCCGGCGTCGGTCCGCGTCCTCGACATCGATCGGATCATCTCGCCCGGCAATCACTACGACGCTCGGGTCGACGGACAGGTGTGCCGGTTCGACGGGATCCACTTCAGCGTGTTCTGCAGCAAGCTGATGGAGCGCAGCGTGCTGGGGGAGGCCCGCCGGTCGCTGGGGAGGTGATCCAGGCTTAGCCCAACGCTAAGCGCGA
Source organism: Solirubrobacteraceae bacterium (assembly GCA_051985625.1). Lineage (GTDB taxonomy): Bacteria > Actinomycetota > Thermoleophilia > Solirubrobacterales > Solirubrobacteraceae > Palsa-465. The sequence continues at coordinate 73,979 of JBPYFQ010000167.1, forward strand.
CGACGCCTCCCGCCGATACGATCGCTGACGCAGGGAGGGGCCGGCGCGCGCGCCGGTCCGAACGCGACCCCGGGGTGTTCTGGGCCTTTGTTGCAACGCTTCCACCGACTTATCTGGCCGGTCGCGGCCCTGGCCATCGTGCTGGGCGGGGCGGCCCTGGTCCGGTGGGACGTCGTCCGGCCGGCCCAGGCACGGGCGGCTCGGCAGGCGACTGCGGCACCCGTGCCCGGGCTGGAGTCGCCGGCGGACGTGCGCGTGCCGAGCCAGTCCGGCCACTGGGTGACCGCCTGGACCGAGGCGCCGCAGGCTCCGGTGGGCGGCAACCGCGGCTTCGCCCACCAGACGATCCGGCAGATCGTGTTCGCCAGCGCAGCCGGCTCGGCGGTCCGCATCCGCCTGACCAACACGTTCGGCTCCCGTCCGCTTGAGGTGGGCCAGGCGTCGGTCGCCATCCAGGGAGGCGGCGCCCGGCTGGCCGCCGGCAGCTTGCGCACCGTGACATTCGGCGGCAGCCCGTCGGTCATCGTCCCGCCCGGCGCCGAGGTGCTGTCCGATCCCGTGCGCCTCTCGGTCCGCCGGTTCGCGCACGTCGCAGTCAGTCTGTATCTGCCGGTGGCGACCGGCCCGGCCACCGGGCACGTCCAGGCCCGTCAGGTGACCTACGTCGCGTCGGGCGACCGCGCGCTGGCCGCCGGTGCGCCGGGCTTCGGCCCCCGGAGCCTGTCCTGGTACTTCCTGGCCGGGGTCGACGTGATCGCCCCGACGCGGTACACGGGGACGATCGTGACGCTCGGGGACTCCATCACCGACGGGGTCGGCTCGCCGGTCAACGCCAACGCGCGATGGCCGGACGATCTCGCCCGCCGCCTTGGCGGGCGGGGCGGGAAGACGATGGCGGTGGCCGACGCCGGGATCGGCGGCAACCGCGTGCTCAACAACTCGGCCTGCTGCGGCGTCAACAGCGTGGCGCGGTTCGGTCGCGATGTGCTCGGCCAGGCCCGGGCGCGCGACGTCATCCTGCTGGAGGGCATCAACGACATCGGCTTCAGCCGGAGCACCAATCCCAGCAATCGGCCGCATACCGACGTGTCCGCGCTGCAGATCGTCGAGGGTTACCAGCAGATCATCGCCAAAGCCCATGCCGCGGGGTTGCGGATCTTCGGCGCCACCCTGACCCCGTTCAAGGGCGCCCGCTACTGGAGCGCCGAGGGCGAGGCCAAGCGCGAGGCGGTCAACCGCTGGATCCTCGACAGCGGCGCGTTCGACGGGGTCATCGACTTCGCCGGCGCCGTCGCCGACCCCAGCAACCCGGAGCAGCTCAAGCCGGCCGACGACAGCGGCGACCACCTGCACCCCAACGCCGCCGGCTACCGCGCCATGGCCAACGCCATCAACCTGGGGATGCTGCTGCACCGGCGATGAATGGCGATTCACCGGCAGGGGCTGCCGGTGATTCGCCAAAGTTGCGGCAGGCGAGCCGCGTCAGGTGGCTGCGGCGGCGGCCAGCTGGCCGCAGGCGGCGTCGATGTCGCGCCCACGGGTCAGCCGCACGGTGGCGCTGATCCCCTCGCTCTCCAGCTCGGCCCGGAACGCCTCGATTGCCTTGGGGCTGGACCCCTCGTACGGGGCGTCGGTCGGGTTGTAGGGGATGAGGTTGACCTTGAACATGCGCGGGTCGAGCACCTCGGCCAGCTGACGGGCCTGGGCGTAGGAGTCATTGACGCCGGCGAGCATCACGTACTCCACGAAGATCATGCGGCGCTTGGCGGCGTAGTGATCCCGGCAGGCGGCGAGCACGTCGGCCAGCGGATAGCGGTCGTTGACCGGCATGATCTCCGAGCGCAGCGCGTCATCGGCGGCGTGGAGGGACAGGGCCAGGCGGATCGGCATGGGCTGGTCGGCCAGCCGCCGGATGCCGGGGACCCAGCCGACGGTCGACACCGCGGTGTGCCGGTGCCCGATCCCCAGCGAGGGGAGCCGCTCGCAGGCGGCGAGCACCGCGTCGAGGTTCATCATCGGCTCGCCCATGCCCATGAACACCGTGTGGTCGACCGGGCCCATGCGCCGGAAGTGCAGAGCCTGGTCGAGGATCTCCGACGCGGTCAGGTTGCGGCCGAAGCGCATGGTGCCCGTCGCGCAGAACGTGCAGGTGAGCGGACAGCCCGACTGCGACGAGAGGCAGAGCGAGCGCCGGCCGTCGCGGTAGCGCATCAAAACCGCCTCCACCGGCCGGCCGTCCGCAGTGGTGAACAGCGCCTTGACCGTGCCGTCGCGGGCATGGGCCTCGGACTCGACGGTCAGGCTGGAGAACGGGACGCTCGCCTCCAGCGCGGACCGCAGCTCGAGCGGCAGGTCGGTCATGGCCGAGAAGCCGGTGGCGCCCTGCGCCGTCCAGCGCCACACCTGCCGCGCCCGGTAGGCGGGCTGGCCGAGATCGGCCAGGGTGTCGTCGAGCAGTTGCAGGTCCATGCTCACTATGTTGACAGCGCGATGCGCCTAGCCAAGTTCCTCGCCACCGCCGGGGTGGCGTCGCGCCGCGCCGCCGAGGACATCGTCCGCGCCGGCCGAGTGACCGTCAACGGCGAGACGATCACCGATCCGGCCCGGGACACCACACCCGACGACGCGGTTCTCGTCGACGGGCAGCTGATCGAGGCCGGCACCGACCGGGTCGTCTACATCCTCAACAAGCCCCTCGGGGTCGTCTCGACGGCGTCCGACCCGCAGGGGCGGCCGACGGTCGTCACGCTCATCCCGTCCCCGCACCGCCTCTACCCGGTCGGCCGGCTGGACATGGACACCACCGGGCTGATCCTGATGACCAACGACGGCGAGCTCGCCCACCGCCTGACCCACCCCAGCTTCGAGGTGCCCCGCACCTACCGGGCCCGCGTCGACCGGGCGCCGGTGCGCGACGTCACCCTGCGCCGGCTACGCAACGGCATCACGCTCGACGACGGGCCGACCGCGCCGGCCCGCGTCCGCCGGTTGGGTGGGCGGGATTCCGATTTGCTGGAGATCACCATCCACGAGGGCCGCAAGCGCCAGGTCAAGCGGATGTGCGAGGCGGTCGGCCATCCGGTGCGGCGGCTGGAGCGGGTGGCGTTCGGGCCGCTGACCCTGGGCGATCTCGCCCCGGGAGCCCACCGGCAGCTGACCCCCGATGAGGTGGCGGCGCTCAGCCGGGCTGGTAGATCAGCACGTCGTGGGGCAGCCTCGTCGTATGCAGCGCGCGGGCGACATCCCGGCGGCTGAGGAGCACCGGCCGGTCGGCGGCCATGGTCAGGATCGTCCACTGCAGGACGTGGCGGCGCGAGACGACGTGGAAGCCGGCGATGTCATACCGGCGCTGCATGGCCGACGGGATGAGATTGCAGGCCGCCCCCCACCAGCACACCGGCTGGCCGGGGGAGACGACCGAGATGACGTCGATCTGCGCCACCCGTTCCGGCCGATGGAGGAACCGCAGGCCCGGGAGATAGAGCGACAGCGGGAGCAGGTCGGTGTAATGCTGGACGAGAATCGCGCGTCCGGGAGACGCCGGCGCCCGCTCGCCGAGCGCCCGGGCCACGTAGCGCCAGTCCGGGCGCTGCATGCTGCGCTCGGTGGCGACCCCGACGGCGGCCCACACCCCGGTGGCGCACAGCACCACCGCCACCGCGGCGCCGGCCAGCGGCGCTCGGCGCGCGGCCAGCCCGCCGGCGATGACGATCGCGGCCGGCAGCCACAACGCGATGATGTTGCGGGTGATGAGGTCGTCGAAGCCGGCGGCGACGAACAGCAGCGCCAGCACGAAGCCGCCGACGGCCAGGCCGCCGGCGATGATCGTCCCACGCCGCTCGGCCGCGGTCGCCCGAAACGCCAGCAGCCCCAGCGCCACCACCGCCAGCCCCATCGCCAGGTACTTGACCACCAGGCGATGCGGCGCGTTGGTCCCGATCAGGAACTGGGGGATGATCTGACGCAGCCGGATCCCGAACGGCGCGTGGGAGATCCAGATATCGCGCCTGGTCTGGTTCTGGCTGGCCGCCAGCGGGATGAGGGCCAGCCCGCACAGGGCGA